>JAZOOT010000014.1:0-21238 GCA_045655165.1 Acutalibacteraceae bacterium
TTAAAAAAAGCAAAAGCCAAGTTGTTAACTTGGCTTTTTTATTTATTCGGTGGCCCAATCTTTTGCGCGGGTTACTGCGCGGTGCCATTTATCCATTAAATATTCGCGCTGGTCTTCGCTCATTTGGGGCTCATAGCAAACTCCGCATTTCCACAGTTTAGACACTTCGTCAAGCGATGAGATTTCACCCAAGCCAAGAGCCGCAACATATGCTGCACCCAAACCGGTTGCTTCAACATGGGAAGCCACCTGAACAGGCATATTAAGCAAATCGGCTTGGAACTGCATTAAAAACTTGCTTTCGGTTCCGCCGCCGTCTGCCCGCATTGTTTTAATTCTTTCGTTTGTTGTTTGTTTAAAAACATCAAAGATATCTTTTACTTGGTATGCCGTTGCTTCAAGCGTGGCGCGGACAATATGCGCCTTTGTGCAATTTGCGGTAATGCCAACCATTGTTCCTCTTGCATAAGAATCCCAATACGGTGCTGCAAGGCCTGTAAACGCAGGAACAAAATAAACACCTGCATTATTGTTTACCGAAAGAGCCAGTTTATCGACGTCGGTCATTTTATCAATAATATTTAACCCGTTTTTAAGCCACTTTGTTGCGGCACCCGAAATATAAATTCCGCCGTCTAACGCAAAGGTTGGCTTTTTATTATGAAAAAAAGCTAACGAAGAAATTAAGCCGTTATTATTTTTAAAGTTTGTTTTACCGGTGTTCATTAGCATAAAACAACCTGTTCCATAGGTGGTTTTAACATCGCCTACTTCAAAACAGCCCTGACCAATAAGCGCAGCGTGTTGGTCAACAATGCTTCCTGTAATTTTAATTTCCGCGCCCAAAAAACAATTTGGGTCGGTTGTGCCGAAATCAGACGCGTTTTCGCGAATTTCGGGCAAAATTTCGGCAGGAATTTCTAACAAATTTAGAATTTCCTTATCCCAACACATAGTATTAACGTTAAAAAGGCAGGTACGGCTTGCCGTAACGCAATCGGTAAGGAACTGTTTTCCGCCTGTCATTTTCCAAATAAACCAAGTATCAAGAGTGCCCGCCGCCAAACGTTTTTCTTTTAGAAGTTCTTTTGCAAGCGGAACATTTTCAAGCACCCATCTTATTTTGGTTGCACCAAAATATGCGTCTAATTTAAGACCTGTTCGGCTATAGAAAAATTCGCCGTATTTTTTGTTTAGTTCATCTACTTCATTTGCGGTTCGGCGGTCTTGCCAAACTATTGCTGGATATATGGGTTTGCCGGTTTTTTTATCCCACAAAATTACTGTTTCGCCTTGGTTATCTAAACCAATTGCCTTAATTTCATTAATATTTGCACCCGAAAGTTCCAGTGCATTTTTAGTAGAAATTAAAAGGGTTTCATAAAGCTGTTCGCCGTCGTGCTCAACCCAGCCGGGTTGGGGGTAATACTGCACAACCTCTTTATAGCCCCTTGCAAGATTTTCCCACTTATCATTAAACAGCAACGCACTTGTGCCTGTTGTACCTTGGTCAAGACCTAAAATATATTTCTTTGACACTTCCCTACTCCTATGGTTAAAAACTATTTTTCTACCACTGCGGTAGCCACAATATTAGCACCGCTATCGCAAATATTAGAAACAATTACATCGTGACGGTTAATAGGTGCAGAAACAACAACCTTACGAATAATGTCCATACATTCCATAAGTTTTTCTTTTGCAATGGGCTTATCGGAACGAACGGGCAACAAACATTCTTTTGCGCCTTCAATTTTTACGGTAGTGGTTAAAATTCTAACCGGGTGCGCGAATTCGGCACTTGCATAAGTAAGACCGCGTTTGCAGGCATAACCTTCAACGCTTATTATATTATCGCCTTCACCCTCTACTAAAATATGGCAACCACGGGGGCATACTGTACAAATAATTTCTTTTTTCACCTTGTTAGTCCTCCTTGATTACGTCTACGGTTATGTTATTGCCCACAATATTTTCTGTAGAAACAGTTAAGTGACACATTTCACCCGGGTTAACACGGAATTCTTTGGCAGAAGCCAAAACGGTATCACCGCAGCGGGCTACAAGTTTTACATTTGTTTCGGGTGATAATACCCTGAAATACAAGGTTACTTTGCCTTGGTCTTGGTTGGCGTCAACAGTTTGCGGACACAAATAACGAACATTGCGCCCTGTTACGCAGTTAACAACCTTTTGTTCTCCGTTAAGTTTACCCATTGCGTAAAGCGCGGCGTATTTACCTGCGCGGGCACTTTCTTCGCTTACGTTATCTACCAAATCGTTAACGTGCACAACGTTACCGCAAGCAAACACCGACGGAGCCGAAGTTTGCATATACTGGTTAACAGCAGGGCCGTTTGTAATTGGGTCTATTTTAATACCTGCTTTACGGGTTAGTTCGTTTTCGGGAAGCAAACCAACCGAGAACAAAACGGTATCACATTCAACAAATTCTTGTTTTTCGGTTATGGGTTGTTTTTTATCGTCAACAGGGGCAACCCAAACACCGCTAACACGGCAGTCGCCCTCAATTTTAGTAATTGTATGGGCAAGTTTTAAAGGAATACCAAAATCATCTAAACACTGCACGCGGTTACGGGTAAGACCTGCAAGATAATCCATAAGTTCAACCACCATAACCACCTTGGCACCTTCAAGTGTCATACGGCGTGCCATAATCATACCAATATCGCCCGAACCCAAAATAACAACCTTTTTACCAACCATAATATTTTGGCGGTTAACCAGTCGCTGTGCAGCGCCTGCAGTGTATATACCTGCGGGGCGTGTACCCGGCACCATAATACCGGCGCGGGTTCTTTCGCGGCAGCCCATTGCCAAAACAATACTTTGGGCAACAACTTGGGTTAAACCGTATTTACTGCTTGTGCAAATAATTTGGTTTGTTTCGTTCAAAACTTCCAAAACCATTGTATCAAACATATATTCAACGCCTACTGCCTTTGCCTGTTCAACAAAACGGCCGTAATATTCAGGGCCTGTAAGTTCTTCTTTAAAACGGGTAAGTCCAAAACCCGGATGAATACATTGTTGCAAAATACCGCCCGGGGCGTTATCGCGTTCTAAAACAAGAACCTTTTTTGCGCCTTCTTCTTTTGCGGCAACTGCTGCGGCTAAACCTGCAGGTCCGCCGCCAATAATAGCAACATCACAATTTACTGTATACATAAATCTTCCCGCCTTTCTTATCTGGTAAAGCCGGTCACCATTTGTGAACCGCTGTTGTTTTTGTTAATGTCGGTAGGCGAACAACCTAATTCGCGCGAAAGAATTTCAATAACTTTTGGTCCGCAGAAACCGGCTTGGCAACGGCCCATACCTGCGCGAACGCGGCGCTTAACGGCATCAACGCTTTTTGCACCAAGCGGACGGTGAATAGCATCTAAAATTTCGGCTTCGGTAATGGTTTCGCAACGGCAAATAACGTTACCGTACAATGGGTTTTCTTTTACAAGTGCATCTTGCTCTTCACGCGTACATTCACTGAATTTAACAATACCTTTACGCTTTTTAATAAAGTTTTCTTTGCGTTTCCAGTTTGCACCGCGCATAAGCAGCTGCTGTACTACATATGTACCCATAGCCAACGACAAAGTAAGGCCGGTGGAACGAACACCCGAAAGATTAACATAACCTTCTAAATCATCCCAAATGTCAAAATGCAAACCTTCGGGGTTGCGGTTGGGGCGAAGGCCTGAATACTGTGTAATGGTATCGCGTACGTTTACATTGGGAACAAGATTACGTACATCGGACGTAATACTTGCAAGACCTTCTGCCGTGGTAGATTTATCAACCTTAGAATCTTGGTCTTCGGCGGTGGGGCCAACAAGCATATTACCATGAATTGTGGGGCACATAAGTTTGCCTTTGGTAACCTTTGTGGGTATTGGTAAAACAATATGTTCAACCTGACAGGAAGTGTTTTTATCTAATATGAAGAACTGGCCTTTACGAGCCACAACTTTATATTCGGCTTTGCCAACCATTTCGGCAATTTCATCGCAGTATAAACCTGCGCAGTTAATTACATAGGTGGTTTCAATTTCTTCGGTTTCGGTTTTTACGGTTTTAACCTTGCCGTTTTCGGTGGTAATGCCAACTACTGCCGAATTAAGCAAAAAGCGAACACCGTTTGCATAGGCATTTTCTGCATATGCCTGAACCAAAATAAACGGGTCAATAATACTTTCCCTTGGAATCCACAAACCGCCTTTAACTTCGGGGTTTAACTGCGGTTCCATTTCAAGAAGTTCGGCACCGCTTTTATATTCAACATCATAAACGCGGTTGCGAAACGCCTTTTCTTTAATGGCGGGCAGTTTTTCAAACTGTTCGTCGGTAATGGCAGGCAAAATAGCACCAATACGGGCAAAAGGCACGTCTAAATCGGCGCACAGTTCATCGTACATTGGGTTAGCCGCAACAACAAGCTGCGATTCCAATGTATCGGGTGCCGCATCATAGCCGGTATGAATAATGGCACTGTTAGATTTAGAAGCATCGCCGCCAACGTCTTCGTTCTTTTCAACCACTATAATGTCAACTTCGTACTTTGAAAGTTCGCGGGCAACGGCGCAACCCACAGCACCCGCACCAATAACAACTACGTCTGTTTTTAACATATTTATACACCTTTCTTTAATAAAATGTATTTCTATATAGTGTATAATAACATATTGTCAAAACATTTGCAAGATTTTTTCAAAATTTAGCAATAATCAAACAAAACGGCGTTCTTGCAGAACGCCGTTTTCCCTTATTTTGCAATTATTACTTTTGTTTCGCGCTTTATTGCTTTTACTGTTTTTTTATTAGCATCGCTATCGGTTATAACCAAATCTAATTCCTTAAGCGCGCAAACGTTATTCATTGCGCGTATACCAATTTTGCTTGAATCTATTAAAGCAACCGACTGGCGTGCATTAAGAACAAGTTTTCTGTGAAGCTGGGCTTCGCCAATATGGAAATCGGTTATTCCGTTTTCGTTTATACCGCCAACCCCAATAAACGCTTTGTCTACATTAAATTGCGTTAAATTGTCTTCAGCGGGAAAACCCGATAATGTTAATTCCTTTGTTCTAAGCATACCGCCGGGAAGCACCACGGTACAGCCGGGTATTTCGCTAAGTTCCACCGCTGTACGCAATGCGTTTGTGAACACGGTAATATTGCCGATATTGTGCATATACTGAACCATTGCCTGCACGGTTGTGCCAACACCTAAATAAATAGTATCGCCTTCGTTTATTAGTTGAACCGCCTCTTTGGCAATGGCATTTTTTTGGTTAAAATTGGTTTTAGAACGACTGGCATATTCGGGCTCGGAATTAAGCGATATATTTGCAACCGCACCGCCGTAAACTTTTCGCAAAACACCCTGTTGTTCTAAATAATCTAAATCGCGGCGCACAGTTTCAATAGATATTCCAAAGCGTTCCATCAATTCTTCGTTTTTTATAGCGCGCTGTTCTCTTATTAAATCGGCAATTTGACTTCTTCGTTCAACTTTCACAACAAATCTCCCTTTTTTCTTAAATGTTGTCAAAATATTGTCATATTCAGTATGACACACCGATTAAAGTTTGTCAAGCAATAAAAAAAGCAGGTTTTAAAACCTGCTTTTTTTATTTATGCATTTTTGAAAGTATTGTTCATTGCGGTTTTAAATAGATATACGTCGAACTCTTGGAAGAAATGTTCTTCGTTTGCCTGTGCGTATTCTATTAACTCATCTTTATATTTTTGGCAGTCTTCGTCGTTACCAAGTGCACCGGCAAGTAATGCTTTACCATAAAGTTTTGCCATTTCGGCGTGGTGCGAAAGAAGTTTAAAGGAATGACGGCGGCAATCATCTTCGGCATTTTCTATATATTCGTTAAGATTTTTTGCAAATTCATTTACGGTGGGCTCAACCTGTTCAAACAGTTTTGCAGCTTCTGCGTTATCTCGCCAAGCGGGCTTGGTTTTGCCTGCGTCTTTCGCCTCAAAATCTACAACCGAAATTGTCCGCATAATAATTTTGGGGTCAAACAATTCGCCAAGTTTTAAGAGATATTGCCTTACAACCTTTGACTGTTTGCCATAAGCGGCATCAAAATATTCATCGGCTACTTCTTCAAATTCCCTGTTAGGGTTGCAAAGAAGTGCACCCGAAGCATAAACGGGAAGCGAAGTTGGGAAATAACTACGCTGTGTTTTGCAGTTTACAATGCCGTTTGAACCAAATTCTTTAAGCATTTTAACATCGTGCGAAAGAACCTTTGAAATGTTCATATAACTTGCATCTGAAAAATGCGAAGAATAAAGGTGATAGTCAAAGAACATTATGGGTAAATCGTACTGGTCTTGCCATTCTTTAAAAAGTTTCATTCCGCCACTAAAACCGCCTACCGGATTAAAGTTGTTTCTTTCGTCTTCGGGCGGAAGTTCTACAGTACATTCTTCGGTGGTATAGCCCGCTAATGTATCGCCTGAAATAGCAGGCATAAGAATAAAACGATTAGGATTATTTAACCTTTTAACACGCGGCGCATATCGGGTATTAACATACTGTATACAAACAATTTTTGTGTTAATATTTGCCGCATTTAACGCTGCGTCAACTTCATTAAGAAGGTCAATATACATATCTGAAACGGTTTGTTTCATACATTCTTCACATTCGCAATGGTTGTTAGCACCGTCACCCAACCAAATGTGCAAGAAATCTACACTAGGTTTTTCTTTAAGATATTTTACAAACCAATCAGCTGTCATTTTTTGAAGTTCTTTATTAGAAAGGCACATATTTGTCCAGTTAATGCAACCGTTTAAAACCTTTCTGTCGCCATTTCTATACGGCAAATACGGTTTAACCAATTCTTTTTTATCGGCAGGAACATCGCGGGTTGCTATCTCGTCAAGAAAATGTATACCAAAGGGTTCAAATGTATAGCCGTGGCCAACATCATGGAACTGCAAACCAACACGTTTAATTTCCTTACGAATATTTTCGGTCATTACAATTGACTTTTCATACATTTCCTTAATAGCTTTATCCCTGTTTTCACCGGCGTTTTCGTAAAAATTAGGATAAAGGCGAAGGAAAAATACATACGCTGTAATAAATTGAGTAAAGAAAGCGTTGTAACCAACTTTTGGTAACCAACGAATAGTATCTATAACCAATTCATCGTTAATTGCGCCTTCAAGACATTCAACCCTAAACGGATAAAATGCAGTTTCTTCTACCTTAACGCTACCGTCAAGTTGGCGTTTGGGTATAACGTCGCCAAATTTGCCGGGGCGTACAAAACGGCAACCAAGTTCTTTAAGATATCGGTAAATACCAAGCAAAATGCTGCGTTCGTTGCTGCCCAAAATTTCGCCCTTACCGTTTTCAATGTTTATAACATATTTATCATCAATAAGCGGGTCTTTAACACTGTCTTTTGGCAAAAAGCCCAAAGCAATGTCTCCGCTTTCTTCTGTTATTTCAACATTTTGCGAAGTCATAGCAGTTATGTATTTTACAAATTCCTCTGCCGCATAGCAAAGCGTTTCGCTTTTATAAGGCATACAAATTTTCATAATTATCCCTCCTGTTTTTAAATATACTATGTCTTTATATGTTTTTCAAGAAAAAAGTTTACTTTTTTAAAAAAAGTGGTAAAATAATTATGTAAATATTTAGGAGGTTTTATTTATGTGTGAAAATAGTAAATTTTATGTTTGTGAACGTTGCGGCAACCTTGTTGGAATGATTAACGCTTCGGGCGTTAATATGGTGTGCTGCGGCCAAAAAATGACACAGTTACAGCCGGGTGTGGTTGAGGCAAGCCACGAAAAGCACATTCCCGTTGTTACGGTTAGTGGCAATTTAGTAACCGTTACAGTTGGCTCGGCGCTTCACCCAATGGCAGAAGAACACAGCATTTTGTGGGTTTATTTACAAACCGATAAAGGTGGCCAACGCAAATGTTTAGAAGTTGGCAAAGAACCCACCGTTACCTTTGCCCTTGCCGATGAAAAACCCATTGCAGCTTATGCTTACTGCAATTTACACGGCCTTTGGAAAGCAGAAATTTAATTACAGCAAATCCCCAGGAGTTACACCATGCGCAAAACAAAAATAGTATGCACAATTGGCCCCGCAAGCGAGACCGAACAAACAATAGCAGGCCTTTGCAAAGCCGGAATGAATGTGGCGCGTCTTAATTTTTCCCACAGCACCTACGACGAGCACCAAAAACGAATTGACCTTGTTAAAAAGGTACGCAGTGACCTTAATTTGCCCATTGCAATTATGTTGGACACAAAGGGTCCTGAATACCGAATTAAAACCTTTGAAAGCCAAAAAATCACTTTGTGTGACGGTGACAAGTTCACCTTTACCACCGAAGATATTATTGGCAACAACAAAAAAGTTTCGGTTAGTTATAAAAATTTGCCCAACGAACTTATGGTTGGCGACACAATTTTGCTTAACAATGGCCTTTTAACCTTTATGGTTGAAAAAATTGATGGTGCAAACATTAAATGTACCACCGTTATTGGCGGTGAACTTTCAGACCGCAAGAGTATGAGTTTCCCGGGCAAAGTAATGAAGCAAAAATACCTTTCCGAGCAAGACAAAAAAGACATTGCTTTTGGCATACAAAACGAAGTTGATTATATTGCCTGTTCCTTTGTTTCGCGCAAGCAAGACCTTATTGATGTAAAGAATTATTTAAAGGAACTTAATGCTAATAACATTGAACTTATTGCAAAAATTGAAAACCAATCGGGCTTTGATAACATTGAAGAAATTTGCGAAGAATGTGACGGCATTATGATTGCCCGCGGCGATATGGGTGTTGAAATTCCCTTTAAAATGCTTCCTGCAATTCAAAAGAAACTTATAACCAAATGCCGTTTGCTTGGCAAAAGGGTTATTACCGCTACCGAAATGTTAGAATCTATGATTTCTAACCCCCGCCCCACAAGAGCCGAGATATCGGATATTGCCAATGCCGTTTACGACGGCACAAGCGCAATTATGCTTTCGGGCGAAACCGCTGCAGGAAAATATCCTATTGAAGCGGTTAAAACAATGGCTGAAATTGCCGAAACCACCGAAAACAATATTCATTACCAAAAGCGTTTTCACAATGCGGCTTTTGAAATTAGAAATTCTGCCGACGCTGTATCTCATTCTACCTGCGGAATGGCTATTGATTTGGGCGCCAAGGTAATTGTTGCTTGCTCGCTTTCGGGCATGACCGCGCGTATGGTATCGCGTTTCCGTCCGCCCGTACCCATTATTGGCCTTACCACCGATGAACGCACTTGGCGCCGCCTTGCACTTTCTTGGGGCGTTATTCCCGCTATGTGCGAACGCTTTACTTCAACCGATGTGTTGTTTTACACCGCAAAAAAGATTGCCGAACAAGAACTTATGCTAAACAAAGGCGATAAAATTATTATAACCGGCGGCGACACCAGCGGTACTTCCGGCAATACAAGTTTAATTAAAATTGAAAATATTTAAAGAAAAATCGGATGCTGTGCATCCGATTTTTCTTTACTTATGGTTTTTTTGTGTTATAATAATTTTATTATCAGATAGTTTGGAGGCATTTTTTATGAATGTAAAGGAAATACAAAAGGGTTTTGAAAATTGTGCTTGCAAAAAGGAACACAACTGCCCTATTGATATTGTTGAAGTTAGCAACAACGCCTTGTGCGAACTTAAAAAACAGTGTGAAAATTATAATTCCATTTTGTTGGTTTCCGATAAAAACACCTACCGTGTTTGCGGAAAAGATGTTTATGATTTGCTTGAAAACAAAATAGAAAATAATCTTATTTTTGACACCGGTGATAAATTTCTTATTCCCGATGAAAAGGCAATTAAAACCACCGAAAGCAAACTAACCAAAAATACCGATTTAATTATTGGTGTTGGTTCGGGCGTTATAAATGATTTATGTAAATATGTAAGTTATTTTAACAAACTGCCTTATTTTATTGTTGCAACCGCGCCGTCAATGGACGGTTATGCGTCTTCGGGCGCCGCTATGATACTTAGTGGTATGAAAGTTACTGTAACCACCCTTCCGCCAAAGGCAATTTTCGCCGATTCTTCCGTTTTGAAAAACGCGCCGATAGATATGTTAAAAGCAGGTTACGGCGATATTTTGGGTAAATTTTCTTGCCTTAATGACTGGAAATTAAGCACCCTTGTAAATAATGAGTATTTTTGCCAAAAAATTTATGATTACACCCTAAACTGCGCTAATAATATTAAAGATAAAGCGAAAGACATTTTGGCAAGGGACGAAAGCGCAATTTCCGAACTAATGGAATATTTGGTTATGATAGGAATACTTATGAGTTTTGCGGGTTCTACAAGGCCTGGTTCGGGCAGTGAGCACCACCTTTCGCACTTTTTTGAAATAACCGGAATTTTAGACGGCAAAAAGCACCTTTCCCACGGTATCGATGTTATATATTCCACATACTATACCCAAAAAATTAGGGAAAATCTTTTAAAAATAGATGCGCCAACCGCCAAAGAGTTCTCCTTTACAGATTATGAAAAGAAAATTAAGAGTATTTATTCAACCCTTGCAAACGAAGTTCTTGATTTGCAAAATAAAACCGGCTGGTACAATAACAGTAAAATTGATATTTACCGCGAAAAATGGCAAGAAATAAAAACTATTCTTGCAGAAGTACCGTCTTCGCAAGAAATTAAGGGTTATATTGACGCAATCGGGCTTGATTTAAACGATTTTGTATCACTGTACGGCGAAGAAAAAATCAACACCGCCCTTTTGTATGCTAAAGACCTTAAAGACCGTTATTCTGTTTTGTGGCCGAATTTTGAAATAAAGCAGTAAATTTATGACCTAAATTTATGTAACAGCATAGTCGTAATTGCAATATACCGTAATTTGTGATATAATAATAAAAAGGAAGTGATTTTTATGAGCCAAAAAGAAATTAAGCTTGCACTAAGTAATGCGGAGGTTTCACTTAATATGGAGGGACTTTCTGTTTCCGCACAAACGAAATCGCTTTGCAAACAACTCTTATCTCAAGAAATCACAATGACAGAGTATATTAACATTGTTAAACAAAAAGCAGGGGTAACTGCATAATGGGATATAGTATTGAGGCAAGTGGTGATAGTTGTTATCCAAATTCAACTTGTTTAATAAATAAATTTGATATTAAGGATGATAAAAGGCTATCCGAAATTGAAGCGGAAATTACTTTTGCCAAAGCCGCTGTTTTGGAAAGCGAAGAAGTAAAACTGCCCTTAAATTTTGAGTGCTATAAGAGTATTCACCGATTTTTATTTGAAGATTTGTACGACTGGGCAGGAGAACTTCGTCAGGCTAACATTTCTAAAAAAGGAACATCATTTTGCTCAGTAAACGAACTTGAAAATTTGTGTAAAGCGTGTTTTAAACGCCTAGAAAAAGAAAATTATTTTAAAGGAATTTCAAGAGAAAAGTTTGCGAAAGAAATTGTTGATTTCTACTGCACTACAAACTTTCTTCATCCGTTCAGAGAGGGCAACGGCAGAACACAAAGAATTTTTATTTCAAAACTTATAAAATATAACGGATATGATTTTAACTTTTCAAATGTCAACCCCGATTTGCTAATGATAGCCACAATAAAAGCGGCAAACGGCGTAACGGATGATTTGTATAATATTTTTAACAGCGAAATCAAATAATTTAATGACCTAAATTTGTGTAATACAAATTTAGGTCATTTTTTGTTGCAATTTGCAAACTGATATGTTAAACTGATATTGCCAAACTAACTGAATATTATGTGAAATTGGGTGTATTTTTCTTTTTTAAGAATATTACGCTTTGTTTTGGTTATATCTATATTGCATATGAATTTGATAAAAACGCAAATTCCAGCAATGTAGGTATGTGCGTTTGCACCCATTTCACATTTGTTAGTTTGGCGACTATCGGAGTTTGCGTTTTTTGTGCGGTCTACTTCGGTAGCCGCACTTTTTGTTTTTAGGGGGTTATAGTTGTATTTCACAGGATTAAATTTTTAAAAAATTAGTGTACTTTAAATTATTACGTTACTATTGTAACAAGTTTAGGAGGAAAAGAAATGAAAAAAATTGTGGTATGTATGTTGTGTTTGGCAATTCTATTATGTCTAGGCGCTTGTAGTAGTGATGATTACATTGGTAATTATACAAACAGTTCGGAACAATTAAGTAGTAATATTGATGATGTATCAAACGAAACAAGTATTGTGGAAAATAATAATCCAAAAGGAATCGATGGCTTAATAGATAAAAGCGGAACACCGGCAGGGAATGTTTACAAGTTGATTGACGGTAAAAATTTCACTACTGAATTTTTTAAAGATTTTACTTGCAGAGCAACTGTTGTTAAAACTGGAGAATTAAAAGGTTTTGACGATTGGGAATTCATAGATGAAGGGAAAATTAGAAAAATTTATAGAAAAGATAAATCGGTATTTTCTGATTATTTTATTTACAATGATTACCTAGTAGATGTTGATGTTGATACAAGTTGGGGTTCTTTTGTTGGCGATTCACAATTAGGATATACCAATAATAAAAACAATTTTGGCGAACGAATTATAAAAAGTGATGGAACTTACGAATATGTATCAAAATACTATAACTATAACGGCACATACACAGTGTTAGATGAAAGAATAATATTTATTGATGCAAAGAACGAATTTGGTGACCCATTCCCAATTTACCTGCTCATCGATAATGACAATGCACTTCATTATGCCTACCCAAAAGTAAACTAATTTAAAGGAGAATTTAATATGAAAAAATTAGGATTATTTTTAATAACATTAGTATTAGTTATTTCTTTAACTGCTTGTGGCAGTTCAATTGAAATTTCTGACAATTCTCGTTTATCAAATTCTTCTGGTGAGCTTAGCGGAATAACTATTAAAAGTGACAAGCATCCGGATTCTGAGTATGTTGAAGTAAGAGGTAGGGTAAAAGCATTACGCGATATTGATAGAGATTTTCAAATTTATATTACAATATATGGCGAAGGCGGAACTACTCTTGATTCGTTTTATGTGCGCCCTGATTCAAGTTTAGAAGAAGGCGAAACAGGAACTTTTTGGGGGAACGCTATGATTCATTCTGATGAACGCGCAAAAGAAATTTTAATTGAGGTTTATTAAGCATGAAAAAATTATTAGTTTTATTATACATAGGCGTTATAATTGTAATGGGAATAGTTCTACCCAATATGGTTGCAAACGGAGTGGATGTGCCAATAGGTGTAATCTCTATTGTTGGTTTGTTTTTAATTATTTTGCCTTTCTTTGTTTTTGGCGGTGGAAATAATAACGGAGAATAAAATTTAAGATTAAATATTCAAAAAGCAGATGCGTTGCATCTGCTTTTTGTTTACTTGCAATATTTTTTGTGGTATACTAATAAGTGGAGAGCAGGTGAGTATATGGACAAGTTTGTTTTGCACAGCAAGTTTAAGCCGACGGGGGACCAGCCCGAAGCGATTGAAAGTTTGGTTGACGGCATAAACAAAGGCAACAAAGAGCAAGTGCTTTTAGGTGTTACAGGCAGTGGTAAAACCTTTACAATGGCGAATATTATTGAAAAAGTAAACCGCCCGACGCTTGTTCTTGCCCACAACAAAACCCTTGCTGCGCAACTTTGTTCAGAGTTTCGAGAATTCTTCCCCGAAAACGCAGTAGAGTATTTTGTTTCCTATTACGACTACTACCAACCCGAGGCGTATATACCGGGGACTGATACCTATATTGAAAAGGACTCTGCCATAAACGATGAAATTGACAAACTGCGCCACAGCGCAACCTGTGCGCTTTCGGAACGCAGGGACGTTATTATTGTTGCAAGTGTTTCTTGCATATATTCGCTTGGTAACCCGATTGATTACCGAAATATGGTTATTTCTTTGCGCGTGGGAATGAAGAAAGAGCGCGATGATTTGCTTAAAAAGTTGGTTGCTTTACAGTACGAGCGCAACGACATTAACTTTACCCGAAACAAGTTCCGCGTACGCGGTGACGTGGTTGACATTTACCCCGCGTACTCTTACGAAAACGCTTTACGCGTTGAATTTTTTGGCGATGAAATTGACCGAATTAGCGAAATTAACACCCTAACGGGCGAGGTTAAAGCGTTTTTAAACCACACCGCAATATACCCCGCTTCGCACTATATTATCCCCGACGACAAGTTACAAGCAGGGCTTGACCGCATTCTTAATGAGATGGAAGAGCGTGTTGAATTTTTTAACGAAAACGGCAAACTTATTGAGGCGCAAAGAATTCGCCAACGCACCGAATATGACGTTGAAATGCTAAAAGAAGTTGGCACTTGCAAGGGTATTGAAAACTATTCGGGCGTGTTGGCAGGCAGACCGCGCGGAAGTACGCCGTCAACTTTGCTTGATTACTTCCCTGATGACTTTTTGTTGTTTATTGATGAATCGCACGTGACAATACCGCAGGTGCGCGGTATGTTTGCAGGTGACCGTGCGCGAAAGGAAAATTTGGTGGAATACGGTTTCCGTTTGCCCTCGGCTTTTGACAACCGACCGCTTAACTTCCAAGAATTTTATTCCCACATAAACCAAGCCGTTTTTGTTTCGGCTACACCGGGCGATTTTGAAAAATCGGTTGCGCAAAACACCGCCGAACAAATTATTAGGCCAACAGGGCTTTTAGACCCCGAAATTTCGGTGCGCCCAAGCGAACACCAAATTGACGATTTGGTTAGCGAAATAAATATGCGCATAGAAAAAAATCAGCGTGTGCTTGTTACCACCCTTACCAAAAAACAGGCGGAAGATTTAACCGAATATTTAATTAACCTTAACATAAAGGTACGCTATATGCACTATGACACCCCCACCATTGAGCGTATGGAAATTATTAGAGATTTACGGCTTGGCAAGTTTCAGGTGCTTGTGGGAATTAACCTTTTGCGCGAGGGGTTAGATATTCCCGAAGTTTCTTTGGTGGCAATACTTGATGCCGACAAAGAGGGCTTTTTGCGAAGCGAAACTTCGCTTATTCAAACTGTGGGCAGAGCCGCAAGGCACAGTGAAGGCAAGGTTATTATGTATGCCGACAGTGTTACGGGTTCTATGGAACGCGCAATTAAAGAAACCCTGCGCCGAAGAACAAAGCAGGAAAAATACAACCGCGAACACGGTATTACACCTAAAAGTATTCAAAAGGATATTCGCGAAATTCTTGAAATTTCGGGCAAACCTGTAGATGAACAAAAGAACAAACGGTTAAGCAAAGCGGCAAAAGAAAAACAAATTGCAATTCTTACTTCCCAAATGAAAGAGGCGGCAAAAATGCTTGAATTTGAACACGCCGCATATTTGCGCGATAAAATTAGTGAACTGCAAAACGAGTAAAAAAAGAAGTGCTATTGCACTTCTTTTTTGTTTTTGCGGTAAGTTAAGTAATCTTCTAAAATGATTGTGGCGGCTACGGCATCTACCGTTTCCTTTCGTTTTTTGCCGCGTGTGTTTGTAAAATTCAATGCGGTGTGTGCCGAAACGGTGGTTAAGCGTTCATCCCAAAGTTCTGTTTTAATTCCGCTTAAGTCACTAATTTTTTGGGCAACTTCTTTACATTCGTTTGCGCGGTCACCCATACTGCCGTCCATATTTTTAGGGAGCCCGACAACAATTAAATCAGCGCAAAGTTCTTTTGCTGTGTCAGTTATTTTTTGCACCAGTTTTTCGGTATTATATTCTGTTATAACCGCCTTGGGAAAGGCAAAATTTTCACCAATATCGCTTAAGGCAATACCTGTTCTTGCTTTGCCCAAATCAACCGACATTATATACATTTAATCACCTTTAATAAAAATTTTTTACCGCTTTCTTAAAGACATTTGTAAACGGAAGAATTATTAAACACAGCAACAAATTCCCCCCAGTGTGAAGCGCGTCAAACGGAAGCCCTGCTACTACCCAAGCAACCGTTTGTTTAAAATCAAACCCAAACATAAGCGCCTGCATTGGTGCGTAAAGAACACCAAAAAGTAAACCGTGCAGAGTGGTTATTGCTGTGTATAAAATAATTTTTTTCTTATTACTTAAACTTTGTTTTACCGCTAACAGCACCGCCCACAAAATTGGCCAAATATAAATATAGGGCACCCACCAAAGCGAAAAACCGGCATACACACCGCAAAGTAAAATAAAAACAATTATTGGATATATTGCCTTTACACCGAAAGTGGCGGTGTAAAGAGCAATTAAAACACCAAGTAAATGAATGTTTGGCAAAAATTCCATTAAAACTTTTGAAACAAACATTACCGTTCCAAGCAAAGAAAACAGAGTAATTTCCTTTAATTTAATATTCATTTTTCAATTTTAAAGGTATAGGTTTCGCCGTCTTTTATTTCGGTTTTGTCAACACCGGTCATGGCATATTCACCGTTTATGTAAAATGCCCAATAGGTTTTGTCTTTATCATAATCGGCAACAATTCCGTTTACCTTTTTAACATAAAGGCCGTAGTCACCATCTTCGCCCTCAATAATGCCTTGGTCTAAAAGGGCTTCGCCAACATATTGTTTATTGGTGGTAATTTCTTCACTTTTTTCGGTACCGCTTAGGTCAACCACCACAAATGTAAAAGTTTTTTCACCGTTTTGTCCGCCATTATCTTTGCAAGAAGCAAAAGTAAGTGCCATAGCCGCAATAAGCACAAAGCAAAGAACAGCAGACAGAATTTTTTTAAATACTGTCTTTTTCATAATAATTTCTCCTTAAATTTTAGTTCCCGTAAAACCGGCTGCCGCAGTTATTATAATGGGATTTTTGCAAACAGATATTTCGACTTAGTGCCAAAAAACCGCCTTCTCAAAAAAATTCAATGGCGCTTTCCTTTTTTCTTGCGGCAGAAAAAAGTAAGTTTTTTGTTTTATACACCTTACGGCGACGGGCTCGTACAGGATTTTCACCTGTTTCCCTGTTTGCCCCATTATTTTAGCATATAAAAAACAGTTTTTCAATAAATTTTGACAAAATCAATATACACCTTGAAAAAAAGGGAATTTTATTATAAAATATATTAAAAAGCTAAAAAGGAGGATGGCTATGGCAAAAATTTGGGCAAGAATTGCCGACTATATTCGCGAAACCGACAAGCGCCTTTTATTTTTGTGCATTACTGCAACCTGTTTTGGCTGTGTGGCTGTCCTTTCGGCAACGCGCTACACTTTAAGCCCAAGGTATTTTATTATGCAAATTCTTTCAATGGTTTTGGGCGTGTGCGCGGCAATTTTTATATCCCTTTTTGATTTTGAAACGCTGTTAAAACGGTGGTATATTATTGGCGGTGCGGGTTTGCTTTTGGTACTGTTAACATTTGTTTTTGGTACAGGCCCTGCCGGTACCGACGATAAGGCGTGGCTTAATTTGGGCTTTACCACCTTTCAGCCGTCGGAACTTTTAAAGGTTTGCTTTATTATTACTTTTTCTTACCATTTATCTAAGGTAGCAGAAAAAATTAACAAAATTGAACACCTTATTCCCGTTTGTATACACGCAGGTATTCCCGTTGTGCTTATTCACTTTCAGGGTGATGACGGTACGGCGTTGGTTTTTGCCGTTATGGCAATTTGCATGATGTGGGCGGCAGGGGTGCATAAAAAGTATTTTTTAATTTTACTTGCCGTTTTGGTGGTTGCCGCACCCTTTATTTATTTCTTTGTAATGAACGCCGACCAACAGGCGCGTATTCGCCTTTTGTTTGACCTTGACGCCGATTTACAGGGCGACGGTTGGCAACAGTGGCGCGGAAGAATTGCTTTGGCGGGCGGCGGTTTTTTTGGACAAGGTTTATTTAAAGGCCCACTTACCCAAATGGGACCGCTTGGTGTGCCCGAAGGGTATAACGACTTTATATTTGTTACCATTGGCGAAGAATGGGGCTTTTTGGGTTGTATGGTGGTTGTTACACTGCTTGTTTTAATTTGTGTAAGGTGTGTTTCTATTGCCAAACAAACACGCAAATTAAGCGGTAAACTTATTTGCATTGGCTTTTTTGGTTTACTTTTAGCGCAAATTATAATAAACCTTGGTATGTGTTTATCCATTTTGCCCGTTATTGGTATTACGCTGCCGTTTTTTAGTGCGGGCGGTACTTCGCTTGCTTGTTTGTATATTGGCGTGGGTGAACTTTTAAGTGTTTATATCCACCGCAATTCACGTATGCTTTATTTGCACGAATAAGGTGATAATATGGTAAACACTTATATTTCTAATTCACATGAAGAAACAATAAAAATTGCCGAAGACTTTGCAAAAACTTTAGCCGGCGGTGAGGTTATTGCTTATATTGGTTCCTTGGGTATGGGTAAAACCTGTTTTACAAAGGGTTTAGCCAAAGGGCTTGGCTTTTTGGGCGAAGTAAACAGCCCAACATTTGCCATTATGAATGAATATATTGGCGGACATCTTCCGCTTTACCATTTTGATATGTACCGAATTGACAGTTGGGAAGACCTTGATTCCTGCGGTTTTTTTGACTGTTTAGACAGCGGTGGTGTTTTGGCGGTTGAATGGAGTGAAAACGTGACCGGTGCTTTGCCCGAAGGCACGATTTTTATTACAATAGAACGCCTTTCTGATAACCAAAGAAAAATTACTATAAAAAAGGGTGAATAAATTGAAAATACTCGCCTTGGAATGTTCGGGTGCTTCGGCTTCGGTTGCGCTGTTAACAGACGGTGTTTTGGTTAGCGAAGCATTTACAAACGCCAAAATTACACATTCGCAAACGCTTTTAAAAATGGCGGCGGATATGCTTAATAACACAAATATTTCCATTAAAGATGTTGACGGCTTTGCCATTAGCGCCGGCCCAGGTTCGTTTACGGGGGTTAGAATTGGTATTTCTGCCGTTAAGGGTTTGGCAGCACCGTTTAACAAGCCCTGTGTGGCGGTTTCAACTCTTAGCGCTATTGCCGAAAACTTTAAAGGGCAGGACTGTTTGGTTTGCGCCGTTTTAGACGCAAGGTGCAACCAGGTTTATAATGCCCTGTTTAAAATTGAAAACGGCGAAATTACCCGTTTAACGCCTGACCGCGCAATGAAAAGCGATGATTTAGCAAAAGAACTAAAGAGAAAAAGAACCCGCCACAATATTATTGTGGCAGGCGACGGCGCAAACGTTTTTTACCCGTTTGCAAAAGAAAACAAAAAGGTTATACTTGCGCAAAGCACACTTTTATACCAACGCGCGAGCGGTGTGGCAACCTTTGCCGAAAATGAATTTTTAAACGAAAACACAGTTACATCAAAAGAAATTTTACCAATATATTTGCGGCTGCCCCAAGCAGAACGCGAACTTAAAGCAAAAAGGAGTAAATAATAATGAAAATTGCACTTGGTTGTGACCACGGCGGTGTTGACCACAAAGAAGCCATTAAAGAATTTTTACAAGAAAAAGGGTTTACAGTAACCGATTTTGGTATAACAGAAGCCCATTCGGTTGATTACCCCGATATTGCACTTCCCGTGGCAAAAAGCGTTGCAAACGGGGAAAACCAAATGGGAATTTTGGTTTGCGGAACAGGAATTGGAATGTCGCTTGCGGCAAACAAGGTTAAAGGCATACGCGCCGCCGTTTGCAGCGACCACTTTTCGGCCAAATACACCCGACTTCACAATAATTCAAACATTCTTTGCCTTGGCGGTAGGGTTATTGGTATTGGCACAGCGCTTGAACTGGTTGATTTGTTTGTGACAACAGAATTTGAAGGCGGCCGCCACCAAGCAAGAATTGACAAAATAACAGACATTGAAAATATGTAAAACAAAAGACACTTTCAATTTTGAAAGTGTCTTTTTTATAGCATACATTTTAAAATGAGAATTATTTTACTTCGCAGTTTTGAATGGCATAATCCAAAAGGATGTTAATCAATTCGTTTCTAGAGCGATTTGTTTGTTCTGATAAATTTTCAAGGTTTTGGACTGTTTCATCTTTAATTCGTATTGAAAAAGTTTTATACCCATCCTCGCCCTTTAGCGACTTTTTATTTATGATGAGTTTTTCTTTCATTTAAAACCACCTCACCATTATTATGCCTTGACAAATGTTATAAATATATGTTATAATTTATAACATAAAATCGAAAGGAGGCACAACTTTGAAGAAAAAATCGATTTTTAGTGGAATTTTATTGCTCATTCTTATAACACTAATATGTATAGCACTAACCGTTACCATTGCTTTATTGGCTGGTGCTACCAATGTTAATTTATTTGACTTCAGCAATTTAAATTTCTCAAACATGATTCCCGTTCTAATTGTGGGTGGCATTATCACTTGCTTTATTGTGGGAATATCGGTTTTGTTTCTTTGCAGAACCGTTTTCTTTAAAGTAAAAAACTACTTTTTCGAAAAAGATAATAACGATAGGAGAAATGAAAAATGAATTGTACTAACCATCCCGAAGTTGAAGCTCAAGGTATGTGCGCCTATTGTGGCAAACCTTTTTGTAAAGATTGTCTTGTAGAAGTAAAAGGCAGAATGTATTGTAAAGCAGACCTTGGCAATGTTTTAGACGAAGCTAAACAAAATGCAAATAACGGCACCCCTACCATTAATATTACCAACACCAACGATAGCGTTAATACTAATACAAATACTAATGTTGTAGGCGGAATGTACGGACCAAGAAAGAGCAAAACTGTTGCTCTTATTCTTTGCCTTTTAGGTTTTATCGGCATTGGTGGAATACACAGAATGTATGTGGGAAAAGTAGGCAGTGGCGTATTCCATTTGCTTACATGCGGTGTATGCTTATTTGGTACTATCATAGACTTAATAGGAATCCTCTCCGGCGGATTTAGAGATAGTTATGGTCAGCCATTGTTGTAATATTAAAAACAACATTAAGAAACACCGTCGCCGCTTCTACAGTATTGCAGGGGCGGTTTTACTATGCTGTTTTTTCTTTATTCTAACAAAAATATTAAACGGACACTCTATTTGTCTATTTTACAACCTTTTTAATGTTAAATGCATTGGTTGTGGAATGACAAGGGCATTTATGTCTATAATTAAATTTGATTTTATTAGTGCCGCAAACTATAACTTGTTTTCAATACCTCTTTTTATAAGTATTTCCTTATATTGCATACTATTAGCCGTTGATATTTTTTGTGGAAAAGAA
>JAZOOT010000015.1:0-18822 GCA_045655165.1 Acutalibacteraceae bacterium
TTTTTTATATGTTTTTAATTAAATTATTGCAGTAATCACTTGCGGTTATGTTCTTTTCTGTTGGGTTAGGCGCGTTAGTACATTTAATAAGCGCGTCTTCAAGCAAATTTGCTTTTTGGTTAAAGCCAATATGAGTAAGCAACATACAGAGTGCCTTTAAAATGCTTTGCGGATTAGCGTATTCTGCCAAGCCGTCTTCAACTAACCTTGGTGCCGAGCCGTGTATTGCTTCAAACATAGCATAGCAGTCGCCTGTATTTGCACTGCCTGCCGTACCCACACCGCCTTGAATTTGCGCCGCTTCATCGGTTATTATATCGCCGTAAAGGTTGGGCAAAACAAACACGCTAAAGTTGCTTCTTATATCCTTATTTAAAAGGTTGGCCGACATAATATCAATGTAATATTCATCAACACTTATATCGGGGTAATCTTTTGCAACTTCGTGGCAAATGGCACTAAACTTGCCGTCGGTCTTTTTCATAATATTTGCTTTTGTAACAATAATAACGTTGTCTTTGTTATTGTTTTTTGCATATTCAAAAGCCGCTTTGGCAATACGTTTTGTGCCTTTGTCAGTTGTAACTTTAAAGTCAACCGCAAGGGTGTTTTCAATATCAATACCCTTAGAACCAAGTGTGTATTCGCCTTCAGTGTTTTCGCGGAAGAATATCCAATCAATGTTTTCTTCTTTAATTGTAACGGGGCGAATATTTGCATAAAGGTCAAGTTCACGGCGCAAAGCTACATTTGCGCTCTCCATTGTTGTACCTTTTGGGGTGGTTGTGGGGCCCTTTAAAAGCACATCGCAGGTTTTAATTTGGGCTAAAGTATCGCTTGGCACGGCTTGTCCTTTTGCTAAACGGTTTTCTATGGTAAGGCCTTCAATTTCTTTAATTATAATTTTACCGCTTGCAATTTCATCTTTTAAAAGGTGGTTTATAACCTTTTTTGCCTCTTTCATAATAATAGGGCCAATTCCGTCGCCGTCAATAAGGCCAATGGTAATTTTTTCGGCATTTTTATAGTCTTTACCGCCACTGTCTTTAATGTTTTCGGCACGGTTTAATTGTTCTCTTAAAAGTTTTTCAAAATGTTCAACGGCACTTTTAATTTGCACTTCCATTTAAAGTTCCCTCCTTGGTATATGCTAACAAACCGCCTGCCTTTAAAATTGCCTTTTGACGGGCAGTAAAGTTACAACAAAGCGGAATTTCTTTAGCGCTTTCGGTTTTTAAAATAATTTCACCGCTGTCCATACCGTCAAAAATGTTTTGCAAAACAAGAGTTTCGCCTTGGCAAATGTTATCGTAATCAGCTGCATTTTTAAAGGTTAAAGGCAAAATACCTGCGTTTATAAGGTTTGCAACATGAATACGCGCAAAACTTTTTACAATAACTGCCTTTACACCCAAATACATTGGAACAAGCGCGGCGTGTTCGCGCGAAGAACCCTGACCGTAGTTGCTGCCGCCAATAATAATGCTTTCGCCTATTGTCTTTGCACGGGCAGGGAAGTCGTTATCACAAATGCTAAAGCAAAACTGCGAAAGGTAAGGAATATTGCTGCGGTAAGGCAAAATTTTTGCGCCTGCAGGCATAATGTGGTCGGTTGTAATGTTGTCGCCAACCTTTAATCCCACCTCTGCGGTTAAGTTGTTGTTAAGGGGCGTTGTTGTGGGGAATTCCTTAATGTTGGGACCTTTTATAATGCTTAATTTATCGCAATTTTCCTCGCTTGCGGGGGGGATAATTAGGTTGTCATCGGTAACAAACATATCGGGCATTTTAATTTCCGGCATCTTGCCAAAAGTTCTTGGGTCGGTAATAACACCCGCAATTGCCGAAGCCACCGCGGTTTCTGGGGAAACCAAGTAAACGCCTGCGCTTAAAGTACCGCTTCTGCCTTCAAAGTTGCGGTTAAAGGTGCGTAATGAAACGCCTTCGCTGTTTGGCGAAAATCCCATACCAATACAAGGACCGCAAGCACATTCCAAAAGCCGTGCGCCAGAAGAAAGAATGTTTGTAAGCGCACCGCTTTGTGTTAGCATTGAAAGTACCTGGCGAGAACCGGGCGATACAGACATGCTAACTGTATCTGCAACCTTTTTGCCGTTTAACATTCCGGCAACGGTAAGCATATCTAAAAGCGAAGAGTTTGTGCAAGAACCAACGCAAACTTGGTCAACCTTTTTGCCTGCAATTTCACTAACCTTAACAACATTGTCGGGGCTGTGGGGACAAGCAATAAGTGGCTCTAATTCACTTAAATTTATGTCAATTACCTTATCGTAAACTGCATCGTCATCAGATTTAAGTTCTATATAATCTTTTTCTCTGCCTTGCTTTTTCAAAAACTCCAAGGTTTTTTCATCACTTGGGAAAATGCTTGTTGTTGCGCCAAGTTCAGCGCCCATATTGGTTATTGTTGCGCGTTGGGGAACCGAAAGAGTTTTAATGCCTTCTCCGCCCCATTCAATAATGGCGCCAACACCGCCTTTTACAGACAAAATGCGTAAAATTTCAAGCGCAATATCCTTTGCGCTAACAAAATCGTTCAGTTTGCCGGTAAGGTTTACCTTGTACATTTTGGGCATGTTAATGTAATACGCACCGCCGCCCATTGCAACCGCAACGTCAAGACCGCCTGCACCAAACGAAAGCATACCCATACCGCCGCCTGTTGGGGTGTGGCTGTCAGAACCAATAAGGGTTTTACCCGGTACTGCAAAACGCTCTAAATGTACTTGGTGGCAAATGCCGTTACCTGCCTTTGAAAAGTAAATACCGTGCTTTTTGGCAACCGATTGAATATATAAATGGTCATCGGCATTTTCAAAACCCGATTGAAGTGTGTTGTGGTCAATATAAGCCACACTTCTTTCGGTTTTAACCCTTTTAATGCCCATACTTTCAAACTCTAAATAAGCCATTGTGCCTGTTGCGTCTTGGGTAAGGGTTTGGTCAATTTTAAGGGCAACTTCACTGCCCGGTGTTAAATCACCGCTAATTAAATGTTCTTTAATAATTTTTTGTGCTATTGTAAGTCCCATAATTTACATTCCTTTGGCTATATTTTCGTACGCTTTTTTAATGTGTTCTGTCATAAGGCGTTTTGCTAAATCACAGTCACGAACTTTTAGTGCATTTAAAATTTCTCGGTGCTCCTTTGCCGAAACTTCAGTACGGCTGTGGTTTTCAACCGAAAGACGCCTAAATTTTGATATTTTTTTATGTAAGGGCATAAGTGTATCGTAAAACACAACGCTTTTGCAAGAAGAATAAATAAGTTCGTGAAATTTTTTATCTTGAACTTCCATACCTGCAAAGTTTTCTTTTTTTGCATAAAACTCTTGAAGTTCAACCGCTTCGCTAAGCGCCGCTAAATCTTCTTCGGTGGCATTTTTTGCCGCCATAGCGGCAGCTTCGCCCTCGATTTTTTTGCGTATTGCAAAAATATCGCGCACGTCATTTTTATCAATACCCAAAATCAAACTGCCTTTGGTGGTTTCTTCAATAATGTGCTCTTGCGAAAGACGTCGAAGTGCCTCGCGCACTGGTGTACGGCTAACGCCCAAAATTTCACAAAGTTTTGATTCGGTTAAAACTTCGCCGCGCTTATATTTACCCAATAAAATATCATTTTCTAACTGCTCAAAAACTTGGTCAGCCAAAGATATTGTTTTGTGCTCCATTATTTTCTCCTTTAAATAAAGTCAAACTTGCCGTTTGAAAATTCTTTTATTTTTGCTTCAATTTCGTGGTTAGAAAGCGAAGTTTGGCGACCGCCGTCGTATTCCTTGTCAATCCAGTCCTTTAATTTAATTACAATTGGGTCTTTTTTATCAATTTCATTTTCGCCTTTTAATTTGTAGTTATTGTTTATCCAGTAAGCAATACCGGCAAGTCCCGAAGTTTTAGAAATCATAACACCGGGACGCTTGCTTAATAACTTTTCGGTATTAAAAATATTGTAAATTTCTTGGTCTTTAAGCATGCCGTCGGCGTGAATACCGGCGCGTGTTACATTAAAGTTTCGGCCCACAAAAGGTGTCATTGGCGGAATTTCGTAACCCATATTATTTTGGAAATATTCTGCAATTTCGGTTATTGCGGTTGTGTCCATACCGTCAAGCGAACCGCGAAGCGAAGCATATTCCATAACCATTGCTCCAAGCGGAATATTGCCTGTTCTTTCTCCTATTCCCAAAAGCGAACAGTTTACTGCACTTGCACCGTAAAGCCAAGCGGTAGAAGCGTTGGCAACTGCTTTGTAAAAATCATTATGGCCGTGCCATTCTAAAAGTTCGCTTGGAACATCGGAATAATGCTGTAAACCGTAAATTATACCCGCAACGCTTCGGGGCAGGGTAACTTCGGTGTAAGGAACACCATAGCCCATTGTGTCACAAGCGCGAATTTTAACAGGAATTCCTGCCTCTTTTGAAAGTTTCATAAGTTCGTTTACAAAAGGCACAACAAAACCGTAAAAATCGGCACGAGTAATATCTTCAAGGTGGCATCTTGGCATAACATTTGCCTCAAAGGCAAGTTTAACTGTGCTTAAATAATAATCAAGTGCTTGTTTTCTTGTCATTTTAAGTTTTTTAAATATATGGTAGTCACTGCAAGAAACCAAAATGCCAGTTTCGCGTATTTGCATATCTTTAACCAACTGAAAGTCTTCTTTTGTGGCGCGAATCCAAGTGGTAATTTCGGGGAACTTAAGACCTGTTTCACGACATTTTTCAATTGCCTTGCGGTCTTTTTCGCTGTAAACAAAAAATTCGGTTTGCCTTATAATTCCGTAAGGACCGCCAAGTTTAGACATAAGGCGATATAAATCAACAATTTGTTCTACTGTATATGGCTCAACCGATTGCTGACCGTCGCGGAAGGTGGTGTCGGTAATCCAAATTTCTTCGGGCATACCAATAGGTACACGGCGGTGGTTAAAAGCAATTTTGGGCACCTCTTCGTAATTATAAAAATCCCGTTGCAAATTGGGCGAAGGAATATCTTGTAACGAATATTTGTAATTCTTTTGCTCTAACAAATTTGTTTTCGATGAAAATTCTAACATAATTTCACACCCTTAGTATTATTGTATACAATTATACTGTTATTCTGAAAAAAGTCAATAGTTAAAAGTAGTTTTTTAACTTTTTTAAAGCGGAAGTTTCAATACGGGAAACATATGAACGCGAAATACCAAATTTTTTTGCAATTTCGTGCTGGGTTAGCACCTTTGTTCCGTTTAAACCGTAGCGCATTGTTATAATTTCTTTTTCGCGTGGGGAAAGCGCCTTTTCAATTACACCGCCAAGTCTTTGAAGTTTTGTTTTTCGGTCAATTGCCGAAAGAATATCAGTGTCGTCTGAAAGAATGTCAGAAAGTGTTAAAACATTACCGTCTTTATCGGTGTCTATTGCATCTTGAATATGTAAATCTAAAGCGCGTTTTTTATCGGCTCTAAAAAACATTAAAATTTCGTTTTCAATACACCGCGCAACGTAAGTGGCAAGTTTGTTGCCTTTTTGCGGGTTAAAGGAAGAAACGCCTTTTATAAGCCCAATTGTGCCAATAGAAAACAAATCATCTTGTTGGTGCGGTTGGCAGTTGTATTTTTTGGTTATGTGTACAACAAGCCGCAAGTTGTGTTCAACAAGCGTGTTTCTGGCGTTTATGTCACCATCCATACATTTTAAAATAAGTTCTTCTTCTTTCTTTTTTGAAAGCGGCGGGGGAAAGTTTCCGCTTGGCGCAATGTGAAGCGCAAAAAAGAAAATTTTTCCAATAAGTTGTTTAATTACCGTAAATAACAAGCATACCACTCCTTTAATAAATGTATATGCCAAAAAACAAAATAAAAAACCGATACAGCATTACCGTATCGGTTAATTGTTTCTTGCGGTATAAACACCTTTTAAAATATCTTGCTTAGCAAGAACTGCTTTCTTTGTGTCAAGCGCAGGAATATCTTTAAGCGGGTAATTAAGCCCAAGTTGTTCGTACTTTGTAACACCCATTGTGTGGTAAGGAATAACGTCAAGTGCCTTTAAGTTTTTAAGTACGCCAATAAATTTGCCAAGCAAAAATAAATCTCTTGGCGAATCGGTGTATCCCTCAACCACAACATACCTTACCCATAAATCCACGTTGCACTTTTCGCAAAACTTTGCAAACGCCAAAACGTTTTCGTTTCCGTGACCTGTAAGTAATTTGTGCTTTTTGGTATCAATATGTTTAATGTCAAGCAAAACTAAATCGGTGTACTTTAAAAGCCGTTCAAATTTTTTCTTGTTGGCTTCGTTAAAGGTAATACCCGAAGTATCTATACAGGTGTGTATATTGTGTAATTTAAAAAGTTTAAAAAGTTCGGTAACAAAATCAATTTGCATAAGCGGTTCACCGCCCGTAACGGTAATACCGCCGCCTGCATAAAATTCTTTGTTTTTTAAAAAATCGGTAAGAACTTGTTTTGCAGTAATTTCTTTGCCGCCTTTTGTTGCCCAAGTATCGGGGTTGTGGCAGTAAAGGCACCGCATGGGGCAACCCTGCATAAATAAAATGTAGCGCAGCCCCGGTCCGTCAACAGTACCGAAACTTTCGGTTGAGTGAATATAACCAACCATTATATTTTTTCGTGGAAGGTACGAGCAATAACTTCGTCCTGCTGTTCCTTTGTAAGTTTAATAAAGTTTACCGCATAACCGCTAACACGCACTGTAAGTTGCGGGTATCTTTCGGGGTGTGCTTGGGCATCAAGCAAAGTTTCTTTTGTAAAAACATTTATATTTAAGTGATGTCCGCCTTTTTTAACGTATCCGTCTAAAAGGGTTACCAAGTTATCAATTTGAGAATTAGTAGCAGCCATTATTTGCCCTCCTTATTATTTAAATCGTCAAGCCCTTCAAAAAGGGTGGGTGACATACAAGCGCCGCCGGAACAAAGGTCAACATCAATGTCGCCAACAAAAAGTTGGTCATCTTTGCCCAAAGCGCCCGGAATAATTGAAAATGTGTTTGAAATACCGTCTTGTGCGTAAATAAAGGGAAGTTTAGCAACCGAAGCAAGGGAAGCAACCGCACCGTTTGTATCGCGGCGGTGCATTGGGTTAGCACCGGGAGCGAATGCTTCGCCCTGCTTTCTGCCGTCAGGCGTTGCGCCTGTATTCTTACCGTAAACAACATTTGAAGTAATGGTAAGAATTGAAGTTGTGGGAATACTTTGACGGTAGGTGTGGGTTTTTCTAATATGGCTCATAAAGCGGTGAACAATATCGTAAGCCAAAGAGTCAACCCTATCATCGTTGTTGCCGTATTTGGGGAAATCGCCCTCAACCTGGTAATCAACCGCAAGGCCTTTTTCGTTTCTTATAACCTTAACACGCGCATATTTAATTGCCGAAAGACTGTCGGCAACAACCGAAAGACCTGCAATACCTGTTGCAAACCAACGGGTAACGTGTTTGTCGTGAAGCGCCATTTGTACCTTTTCATAGCAATATTTATCGTGCATATAGTGAATTACATTAAGGGTATTTACATAAACCTTGCAAAGCCACTGCATCATATCATCATAACGCTTCATAACTTCATCAAAGTCTAAATATTCGCTGGTAATAGGGCGGTATTCAGGGCCAATTTGTTCACCCGAAATTTCATCCATACCGCCGTTAATGGCATAAAGCAAACATTTAGCCAGGTTAGCCCTTGCGCCAAAGAACTGCATTTCTTTGCCCACGCGCATTGAAGAAACACAGCAAGCAATAGCGTAATCATCGCCGTGGGAAGAACGCATCATATCATCGTTTTCGTATTGAACCGAAGATGTTTCAATAGAAATTTTAGCGCAATAGCGTTTAAAGTTTTGCGGCAAATTAACCGACCATAAAACAGTAAGGTTTGGTTCGGGTGCGGCACCAAGGTTTGTTAATGTGTGCAAATAACGGTAAGACATTTTTGTAACCATATGTCTGCCGTCAATAGCCATACCGCCAATAGATTCGGTTACCCACTGTGGGTCGCCCGAAAACAGCGCATTGTATTCGGGTGTACGGGCGAATTTAATAAGACGCAGTTTCATTACAAAATGGTCAACCATTTCTTGAATTTCCGATTCTGTGAATACGCCATTTTCCAAATCGCGAGTTGAATAAATATCAAGGAAAGTAGAGGTTCTTCCAAGCGACATAGCCGCGCCGTTTTGCTCTTTAACTGCAGCAAGGTAACCAAAATAAAGCCACTGAATTGCCTCTTTGGTGTTCTTTGCAGGTTGGCTAATATCAAAGCCGTAACTTGCTGCCATTGTTTTTAAATCGTGCAAAGCGCGAATTTGTTCCGAAAGTTCTTCGCGGTTTCGTATAACGTCGTTATACATGGCGGTACGTGTGGTTTCTTTTTGGTGTTCTTTGTCTTCAATAAGACGGTCAATGCCGTAAAGTGCAACACGGCGGTAGTCGCCAATAATTCTGCCCCTGCCGTATGCATCGGGAAGACCTGTTATAATGTGGCTTCTTCTGCAAGCGCGCATTTCGGGTGTGTAAGCATCAAATACACCGGCGTTATGGGTTTTTCGGTGAATTTCAAAAAACTCCTTAACGGTTGGGTCAAGTTTATAGCCGTATTCAGCACACGCTTTTTCAGCCATACGAATACCGCCGTAGGGCATTAAGGCGCGTTTAAACGGTTTATCGGTTTGAAAACCAACAATTTTTTCAATGTCTTTGTTAAGGTAAGCTGGGCCGTGCGAAGTAATGGTAGATATAATTTTGGTGTCCATATCTAAAACGCCGCCTGCTTCGCGTTCTTGACGGGAAAGTTCTAACACTTGGTCCCACAAAGTTAGAGTATCTTTGGTAGGTGGTTGTAAAAAGCTTTCATCACCATCGTAAGGGGTAAAGTTATGCTTAATAAAACTTCTAACGTTTACTTCCTTTGTCCAGTTTCCGTCATTAAAGCCCTTCCAAGCTTCGTAATCATAGGTCATTATATAAATCTCCTTTTATAGAGTAGTGCTTCAGTAAATAGTATACTACATATTGTGTAAATTTACAATGGGAAAACTATATTTTTTTTAATTTTTTTAGCAAAAAATAAAGCAAAAAGTCGGCTATTGACTAAAAAGGCAGGTTATTTTATAATAAATTTGTAAAACTTCAAAAAGGAAGAAACAATGTTAAAAAATAAACAATTAAAATTGCCTAAAAAAGCAATAAAAATAGTGGCAGTTGTTTTGTGCGTTGTGGTGCTAACAGCCCTTTTGTTTTTTGTTGGGTTGCTTTTGCTAAAATACATAGAAACACCCGAAAATTTAAGAAAAATAGCCGAAGAGAATTTACTTCTTGGTGGAATAATTTATATTCTAATGGTATTCTTTCAGGTTGTGGCTGCTTTTATTCCGGGTGAACCGTTTGAAATTGTGGGCGGTTATGTTTTTGGTTCGGTTTTAGGCACTTTGTTTTGCTTAATTGGCGCTTTTTTTGGCGGTGTTTGTGTGTTTTTGTTGGTAAGGCGGTTTGGACGTGGCTTTGCCGAAATATTTTTTACACCCGAAAAACTAAATTCCCTTAATTTTTTAAAACATTCAAAAAAACGTGATATTATATTCTTTTTAATCTTTATGATGCCCGGCACACCCAAAGATTTACTTTGCTATTTTGCGGGTATAACCAATATGCCGCTTGGCGTTTGGCTTCTTATAAGTTCGCTTGGCAGAATACCATCGGTTATAACTTCAACCATTGGCGGAAACGCGCTTTTAGAAAAAAGTTATTTAAGCGCGGGTGTTGTGTTTTTTATTGCCTTTTTGTTAGGCGTAATTGGTCTTTTAATTTATAATTTTGTTACAAAAGAAAAGTGAGGGTTTTATGTTTAACTTTTTTGCAAAAGAAGACTGTTTAAACGGTGATACCTATTTAATTACGGGTAATGATTATAACCACATTAAAAACGTGCTACGTATGAAAGAAAACGAGCAGTTTTTGGTTAGTTATAACAAAAAAAGCGATTTATGTGAAATTGAAAAATTTACAGGTGATACCGTTTTTGCCAAAATAATTGAAAAAGATTATAACGATACTTCACTTCCGCTTAAAATTTATTTGTTCCAAGGGTTACCCAAAAGCGATAAAATGGAACTAATAATTCAAAAAGCGGTTGAACTTGGTGCCGAAGAAATAGTGCCAACCGAAATGAAACGCTGTGTTGTTAAAATTGAAGAAAAGAAAAAGGCGCAAAAGGTGGCAAGGTGGCAAAGTATTGCCGAAAGCGCGGCAAAGCAAAGCAAAAGGAATTTCGTGCCCAAAGTAAGTGAAATATTAACCTATAAACAGGCGCTTAATAAGGCAAAAGAACTTGATTTGCTTTTGGTGCCTTATGAAAACGAAGAGGGAATGAAAGCCACAAAAGAGGCATTAGCCCAAATAAATAAACCAATGAGCGTGGGTGTTTTAATTGGTTCTGAAGGAGGGTTTGAAGAAAGCGAAATTGAACTTGCCAAACAAAACGGCGCAAAAATAATTTCGCTTGGCAAACGAATTTTGCGCACCGAAACCGCCGCAATAACCACCCTTTCAATGCTAATGCTCCGTAGCGAAATGAATATAGAATAAAAAAAGACTGCATAGAGGCACCCTCCGTAAGGAAGGTGCCTCAGTTATATTCGCCTTACGGCGAGTTATATTGCTTCGCAGTGATATGATGCTATGCATCGTGATATTGTCCTTCGGACAGTTTTAATGGCGAATATAATATCACGAAAACCGATAGGTTTTCATATCACTCTTTAGAAACATCTCGCCTTTGGCGAGGTATTATAAAGAATATCACTGTGAGACCTGTCTCACAATACCACATATTATTCTCATCTTTTAGATAGGTTAATTTTAAAGTATATAACCTCGTTACGCACCTTTTGAAAGTGCGTACCCCACTATGACACTTTCAACCCGAAAGTGTCAATTTTTATATAAAAAGAAAGTAGGGAGAACACTTCTTTACGAAGTGTCTCCCTAACGCAGTCTTTTTATTTTATTTCTTGCTCTAATTCCTTAAAGTATTTAGTATCAAAGAAATCCGTAATTGTAATATCAAGTCCATCACATAATTTTTTAATGGTAGATATGCCGGGATTTTTACTTTGCTTGTAAAAAATAGATTTTACGGTAGTATAGGGAACACCTGAACGGCTTGCTAACTGACAAAAATTTATATCTTGCTTATAACAAAGTTCTTCAAATCTTTTTCTTACTGCTTCAGTAATAGTCATATAACCACTCCTAACAAAAACATTTTACAAATTTTTGTTGGAGCTTATAGACTATAAATTATACTAATCGACTATATATAGTCTTTTCTTTGCGGTAGCAGCAGTACTCATAATGAAATCTTTAACCGAGCAAGTCAACCCCGCTGCGCGTATTGCTTTTTCCATTTCCCGTTCAAGTTCTTTAACAGGAACGTTTTCTTTTTTTGATAATTGGCGTAAACCCTTTTTGTAATTCATCTTTTCACCTCCTTCAAATAGATTATACTATATATAGTCTATCGAAGTTTGTCGAAAAAAAGAAATAAAAAACCAAAGTTGAAAAAACAACTTTGGTTTTTGTTTTACTTAAATTCAATAAAAGAATAACTTTCAAGAATTTGAAAATACTTTGCAAGGCGGGGGTAAAGGGGCTCGGCTTTATCGCCGAAATGCGCCTTTACCTCTTCGCCTAATTTAATTATATCTTTTTCTCCGTCCAATAACGGCCACACAAAACTGCCTATTTCGTCAAGATGAATAAAACTCACCTTTGGCTTTTTAAAAAGTTTTTGGGCAATTTTGTTCATAACGCCCTTATTTTCTATTTCTAAAACAACAATGTTTTTTTCATCAACTGACCAGTTTATTGTGGGTTTTCTTATTGGTATTTTTTCTAAATAATTTTGGCTAATTTTATTCTTTTTCATTTGTTTTACGCTTTTTAAATACGGTGAAAGCAAGAAGTGTAAGAATTATTACAGCGAAAAGAACAATACCGCCAATATCGGCTACGGGTTTAGAAATGCCAAGTTTTGCAGATAAATCAAACATTTTATCAATGCCGAATACCGCCATTAAGGCAAGTACAATACCAACAAGACCTTCGCCTGCAATCATGCCCGAGCAGAAAAGAACACCGTCGTTAACAATATTTTTCTTGGTTTCTTCATCGCGTTTAAGTTTGTCAAGAGCCAAACGAACAAGACCGCCAACCATAATACAAGCGTTAAGTTGAACAGGCAAATAAACACCAATTGCAAAGGGAAGTACGGGAATACCAATAATTTCAACAACAACGGCAATAAACGCGCCAATGAAGATAAGACCCCAAGGAAGATTACCGCCCATAACGCCTTCAACAATAAGTTTCATAATGGTTGCTTGGGGTGCTGCAAGAGCATCGCCGCCAAAGCCCCACGCTTTATCTAAAAGGTAGAGTGTGCCGCCAATAGCAAACGCCGAAGCAATAACACCAATAATTTCGCCAATTTGTTGCTTTTTGGGTGTGGCGCCCAAGAGATAACCTGTTTTAAGGTCTTGCGAAGTATCACCTGCAATAGCCGAAACAATGCAAATTACCGAACCAATTGCAATTGCGCTGTGCATACCAACCGCACCCGAACTGCCACTGAATTTAAGAGCAAGAGTTGCAATTAAAAGAGTTGCAATAGCCATACCGGAAACAGGGTTGTTACTGCTGCCAACAAGGCCAACCATACGGGAAGAAACGGTTGCAAAGAAGAAACCGAAAACAACCACAATAATTGCGCCAAGCAACGAAACAGGAATAGCAGGTACTAACCATACGCACAGTGTAAGCACCAAAATAGCGCAAACAACAAATACCATATTTAAGTCTTTTTCAGTACGCAGGGTAGATGCTTTACCTGCGCCTGTTATACTTTTCATTGCGCCAACAAAGGTTGTTACAATAAGGGGAAGCGATTTAATAAGACTAATAATACCGCCTGCAGCAAGTGCACCTGCACCAATATAACGAACATAAGTAGACCAAATGCCGCTAGCACCGCTTTGAGCAAAAATTTCGCCAATAGTTTGGGTGCCGGGGTATAAAAGCAAATCTTTACCAAAAAGAACAATAAGCGGTATAATTACAAGCCAGCTTAAAAGACCGCCGGCAAACATATAAGAAGAAATTTTTGCACCGCAAATATAACCAACGCTCATTACAGCGGGGTAAATTTGGGTGCCGATTTCGCCTGCATAACCTTTAATTTTAAGGGAAATTTCGCCCGAAACGGCTTTAAGACCGTCAATTACAAACTTAAACAAAGCAGCAAAGCCCATACCTGCAAAAACGGTAGACGCGTTTGCGCCGCCTTCTTCACCCGCAAGCAAAACTTCGGCACAAGCGGTGCCTTCGGGGTAAGGAAGTGTTGCGTGTTCTTTAACTATAAGTGCATTACGCAAAGGCACCATAAAGAAAACACCCAAAAGACCGCCAATAAGGGCAATAAGGGTAATTTCAATAAGGTTTGGTTTTTCCATAATACCGCTTGACGCCCAAATGAACAAAGCGGGTAAGGTGAAAATTGCACCTGCTGCAAGCGATTCACCCGCACTGCCAATAGTTTGAACAAGGTTACTTTCCAAAATTGAATTTTTGCGCATAATTACGCGAATAACACCCATTGCAATAACTGCGGCGGGAATGGAAGCCGAAACGGTCATACCAACCCTTAACCCCAAATAAGCGTTTGCCGCGCCAAAAACAACAGCCAACAAAGCACCCATTATAATTGAAGTTACAGTTAATTCGGGAGTTACTTTTTCTGCCGCAATATACGGCTTAAAAGTGCTTTTGTTATCCATAAACTTTACTCCTTAATTTTTTATTTATTTTACAATGTTTTACCAAATAGTGCAACCCTATTTTAAGTTTTTAAGCATTTCTAAAAGTAAAGTGTAAATTTTTTGGCACGAATCTACATTTAAACGCTCTTTCGGGGTGTGCGCGTCAAGAATATTGGGACCTAAAGATATACAGTCAATATCCTTTATTTTAGAGGTAAAAACAGCACATTCAAGACCTGCGTGTATTGCTTCAATTTTTGCTTCTTTAAGGAAAACCTTTTTAAAACACACTTTATAAAGTTCTTTAAGGGCAGAGTCTTCCTTGTATTCCCAAGGGGGAGTGTGGCCAAACGCAAGGGTTTTGCAACCAAGCATATTATAAAAAACCTGTAAGCGTTCTTCTAAAAATATGAGCGAAGAAGTTTTGTTGCTTCTTAAAAAGTAATGTAAGGTTATTTTATCATTTTCGGTTTTTAAAATACCCAAATTAAGCGATGTTTCAACAAGACCTTCTATATTTGCACTCATTTCGCAAACACCGGTGGGGGTAAGCATTAAAGCGCAAATAAGTTTTTGTGTAAGTTCGTTTGTAAACACCAAAAAATCGCCTTTTTCTTGCTTTAACACTTCTAAATCAAAGTCGGGTTCGCGGTCTTTAATTTCGCTTTTAATGGCATTTGCCACCAACACCGCCCTTTGTTTTAAAAGCGCGGGGTCAGCACTGCAAACGGTAATTTCGGTGCGGTTTGTAATGGCGTTTGTTTTGTCGCCGCCGTTAATGTCAATAATGCCAAATTCACATTCTTTTTTAAGCGCATTTAAAAACCTACCCGCAAGAATAGAAGAATTTATTCTTCCTTTGTGAATTTCAACGCCCGAATGACCGCCCAATAAACCCTTTAGAACAAGTTTAATTTTTGTTCCGTTTGCCTTTACTGTTTCTCTTTTAAAGAGTGCTTTAAAATCGCTTCCGCCTGCGCAAGAAACGGTTAAAACATCTTCGGTTTCCGAATCAATATTTATAAGTTTTTTGGCTTTTAAAAGCGAGGTGTCAAGTGCGCCTGCGCCAACCATACCGGTTTCTTCATCGGTTGTAAAAAGCGCGTAAAGCGGGGGGTGTGGAATATCGTTGCTTTCTAAAATTGCCATTACCATAGCAACAGCAATGCCGTTGTCGGCGCCAAGCGTTGTGCCGTCTGCCTTAACAAAACCGTCTTCTTCGTAAACCTTAATTCCGTCTTTTAAAAAGTCGAATTCGCAGTCAATATCTTTTTGGCAAACCATATCTAAATGTCCTTGCAAAATAATTGGTTCGCTGTTTTCGTAACCCGCAGTTGCAGGTTTAAAAATAATTACGTTTAAAGCGTTGTCTACGGTATAGTTAAGCTCATTTTTCTTTGCAAAATTTTGGCAATAAAGCGAAATCTTTTCCATATCTCCGCTTCCGTGCGGAATAGCGCAAATTTCTTCAAAAAGTTCAAATACACGCTGTGGCTTTAAATGTGAAAGTGTACTCATTTTTTCTCCTAAAACATATAGAATTACTTTAATATGTTACCATTTAAAGACTTTTATGTCAAGAATAAACCCTTCTTTTATATGTGGCATATATTGTAAAAGGAGGTGAAAAACAAATGATGAATTCATGTAACAGATGCAGAAATAACTGCACTACCTTGGCTGTGGTTGTTAGTATTGTTTTAGGTATTATTGCCGCATTCTTGCGCATAACCGCAGTAATTACCCTAACCCCTGCTTTCTTGTGGGTGGTGCTTGGTATTGCAGTTGTATACCTTTTTGGCACACTTGTAACTTCAATTTTGGCTAAAGGACAGGGCGGTATTGGCGGAATTTGTGATTGCACAACCCTTTTTGTGTTGCTTATAAGCATTATTGGCGCAGTAATATTATCGGTTGTTCTTTTAGCTATTACCTTTGCAGCAACAAGCATTGTTGGTGCAATTCTTACAGGCCTTTTAGTGCTTTTCTTCTTCCAAATTATTACGGTAACCGCTTGCTACGTTTTGTGCCTTAACCGTTGCGAATAAACAAAAAACCGCAGTAAAACTGCGGTTTTTTATTATCTTACTTTTCCGTAAATTTTCCAACAAGCAAAGAAAACCGGAAGCCCGAACATTAAACTTAAAATTGCTATTTTATCTCGCTTTGGCGTGTATTTATCTAAAAGTAAAAGTTTTGCATTTTTTAAAACTTCATATTTTAACTGCTTTCTTGTTTTTTTGTATTCATTATTACAGTTTTCCATATACCTAAGAGTGCTTAAAACGGCGTGTGTTTCGCGGCGAATACAAGCAGTTTTTAAACTTTTGTCGCACATAAGCGCCATTTCGCACAAATGCTTTGCGGCAGGAATATAACTAAGCCGAATAGGCGAAAACCCGCTACCAACAAAAGAGTTTTCGTGCTGTATATATTCGTATTTACACTCACCGCCGAAAACCACATAGTTTGCCGCTGTTAATACATCGCCAAAAACATAAGTGTCTTCGTAACGAATACCAACAGGGAATGAAACGTTATAAAAAATTTCTTTTTTGTAAAGTTTTCCCCAAGGGCTAATGTCTAAAATTCCGTGGTATAAAACCTCAAAAAACGCTTCTTTTCGGTTTAACATTTTAACACCCGTAAAGGGCGAATTGGGAACCTTTTTTTCACCCCGTACAACAAGGTGACCGCAAGCGGCAATTTCACACTGCGGGTTATCCTCTAACAAACCAAGTAAATACGAAATATAATCATTATAAACAATATCATCGGGGTCAACAAACGAAAGATATTCTCCTATTGCGTGTTTAATGCCAACATTTCGTGCTACCGAAACACCGCCGTTTTCTTGGTGAATAACTTTAATGCGGCCGTCCTTTTCTTTAAAACTATCGCAAATTGCGGGGCAGTTATCGGTTGAACCGTCGTTTATTAAAATAATTTCAATATCTTTATAAGTTTGGTTTAAAAGTGAAACAATGCAACTTTCAAGGTATTTTTCCACATTGTAAATAGGTACTATAATACTTACCTTTGCCATCTTTTTAATCCTTTAACATATCAAGAATTTCTTGCTTTTGTCTAAACCCAATAGCGCTGGTTTTAATTTTGCCGTCTTTAACAACAAAAAGTGCAGGAATGCTTGAAATACCAAATTTTTCGGCAATAAACCCCTGTTCATCAACGTTTATTTTACCAACAGTGTATTCGGGGTGTTCGTTACTAATTTCTTCAACAATGGGACCAACCATACGGCAAGGGCCGCACCAATCGGCATAAAAATCTAACAAAACGGTTTTTTTGTTGTCTACAACTTCAGTATTAAAGTTTTCGGTAGTAATTTTAATAACAGCCATAATAACACTCCTTAATCTTTTGATTTATAGTAAAGCATACAGTGGCAGTACCCTTCAAAATTAGGGTCGGCAATCTGTTCTTTAAACTCTTTGCAAATGCATTTGTTTTCTTCGGTTTTTTGAATTCGGCAAGGGCAGTAACCGCCTTTTGCCTTAAGACCTTCTTTTATTCTTTTAACGGTTTCTTTGTCTTCGTTTAATCTTACAGCCATATTTTCACCTCATATTTAAAGTAAAGTGTCGCTAATTAAAATAATACAAAATCCCAATAAAAGCGAAAAAGTTGCACCGCGTTGGCTTCCGTGAGCGTGGGTTTCGGGTATCATTTCGTCACTTATAATATAAAGCATTGCGCCTGCGGCAAAAGCCAAAGCAAAGGGTAAAATTACCGAAGAAACGGTAGCCGCAAAATAACCTAAAAAGGTGCCCACAACTTCAACAACACCTGTAATTACAGCGCAAATAAAGGTGCGTTTTGGCGAAACACCCGCCGCAAGCATTGGGCCAATAATAACCATACCTTCGGGAATGTTTTGAAGCGCAATACCGCCTGCAATAAGCAGTGCGCCCGAAACATCGTCGGCGCCAAAACCAACACCCGCGGCAATGCCTTCGGGCAGGTTATGTATTGCAATAGCCAAAACAAAAAGTAAAACCTTGTTAAGCTTGCTGTCACCCTCGTTAACGCCCACAAGTTTGTGCAAATGGGGAACAAGTTTGTCCACCGTGCTTAAACACAAAGCGCCCACAAAAATACCCGCAACGGTTACTATTAAACCGTATTTACCTCCGTATTCAAGCGAAGGCAAAACAAGGCCAAATATTGCGGCGGCAAGCATAACGCCTGCGGCAAACGAAAGTATAATATCTGCAAATTTATGAGATACTTTTTTAAAAAGAAAGCCAATAAGCGAACCAAAAACAGTAGAAAGCCCCACACCCAAGGCCGTTAAAAGTACAAGTTTCATTTAATTAGTTCCTTTGCAAGAAGTAAAAGCGAATTTTCGCTGTCAGCATTTAATGCCGAATGTATTGTAACTGTGTTTTCACAAAAAGTAAGGTTTTTGCTTTTTTCAAAATTTGCTTTCATTACCTTTGCGGCAACTGGCATCCAAGTGCCGTTTTCAATAAAACCAACCGTTTTGTTTTGAAAACCGCGTTCGGTTAATTGGTTAATAAATTCGCGCATAAAGGGGAATATTTCGCCGTTATAGGTTGTGGTTGCAAAAACAATTTTTGAATAACGGAAAGCGTCTTCAACCGCTTCGGTCATATCACACCTCGCAAGGTCAAAAATCTTTACGTTTTCACAACCGTTTTCCTTTAACATTTCGGCAAATTTAAGCACCGCTTTTTTTGTGTTGCCGTAAACCGAAGTATAAGCAACAACAACGCCCTCGTCTTCGTTTTTGTAAGAAGACCAAATATCATAAAGGTTAATGTAATAACCCAAATTTTCACTTAATACAGGACCGTGCAAGGGGCAAATGGTTTTAATGTCTAACCCGCCAACTTTGCTAAGCAGTTTTTGCACCTGTGCGCCGTATTTTCCAACAATACCAAAATAATAACGTCTTGCTTCACATGCCCATTCTTCATCGGTGTCGGGTGTGCC
>JAZOOT010000016.1:0-9371 GCA_045655165.1 Acutalibacteraceae bacterium
GAAATAAAAGCCTACGGCTTTTGTGATATTATATTCGCCACAAAACTCGGCGTAGCCGAATATCACACGTCATAGCCGTATATCACTGCGAAGCAATATCACTCGCCGTCAGGCGAATAGAGTTGCGTGATACTCCGCTTGGAGTATCACGCTAACGCGTTTCGGTGTTTTTTTATGCGGTAATATTTCTTTTTTCTAAATCTTCTTTAATAATTCGGTAAATTGACGCCGCAAGCGGAACGCCCAAAAGCATTCCCGGAACACCGGCAACACCTCCGCCAACCGTAACAGCCAGTAAAACAAGTATTGACGGAATACCAATAGATTTACCAACAACTCTTGGGTAAATAAGGTTGCCTTCAAGTTGTTGTAATACGACAAGGAAAATAATAAATACCAGTGCTTTAACGGGTGAAACCGTTAAAATCATTAGCGCACCAATTGCCGCGCCAATATATGCACCTGCAACAGGAATTAACGCCGTAAAGCCAACAAGTGTGCCAATCATTACTGCGTAAGGCAAGCGGAAAATGAACATACCAATAATACAAAGTGTACCCAAAATAACCGCTTCGGTACACTGCCCTATTATATAGCCACGAAAACTTTCGTTTACAACGTCGGCACAGTATATAACCTTATTATAGTGCTTTTCTTTTAAATAACCCTTAAAGAGCAAGAAAATGCCAACTTTAATTTTTTCTTTAGAGAAAAGAATATAAATTGCAAAAACAATGCTTAAGAACACCGAAACAACGCCCGAAACAATAGAAGTAACAGCGGTAACAACGGTGCTGACAATATCGGTAAAGCCGGTTTGTATAACCGAAACTGTTTTATTTATTGCTTCGCTCCAATCAATTTTTGTAAGGTGAGCCAAGGTTTCGGCAGGTATTGTTTTTTGTACCCAACCGCTTGATAAAAACTTGCTTATTGCACTTGGTGTTTCGCTGACAATAAACTTAACGCATGAAACAAGTTCGGGTATTACCAACCAAACAACTGCCGCGATTATAGCCAAAAAAGAAAGAAGTGCGGCAATAAGACAGACGGGACGGCGTGTGGCCAAAACTGCTTTTTTCTTGCTTTTAGGAAAATAATGTTTTTCATAAAAGCACATAAGAATATTAAGCAAAAACGCAATTAAAAGACCTGCTATAACAGGCACAATTGCGCCCAAAACCAAAGACAGCAAATTTGAAAAGCCCTTAAAATAATACACACATGCATAAATTAAAAGTGCTGTTACCCCAAATTTTAAACAATTCTTCCAAGTAAACACCATAATTTTGTCCTTTTTCTAATATTTTCTTTATTATACTCTATATTTTTTGAAATTTCAATAAACCTTACCATATTTTTTTACTTATTGACTGAGTGTAGAATTTAGGGTATAATATTTACATCAAATTTAAAGGAGATAATTATGAAAAAAATTATTTGTTTTTTACTTTGCGTATGCATAGTTTTCTCGTTTGCTGCTTGCGGTAAACAAGAAAAAGGCCCTGAAACTGCCCTTGTTCTTTTAGAAACCGTTTGGGAAAAATACGGTGAAACCGAAAAATTCCCTGCAGGCGGCGGTGACTGGTCCGAAGAAAATCAAAAAATGGACGCACCCGGCAAATACGGTATAGAAGACAAAGAGGCACTTGAGGCAACATTTGCTATTGATGATGATAATGCCGCACTTCTTTCCGACGGTGCTTCGCTTCAACACATGATGAACGCAAATACCTTTACTGCCGGTGCATTTAAGCTTAAAGATGCAGGCAAAATTAATGAATATGCTGCAGAACTTAAAGAAGACCTTGCTGAAAGACAATGGATTTGCGGTACCCCCGATAAATATGTTATTGCAAAAGTTGGCGGTTATGTGGTTTCTGTTTTTGGCAACAATGAACTTGTTGACAACTTTGTTGCAAAACTTAAAACTTCCTTTAGTTACACAGAAGTTCTTTACGATGAAAAGGTTGCATAATTAAAATATGGTTTTTTCGGATTTAATATTTTTATATTTTTTCCTGCCTATATTTTTTATTTGTTACTTTTTAGTAAAAGACCGATTTAAAAATTTTGTTTTACTTTTATTCAGTTTAATTTTTTACGGCTGGGGCGAACCGAAATTTTTATTTTTAATGATTATTTCGGTTCTCCAAACATACATTTTCGGCATACTAATTGAAAAATACCGTTTTACAAAACTTAAAAATGTTTTCTTTATAATAAGCATTATTTTAAGTTTTTCGCTATTGGTTATTTTTAAGTATGCCGATTTTATTATAGGCAGTATAAATGGCATATTTTCTTCAAATATCCCGCTTGTGCATCTTGCTTTACCTATCGGTATTAGCTTTTATACCTTTCAAACGGTTAGTTATGTTATTGATGTATACCGCGGTGACACTAAAGCACAATATTCGTTTATTAATCTTGCGGCTTATGTTACAATGTTCCCCCAACTTATTGCAGGACCAATTGTAAGGTACAGTAATATTAACGAACGTTTGGAAAACCGATCCCACACGTTAGACGGTACAACCGACGGCATTTTGCGTTTTGTTATAGGTCTTTCTAAAAAGGTGCTTATTTCCAACCAACTTTATGCCGTTTGCAACGCTTTTAAAAACACAAGCGAACCATCGGTTTTGTTTTATTGGTTATATGCTATTTCCTTTACTTTGCATATTTACTTTGACTTTTCGGGTTATAGTGATATGGCTATTGGGCTTGGCAAGGTGTTCGGCTTTAACTTTTTAGAAAACTTTAACTACCCATACATTTCAAAAAGCATAACGGAATTTTGGCGCAGGTGGCATATTTCTCTTGGTACTTGGTTTAAAGATTATGTTTATATTCCGCTTGGCGGCAGCCGATGTAATAAACCGCGCGCTGCGTTTAACATTTTTGTTGTGTGGATGCTTACAGGCCTTTGGCATGGGGCTGCTTGGAGCTTTGTGCTTTGGGGTATTTTTTACGCGATTTTGCTTATGGGCGAAAAGTTTTTATACGGAAAGTTTTTGCAAAAAACAAAAGTGCTTAAACACATTTATGTGCTTTTAGCAGTTATAATTGGTTTTGTTTTGTTTGACTCTTCAACACTTAATGAAACCGTTAATACCGTTGCTTCCCTTTTCTTTGCAAAGGGTTTGCCTATTATATCAAGCGAAGCAGTTTATTATTTAAAGAGTTACGGTTTAATTTTAATTATTTCTGCTGTTGGCTCTACCCCGCTTTTAAAGAATTTTACACAAAAGATAAAAGAAACCCGTTTTATTTACACAGTAAAGCCCATTTTCATAGGCATTTTGCTTATTCTTTGCACGGCTTATATAATAGACGGCTCGTTCAACCCATTCTTGTACTTTAGGTTTTAGGTGGCGCTATGAGTAAAAAAGTTAGTAATATAATTAGCATTGTTTTGGTTTGCTGTATAATTATAGGTTTTTTTGCTTTTACAATTGTTTTACCAAAGCAAGAATATTCACTTTCTGAACGCCGAGAATTAAAAAAGTTACCCGAATTAACGATAAGTTCGGTGTTTAGCGGTAATTATATGATAAGTTTAAGAGATTGGTGCGCCGACCATTTTCCACTTAGAGACCCGCTTCGCACTATAAAAGCATACACAGCATATAATTTATTTAATTTGGGTGATAATAACGGCATTTATTTTTACGGCAACCAAATTTGCAAAATTGAATATCCAATGAATGACATCGCCATTACACGCGCAGTCAACATTTTTAATGAAATTTATAACCGCGACTTAAAAAACAAAGCAAACAACATTTATCTTTCGGTTATACCCGATAAAAACTGCTTTACAGCAAAACCCAGCGGTAAACTGTTTTACGATGCGAACGCTTTTGCAAACAGTTTGGCAGAAAAAATGCCATTCGCTAAGTATATTGACGTTGTTCCTTTACTAAACGAAACGGACTATTACAACACTGATATTCACATTAAGCAAGACAGCCAAATTCCCATTGCAAAAGAAATTTTAATCAAAATGGGCGGTAATAAAGGCATTTCCTTTACCCAAAACACTGCAGATAATAAATTTTACGGTGTGTATTACGGTCAGGCGGCGCTTAAAACAAAGGGCGATGATTTTGTTTATTTAACAAACGATGCTATAAATTCCGCTACAGTTTATGATTTTGAAACACAAAAAACACTTCCCGTTTACGATTTAAGTAAACTAAATAGCGAAAATCTTTACGAAACTTTTTTGCACGGTTCAAAATCTTTAATGACAATTAAAAACGAAAATGCAAAAACGAACAAACAGCTTGTTATTTTCCGCGATTCATTTGCAAGTAATTTAGCACCGCTTTTAATTAGCGAATACAGCGAAATTACTTTAATTGACATAAGATATATAAGCGCAAAAGCGGCGGCAAGCTTTATAGATTATACAGGTTGCGATGTCTTGTTTTTATACAGCACACCTGTAATTAACGCAAGTAACCAATTTAAACGTTAAAAAAACGAGAGTTTTCACTCTCGTTTTTTTGTTACGGATTAACAATGTTTTGTGGTTTGCCGTTTAAATAGCCCTTTAAATTTTCTACCGCAATACCCATAAGGCGTTTTCTTGTTTCAAAAGGCATCCAAGCAATATGGGGTGTAATTGTGCAGTTGGGCAGGTTATAAAGCGGACAATCTTTACTCATTGGTTCGCTACACAAAACATCAACCGCAGCAAAAGCAATTTCACCGTTTTTAAGCGCATTTGCCAATGCTTCTTCGTTTACAACAGGGCCCCTTGCAGAATTTATAAGCATTGCACTGTTTTTCATAAGTTTTAATTCTTGTTCGCCAATAAGGTTTTGGGTTTCAACGGTAAGTGGGCAATGAAGCGTAACTATATCGGAATTTTTTAAAAGTTCATTAAGTGTTGTAAATTTAAGGTTTTCGTTTTCGTATTGGGGGTATTTTGTGCGCGAATAAACCAAAACTTTCATATTAAATGCCAAGGCAATTTTGCAAACCGCCTTGCCTATTTCGCCAAAGCCAACAATGCCAAGCGTTTTACCGGCAAGTTCCCAAATTGGCGCAACGGTATAACTAAAGGTATCGCTTTTAATCCAGTCACCCTTTTGAACGCTTAAATTGTGTTCACTTATTTTATTATAATAGTTAAGAATCGTTGCAAAAACATATTGCGCAACCGCGTTTGTGGAATAAGACGGTATATTGCAAACTGTTATGCCAAGGTTTTTTGCAGCGTCAAGGTCAATAATGTTATAGCCCGTTGCCATTATAAGCACCAATTTTAAATTCGGGCATTTTTCTAAAACTTCTTTAGGCAATAAAACCTTGTTTGTTATTACAATTTCGCTGTCGCCTATTCTTTTTAGCACTTGGTCGTTTTTTGTGTTTTCATAAACGGTAACTTCGCCGAACTCCCTAAACACATCATAATTAAGGTCGTTTGCGGCAAGTGCCTTGCCGTCTAACACCACAATTTTCATAACTTCACCCTTTAAGCAAATTTTAAATAAAGTTTAGCATTTCTTAATTAAAAAGTCAACAAAAAGCGAGGCGTTTAAACCTCGCTTTTTAACATAAGGAGACGGGAGAACCGTCCCCTTGTGTTTCAAAGAACCGTCCCCTGATTGTCTCCTGTCTTTTCCCGATTGCCTTTCGTTCTACTTCATAAATTCTTTTTGGTGTTCTGGCTTTATCAGTCGTTTTTGAGCCAATAACAATATGCTGGAAGCCATAACCGAAAAAGGATAAAACTCAATTATATGAATAACCAAAGCGGTTCCATGAAATTGACTAAGAAATTCATAAAATGGCAAAAAAATCTCGTTTATGGTTGAGGATAATAGAAAAATGGGAATAGAAACTAACAAATAAGGAAATAATTTAAATTGCCAACCATTTTTAAGAAAATAACGATTCTTAAGAATCATAAAAATTATTGAGCAATTAAGAATAGGAATAAAAAGTAATTTTACTTGTTTTTTTAAACCAACCACAACTATATACCTCCCATATCAATAAATACATACACCGAATCCCACCGGACCAGCAAATCCAATATTAGTCTTTCCATTCAAGAACACAAGGGAACACAAAAGAACCGTCCCCTTGTGTTCTAGAACCGTCCCCTGATTGTCTGTGTGTTACCTAGAACCGTTCCCTGATTGCCCAAAATATTGTTGCACTTAAAAGCGGCAAAGCAGTTAAAAACAAAGTAAGAATAACCGTTAATGCAAAATCCCCTGCATCTCCTATTATATTTATAACGCCTAACTGAATAATAGTTAAAATTACCAATAATGCTAACGAGAGTATTGATTTATGCAATGAGGTACAGTCCTTGAATCCCTTCGCAATAAAAATTATATTTAAAAGAGGCAACAAAAAAGCCAAAAAATATAATTCTTTTGCAAAAAGCATAAATATAGCATCAAGGACAATCAGGGGACGGTTCTCTGATTGGTTAAATTTTTTGAACTAAATAATAACTCGTCCCCGTAAGTCTGCTAATTTGTCTTATAGAAATTCCTTTTTTCTTAAAATATTTTAAATATTTATCCCGCGTTTTAATATCCAACGCTTGAAATTCTGCAACGCTTTTGCACTTTGAATATTTTTCAATTATCCTTTTTGCTTGCTCATCAGTAACTTTAATTGTTGGCTTGTCCTCAATATCTAAACAAGTTTCAGACGCCTTTTCGTTATTAAATGCAATAAACTCATCTTTTGAAATTATATCAAACACATAACCAATATCTACAAAATCACTACTTTTGAAATACTCATTATAGCTACTGTTCTCATAATCCGCTACATTTTTGCAAATTCCAGCTCTAATTGGGTTTTGGTGTATGTACCTTAACACAGTCAAAAAATATGTATCATCCTCAATCGGTTCGCTTTTAAATCTATCTTGGAACAAATGCCCTGTTCTTTGATATTTTATGTTATACCAATATACAAATTTGTTTTCAATTCGTTTCATCAATAAATCTAATGATTCATTTTTTTCTTGCAACAAAATATGTATATGATTTCCCATAAGGCAATAAGCAAATAATTTAAACCCACTTATTGCCTTACAGTCTTTTAAAACCTGCAGGAACTTGTCACAGTCCTCGCTGTCTTCAAATATCTGTTGCTGATTTACACCGCGTAACATTATATGATATATCCCTACGCTACTCTTTTTTCTCGCCTGTCTTGGCATATTTCATCACCAAAACAATTATATCATAAAGAGTTCGCCTTTGTCAATCATAGAACCGTCCCCTGATTGTCCTTGTCACCAAAGAGTTCGCCTTTGTCAATCATAGAACCGTCCCCTGATTGTCTGAAACCTTTAAGGGCTTGGGACTATCCCAACAAACTGCCTTTTGTCCCCAAAAGGCGATGCTTGCTGGTATAGACTTTTCATTCCTAAAAATGTTAATTATTTTTTTGTGTAAATACCGAGTTCCCTAAGATTGTGTCCACAGTACAGCTTTATCATTTTTGTTTCAAATGTTTCGTCGAATTGTTTCCATGACACAGACACAACATTTTCTTTTGAATGGGGGACAAACTCTTTTTGTGGACGAACAGCATTCTCAAAGTTTCCCACATAGATCAATTTTCCAGGAATGACTCTTTTTGAAGTGTTAAGCAATTTCGCCCTATACTGCGGTAAAAATCCATATTCATCTACTTGATAGTTTATCTTGGATTTTTCAGCAATATCTTCTTGTGGACGTGACATATCAATTGGTAAAAAGCGATCCTCGTACTTTGTGAACCATGTCTGGACGTATTGTAATTGGTTATACTCTTCTATATTTGACGGAAGATTGGTATCGCTAGTTATCTTCACATATACAATAGGTACTATGTGACCCGGATGCCATACACCTTCATCAACTTTTTGAATCAGAAAATACCGCCCATAAAGCCCTTTTTCTTCTGCCAAATCGCTTTCCAATTGGTAGGCATATACATCACCGTATTTCCATTCGCAGCGATAGATTTTATACTGTGTCACTTTTTTTTCAGGTGGTTGAGGTGACAATAATTTCTGTCGCAATTCTTCTATGGTTTGTTCTCTCGCTTTGGCCAGCTTAGGGTTTTCAATTTTCCAACGTTCCAAATCATCCCCCAATAGGATGTGTTTGAGAGCCGTTTCTTTAACTTTGTCCTCTAACCTTCCTAAATTCCACTGCGTATCTGCCAGTGCAAACCAAAATACAGCAGCTTCTTCAGAATCGGATATTACTATTTGATATTGAACTAATAATTCTTGCGTGATGTCGATGCCTTTTTTTCCTCTGTGTAATTGATCTTTATAATAGTCTCTTACATCTTCAGCTAAATCATCCTGATATAATTTAGGGCCCCATGTTCCCATCCGGTTCACCTCCTAATTTCCCGTCCAATATAGTATCTCATTAGATATTTGGTTTTCTAAATATGATAGTGCACCTCTTCCTGCCTCCATATAAACTCCTAATTTCCTGTTAAAGGGACTAATTCCGTTGATTTGGTTATTCATTTTATTGGCAGTATTAATTGTATGGTGTGCTAACATTTGAATTTGCTCAACGCCACGTGCCTCAATTGCGTTTAACCCCGTTGCTAATGGAACCATTTCCAGATGCTGTCTTGCCGTATTACTTTTGTGCGCCGCTGCTCTTTTAGCAGGATCTGTAGTTCTTCCCACATACTCTATCTTTCCAGTACTTGGATCTTGCAATCCATAAACAGTATGGTTTCTTGGTAAATTATCATAAGTCTTTTCTGCGATTTCAGAGACAGCAGCCGCTCCTGTGGCAGCTAAAGCTACTTTTCCTGCTGTGGCAGCAACTCCTAATGCAGCAGTTGTTGTAGCGGTTGCCACCAACATTGTTCCTCCGCCGGCAACAGCAACAGTAGCAAGTCCCGCTGTAGCAACACAAACCGCAGCAACCGCCACTACTGCAGCAGCTACAGCAACTACTTTAAAAATCGTGCTCAACTTAGGCCAATTACCAGTTGGATCAGACATATTTACTGGGTTGTTAAAACAATAAGCGAACATATTTGTGCCTTGAACATTTCCGATTTGTCCAATGGCAGCATCTGCATTAATCCACCGACCGATCTCAGGATCGTAATAACGGCTGGATACATAGTAGAGCCCTGTCTCGTTATCGTAATAATACCCTCTATAGCGGATTGAGTTAATTTGACCGATGGTATCGGCTAAGGTTCCTGTAATAGACAGCACTTCGCCCCAGGCGGAATATTCGTAAGAAACAACCTTTGTGCCAGAAGTGTTAAATATACCAATTACATCGCCTTGCACGTTAAATGCGTAAAAATAGGTTGTGCCGTTGTAAATAAAGCCGTACGGTGTGGAAGTATCT
>JAZOOT010000017.1:0-4725 GCA_045655165.1 Acutalibacteraceae bacterium
ACTTTTTTTAGAAATTATAAAAGCTAAAATATCAACTCCGCCTGTTGAACCTCCGCTAAAAAAAGATAAGGACAAACCTAAACCAATTAAAATACCCGAAATAATTGCCGAAATCAAAATTGATATTTCGGTGTAATTATTATTGTTTAATATTTTGCTTAATATTTTTATGTTCGAAAAAATAGACACGCCAAAAGGGAAGAGTATGGTTGAAATTAAACTTTTTAGCGTAAAACTTTTGCCAAGAAAAAGTAAACTTAAAATAAACATAAACCAAGTTATTACAAAAACCGAAAGTTCGTTATTAAAATTAAAAGTGTTTGATAAAATTATAGAAATTCCCGAAACTCCGCCAATAACTAAATTATTTGGTAGAATGAAAATTGCCGTTGCAAAAGAAATTAACAGCGTTCCTGAAACAAGCATTAAAATATTTTTAAATTTTAACCAAAAGTTTGTCATAATATCACCAAAAAATATTTTAAACAAAATGTTATAAAATATTTACTTTTTAAAAAGAAGGTGATATAATTATTTAAAGAAAAAGTTTTAAATATAAGAATTATAAAGGATTGATTATTTTGAAAGATATTAACGCATTAAAGGATATAAAACTGTTTTTGTTTGATATGGACGGAACGCTATATCTTGGCGATGAATTGTTTGATTTTACAATTGAACTTTTAGAAACAATTAAGTCGGTTGGCGGCAAGTATATTTTTATGACTAATAACTCTTCTAAAAGCGTTAACGATTATATTAAAAAACTTGCTAAACTTGGTATTAAAGCCGAATACGATGATTTTTTGACTTCATCACAGGCAACTGCTTTTTATCTTAAAAAGAATTATAAAGATAAAGTTTTATACGTTGCCGGAACTGAATCTTTAAAAACTGAACTTATTAATGCCGGTTTTAAAACAACTGAAAATACCCAAGAAACCGAATGTATTGTTATGGGTTTTGATACCGAGCTAACTTTTAAAAAGTTACACGATGTATCATATATGCTTTCTACGCGTGAAATACCTTTTATTGCAACAAACCCTGATTACGTTTGCCCAACTGAATTTGGTTTCGTACCAGACTGCGGCAGTGTTTGTGATATGATTTATAACGCAACAAAGAAACGGCCCAAGTTTATTGGTAAACCCGAACCGTTAATGCCAATTCTTGCAATGGAAAAATGCGGTGTAAGCAAAGAAGAAACGGTAGTAGTTGGTGATAGAATTTATACCGATGTTAAAAGCGGTATAAATGCCGGTGTTTTGTCGGTGCTTGTTATGTCGGGCGAAACCGATGAGGCAACCCTTAACGCTTCACCGGATAAACCTGATTTGGTTTTAAATTCGGCAAAAGAAATTTTAAATGTAATAAAAAAAGAGCACTCAATTTGAGTGCTCTTTCATTTTAATTAAAACTTTTAATGTATTCATCAATGTCAATTATTGTTCCTTCGTTTCTTGCTTTTTCACTTGCAAATACAAGCATATGATTATAGCAAGATTCGTGAATATTTGGAACAGAATTGCCCTTGTAAGCATCGCACATATAGTCATAAAGGTCAACTATAATGCCGTTGTCACCGCCGCCGTGACCGCCTTCAATACCGTCGGCACCGCCGCCAATTTTGATATCGGTAGTTTTTTCGGTGTCGAAGTCGTAAAATTTAATATATGGGTCATCTTTGCCAAGACCGGCGTGAAGTTCGCCTTTGGTGCCAAAGATATGCATAAATCTGCCGCCGCGGTTAAAAGCATTCATAGAGAATGTAACGGTAATATCATCCTCAAATAGCATATTAACAGTTTGGTGGTCAACAACGTCGTTATCGCATTTGTAAACACATTTACCGTATTGTGTTTCACGCATTGCTTTTTCAACGTCGGCATCGGTGGGGTTGTTCATTTTTGTTGAAGTTGTACGGAACCAATCACTGTCACTCTTTAAGTAAAGGTTAACCGAATTGTAAGGGCAGGTGTCGCCAACAGGGCAACCTTCAATACAATATTCGGGTGAACCTTCGGGAGCATTTTTTTTGGTAAAATATGTAAGAGAACCGAAAGACTGAACTTTTTTACATTTTTTGCCAATTAACCATTGCAATAGGTCTAAATCGTGACAAGATTTTTGCAAAAGCATAAAACTACTTCTGCCAATGTTACCCCAGTTACCTCTAACAAAACTGTGAGATTGATGAACGTTACCAACACATTCTTCATGGTTAACTGAAATAATTTCGCCAAGTTTACCAGAATCAATTGTATCTTTAATTGTCTTGAAAATGTCGGTGTATCGTAAAACAGTGCAAACAATAACTTTAACGTTATTTTCTCTTGCACATTTAGAAATTTCCATACATTCTTCAGGAGTAGTAGCGATGGGCTTTTCCAAAAGCAAGTCATATTTAAGTTTAATTGCTTTAATGGAAGGGTCAAGGTGTAAGCGGTCCATTGTTGCAATAACAGCTATATCGGCAATTTTACCAAGATTAAGTAAATCATTGTAATCAGAAAAACAACGTTCATCGGGAATATTATGTATTTTTTGTATTCCGTTTCTGCGGTTTTCAATTGGCTCAGCAACTGCAACAACTTCAAACTTGTCGGAATATTGTTTCATTATACCTGTGTAAAGTGAACCACGGTTACCTGCGCCAATTAAAATAACTTTCAACTTTTTCATATTAAACCTCCTAAATGGTTATATAAATTTTATAATATATAATTTAAAAATAAGCAATACAAAAACGAATATTTTTATTATGTTTTAGGTTATAACCTTAATTAAATCTTTAATAACTTCGCCCCCTGCTATTAAACCTGCAACCGCAGGAACAAAAGAATTACTTGAAATTATTGGAGATTTTTTTGCCGAATTTTCATCAAATATGTTTATTTTAATGGGTTCTTCCTTTGAATAGACTACCTTTAAAGAGTTAATATTTCGGTTTTTTAATTCTTTACGCATTATTTTTGCTAATGGGCAAACGGTTGTATTAAAAATATCATCAACTTCAAAAGCGGTGGCGTTGGTTTTATTACCTGTACCCATAACACTTATAAGCGGGGTAGAGCATTGGTTGCATTTTTCGGCTAATAAAAGTTTTGCAGTCACTGTATCCATACAGTCAACAACATAATCAAACTGCGAAAAATCAAAACTATCGGCATTTTCGGGCAACAAGAATAAATCGTGTTTGTTAATTTTAATGTTTGGGTTAATTGATTTTGCGTGTATTTCGGCAACATCTGTTTTCTTTTCGCCAATGTTTGTTGCCAAAGCAATAATTTGGCGATTAATGTTTGATACCGAAACGGTATCGTAATCAATTATATCTATTTCACCAATACCGCCACGTACAAGACATTCTAAAACGTAACCGCCAACACCGCCAAGACCAAAAACGGCAACGCGGGAATTATTAAGTTTTTCTATGGCTTTTTCGCCCATTTGTAATCGTGAACGTGCCAAAAAATCCACAAAAACACCTCTTGTTAAATAAAGATAATAAGTAAACCTACTAGCATACCAATAATCGTGGAAAACGCAGGAAGTTTACTGTGGTACATTAAAATTGCTTGGGGAAGTATTTCTCCAAAAACAACATAAAGCATTGCTCCGCTTGCAAACCCTAAACTCATTGCAAGACCAAAAGGGCCAATTTCACCCAAAGCATAACCAAGCAATGCACCTAAAATTGTGGGAATACCGGTTGAAGCAGTAATTATAACCGATTTAATTCTATTCATACCGCCGCTAATCAGCGGAACGGAAACCGCCATACCTTCAGGTATATTGTGCAAACCAATTAAAATTGCCAAAACTAAAGCAGCACTGCCCATAACTCCATTATTGCTGGCATACGATGCACCAATTGTCATGCCTTCTGGAACGTTGTGCAACGCAATAGCGCAAGCCATAACAATACCGGCAATGAAAAGATTAAATTTTTTATCATTTTTTGCATAATGATGTTCTAAATGGTCACTGTGAATAAGTTCATTTAAGTGGTCAGCGGTTTTTGGGTGCTTTTCGTCAATATGTGCAATTTCGGGATTAGTTTTCATATCAATTAAATAGTTTAGCAAATATGTAACCAAAACACCTAAAGCAACGGCAAAAATTACAAAAAATATGCCCATATTTGTTTCAATTGCTTCAACTACTAAATCAAAGCAAACAACGCTTAGCATTACACCGCCCGCAAAACTTAATAAAAGACTAACTGTGCGGTTAGAATCTTTTTGCAATAGCGCACCTATAATACCGCCTAAACCTGTTCCAACAACACCTGCAATAGCGGTTGTTAATATTAAAGTTCCAATAACGTTCATAAAATTCCCCTTGTATAAATATCATACTAAATTATATCATAAATATTTTTTCATAACAATAATTTTTTAGAAAAAAAGTGAAAAACTCAAGAAACAAAAAGTGAAGAGTTAAAAAGTAAACCCGAAGAACACAATGTTCTTCGGGTTTTTGGCTGGGGTGGCAGGATTCGCCGTCTGCTTCGCATACTATTCGCTTGTCGACCCAATGCTATCGCATTCGGTACCCGACTGCACGCTCTTTGCTAAAAACAGTTCACCGAACTGTTTTTTTAAACGCCAAAACCCTCTCAGGCTTCGAGTCCCTGATTTGTATTGTAAAACAAAAAACCGCTGAAATCAACGATTTCAACGGTTTGAGTGGAGCATATGGGACTTGAACCCATGGCCT
>JAZOOT010000018.1:0-16667 GCA_045655165.1 Acutalibacteraceae bacterium
AATTGAAAAATGGTATGCTAATTGCTCTTGACCGCGACCCCGACGCAATAAAGGTTGCAACCGAAAGGTTAAAAGATTATCCCGCAAAGGTAATTAAAAGCAACTTTAAAGATATGGATAAAGTTCTTGATGAACTGGGTATTGATAAGGTTGATGGAATACTTTTGGATTTGGGTGTGTCATCTTTTCAGCTTGATGAAGCCGGCCGCGGATTTTCATATTTAAAAGAGGCACCCTTAGATATGCGAATGAGCAAAGAGGGGTTTAGCGCTTACGATTTAATTAAAAATGCAAATTTGGATGAACTAACTAAAATTTTTCGTGATTATGGCGGAGAAAAATTTGCATACCGTATTGCGCAGCGTATTGTTGAAATACGAAAAAGGCAAGATATAAAAACAACCACCGAATTAGCCGAAATTATTGCTTCTGCCGTTCCTGCAGCGGCAAGACGTGACGGACACCCCGCAAGAAAATGCTTTCAAGCAATAAGAATTGCCGTAAACGATGAACTTGGCAGTTTGCAAGAGGTGTTAGACAAAGCGTTTTCTCGGCTTAATAAAAACGGTGTGTTGGCAATAATAACTTTCCATTCGCTTGAAGATAGAATAGTTAAATTAAAGTTTAAAGAATTTACAACGGGCTGTACCTGTCCTAAAGATTTTCCTGTTTGTGTTTGCGGTAAAACACCTAATGGTGAATTTGTTACAAGAAAAGCGGTAACCGCCACAGAAGAAGAACTTAAAGAAAACCACAGAAGCCGTAGCGCAAAACTTCGTGCAATAAAAAAGATAGTATAAAAAACGGAGGCAAAAATGAATAATTTAAAATATTATAACGATTCACTTGCGTATGATTTTGATATGTTTTTGCCTCGTGAAAAGGCAACGGCAGCAGCACCAAAGGTTGCGCCCAAGAAAAACATAATTAAATTACCTGAAACAGTAACCCACCAAAAAAGAAGAACAAAAGCACAAAGCCAAATTTCAAGCGGTTTGTTTGCAATTGTTTCCACTGCAATTTTGGTTGTTGCTCTTTGCTTTAACTTGGCGCTTAGGTTAAAGGTAAATGAATTAAATTCGCAAATCAACCGCACAAAAAGTGAACTTAATACCCTTAACAGCGAAAGCGTTGCACTTCAAATGGAATACGAAAGCCGAGTTTCTTATGCAAACCTTGAAAAAAGTGCGGCTTCGCTTGGTATGAAGAAATTAGATAAAGACCAAGTAGTATATATTAAGGTAAACGATAAGGTTAAGGCAATTAATTCCAATGGTGAAACCATGGTTGCAAACAATTAGCAAGTTGTGATATACTTGTTAAGAAGAAATCATATAAATATTTTGTAAAACTAAAAACGGGAGTCGGATTTCTTCGGCTCCCGTAATGGCTATTCTTAATATGTTTAACGGAGGCAGACAATGACTAAAAAACCAAGCAAACTAATGCTAAAAAGAATGTTTATAGTTCTTGTTACCGTAATTTTTGTTACGGTTTCTGTGTGCGGTGTAAGTCTGACTCTTACAATGGTTGTAAACGGCGAAAAACTTCAGGGAATGGCTTCTGAACAACAACTTTACGATAGTTTAATTACTGCTCCGCGCGGAAACATATACGATAAAAATATGAACGTTTTGGCAACAAGCACAACTGCCTGGACAGTTTATATTACACCAAACGGAATTCTTAAACTTAAAGATGAAACTAAAAAAGAAACGGTTAGAAACAAAATTGCCGATGGTCTTGCTGAAATTTTACAGGTTGACCGCGAAAAAGTTTATAACGATACAGGCAAATCTTCTTACTACATAATTGTTAAGAAAAAGGTTGATAAAACCACGTCCGATAAAGTAAGACAGTTTTTAGATGAAAATTCCGCACTTTCACTTTCTAAATACGTTGGTCTTGATGAAACCACAAAAAGATATTACCCAAACGGCCGTCTTGCTTCGGTAACGCTTGGTTTTGTGGGGGACGACGACCAAGGTCTTGCGGGTATTGAAAGTTATTATGATACAACCCTTACAGGCGAAGCAGGCCGTGTTGTTGCGGCCAAAACCGCATACGGCACTGATATGCCTTTTACTTATGAAATGGTTGAAGAAGCAAAACAAGGTAATTCCTTGGTGCTTACCATTGATAACCGCATACAGTACGTTGTTGAAAAACATTTGCGCCAAGCGGTTGAAGATAACAAATGTTCCGAACGCGGTGTTTCTATTGTTATGAACATTAAAACGGGCGAAATTTTGGCAATGGCGGTAACGGGCGACTTTGACCCCAACGAACCGTTTACGTTATCAAGTGCCGACCAAAAAATTGTAGACGCCTTAAGCGGAGAAGACAGAACAAAAAAATTAGCAGAACTAAGAAACAGACAATGGCGAAACAAAGCGGTTTCTGATTCTTACGAACCGGGTTCGGTATTTAAAATTATTACCGCTGCCGCCGCTTTAGAAGAAGGCGTTGCAAATATAAACAGTTCCTTTACTTGCAGCGGTAAAACTCAGGTTGCTGGGCAAAAATATAATTGCCACAAACATTCGGGACATGGCACACAAACCCTGCTTCAAGCAACAAGTAACTCTTGCAACCCTGCGTTTATAACACTTGGCCAAATGATTGGCGTTAGCAATTTTTCAAAGTATTTCGAGGGCTTTGGACTTACCGCCAAAACAGGCATAGATTTACCGGGCGAAACGGCATCGATTTATTATAAAGCCGAAAATATGGGTCCTGTTGAACTTGCTTCGGCTTCATTTGGTCAATCTTTCCAAGTTACACCAATTCAACTTATAACCGCCGCTGCAACTGCGGCAAACGGCGGATACCTTGTTCAACCGCATTTGGTTTCCAAGGTTATTGATAACAATAAAAACGTAATTGAAACCGCATCAACTTCTTATCGCCGTCAGGTAATAAGCAAAGAAACATCCGATACACTTCGCGTAATTTTAGAAGGTGTTGTAAATGGCGGTGCAAAAAACGGTTATGTTGCGGGCTTCCGTACGGGCGGTAAAACAGGTACAAGTGAAAAACTTACCCAGTTAAACCAAACAGGTCAAAAACTTTACGTTGCTTCTTACGTGGCATTAGCGCCTATTGAAGACCCCGAAATTGCGGTTTTGGTGCTTCTTGACGAACCCCACGGTAACAGCATTTACGGCGGTACAATTTCGGCACCTGTCGGCTCGGCAATTTTGCACGAAATTTTACCCTATATGGGCTATGAACCGCATTATAGCGAAGAAGAACTTAAAGTAAGGGCAATTCCTGTGCCCGATGTTAAGGGCTTGGAACTTTCTTCGGCAAAAAGTAAAATTAACAACGCAGGCCTAATTTACCACGTTGTAGGAAACGGCGAAAAGGTTGTTTCGCAACTTCCTTCAAGCGATGAAACGCTTTATGCGGGCGGTCTTGTAATACTTTATACCGAAGAAAATGCCGAAGAACAACAGCAGTCAACAGTGCCAAACTTTATTGGTATGAATGTTTCTCAGTGTAACAGTACTGCTGCTGAAAACGGAATAAATATTGAATTTTCAGGAAACATTTTATCGGGTGCCAATACACTTTGTTATAAACAAAGCGTTGAAAAGGGTACAAATATAAATAAAGGTCAGGTTGTAACGCTTTACTTCCGTGATGGCAGTGTTACAGACTTTGACGTGGGATAGGGTGATTTAAGTGTTACTTAAACAACTTTTAAATAAAGTTAACAGTGAACTTGCCGAACTTAATATAACCGGTGTAACGGCGTCTTCTAACCAAGTTAAAGAAGGTTGCGCGTTTGTTTGTATAAAAGGTTTGCGTTTTGACGGTCACGAATTTGCACAAACCGCAATAAAAAACGGCGCGGCAGTTGTTATTACCGAACGCGATTTAGGCATTAAAAACCAAGTTGTTGTAAGCGACACAAGGGCGGTTTTTGCCGAAATGTCGGCAAATTGGTTTAATAACCCCGCACAAAAAATGAAACTTATTGGTGTAACCGGTACAAACGGCAAAACATCTACAAGTTATATGATTAAAAGTATTATTGAAAAAGCGGGATACAAGGTTGGTCTTATTGGCACCATTCAAAATATGATTGGTAATGAAGTTTTTGGTGCCGAAAGAACAACACCCGACCCATACGCCGTTAACGAACTTTTTGATAAAATGTATAAAAACGGCTGCCAATACGTTGTTATGGAGGTTTCTTCCCACGCGCTTCATCAAAAAAGGGTGTATAAATTGCCTTTTGCAGTGGGATTGTTTACAAACTTAACCCAAGACCATTTAGATTATCACGTTACAATGGATGAATATGCAAAGGCAAAATCGCTTCTTTTTGATATGTGTGATATTTCGGTAGTAAACGCCGATGACGCTTATGCAAATATAATGCTTGCAAGTGCAAAAAACAAAAAGGTGAGTTATTCTTTAAATAACAGCAAGGCAGATTATTACACCAAGGACATTATATTTAAACCCGAAAGTGTAAAATATAACCTTTGCGGTAAAGAAAATTTTGAAATCTTTTTAAAAATTGGCGGAAAATTTTCGGTTTATAACTCAATGCTGGCGGCCATCTGTGCTTTGGAACTTGGTATAAATAAAGAAACTGTGTTTTCGGCAATTAACGAAATTATTGGTGTAAAGGGCAGGGCAGAGCCGGTTGAAAACGATTTTGGCTTCAGCGTTATTATTGACTATGCCCACACACCCGACGGCCTTAAAAATATTCTTTCAACCTTTAAAGAGTGTGAAAAGAATTCTTTAACAGTTTTGTTTGGCTGTGGCGGCGACCGCGATAAAACAAAACGGCCACTTATGGCAGAAGTTGCCGCAAGTTTGGCCGATAAACTTATTATTACAAGCGATAATCCGCGAAGCGAAGAACCAAACGAAATTATAAAGGATATTTTGGCGGGTGTAGATACCGCTAAACACGACGTTACGGTTATTGAAAACCGTGTAGAAGCAATACATTATGCGGTGGAAAATGCCCAAAAAGGCGATATAGTTGTTCTTGCTGGTAAAGGACACGAAACATACCAAATTTTAAAAGATAAAACTATTGAACTTGATGAAAGAAAAATAGTAATTGATGCACTAAATAAACGCAAAGGGGAAGTAAAATGAAAGATTTAACACCAATATTTTCCGCAGTAATTTCTTTTGCGGTTACGGCTTTACTTGGCTTTATTGTAATTCCTTTTTTGCATAAACTTAAATTTGGCCAAACAATACGCGAAATCGGCCCGTCTTGGCATAAAAATAAGCAAGGCACACCCACAATGGGCGGTGTTATGATGATGGCGGGTGTTTTGGTTTCGCTTTTGTTTGCTTTTGCAATTGCTTTTTTAATAAAAGGTGATTTTTACAGTGATATAGTTAACCCCAAGCGCTTTGCAATGATGATTTCGGGTGTTGTTATGGCTTTTGCAATGGGCTTAATTGGTTTTGCTGATGACTATATTAAGGTTGTAAAAAAACGCAATTTGGGACTTACCGCATTGCAAAAAACAATAATGCAATCATTTGTTTGCGCAGCATACCTTGTTGCTTTGGCTTTTGCGGGCATGGACCAAACTTGGTTGCCTTTTTTTGGTTTTGTTGATATTACAAGTGGTGCTGGCCTTTTGGCTTGGCCAATTATGTTTTTCTTTATTTACGGTTTTACAAATGCAGTAAATTTAACCGATGGAATTGACGGTCTTGCTTCAACCGTTACTTTAGTTGTTTGCTGTGCGTTTATGCTTATTTCGGGCTTTACTTCGCTTATTGCAATAGATACTTTTGCAGCAATTACTGCAGGTGCTTGCGCCGGCTTTTTGGTATGGAATTTCCACCCGGCAAAAGTGTTTATGGGAGATACCGGCTCAATGTTTTTAGGCGGTGTTGTTGTTGCTCTTGCATTTGGTACGCAAAGACCTGTTTTATTACTTGCTGCAGGTATTGTTTATTTATGCGAAGCACTTTCGGTTGTGCTTCAAGTTGCAAGTTTTAAACTTACGGGTAAACGTATATTTAAAATGAGCCCCATTCACCATCATTTTGAAATGAGCGGCTGGAAAGAGGAAAAAATAGATTTTGTTTTTGGTTTTGTTACACTTTTGGGCGGAATAGTTGCTGTTTTGCCTGTTTTACTTAACAAATAATTTTCGGAGTGTGTTATAGTGGCTGAAAAGAATTTAAGCAAAAAGAAAACTAAATCAGATTTAATACAAGACGGCAAAATGGATATTGGCTTTTTTTCTTTGGTGCTTATCCTTTTGGCTATTGGTCTTGTTATGCTTTTTTCGGCCAGTTATGCATACTGTTACGCACAATTTGGCGATAGTTACCGTTTTATTGCCCGTCAAGCACTTTTTGCAGTTGCGGGCCTTGTGTTAATGTATTTAGCATCAAGAATAAACGTTAAATTTTTAAGAAAACTGTATTTACCAATTTTTGTTGTATCGGTTATTCTTTTAATTGTTCTTTTGGCGCTTCCGCCAATGTATGAAGGGCTTGATTACAAACGCTGGTTGGTTATTGGCCCAGTTTCCTTTCAGCCGTCCGAAATAGCCAAATTTGCAATTATATTAACCTTTTCTCATTTAATTGCAAAAAACAGCAATAAAATGGATAACATTAAGTTTGTTGGTTTACTTGTGCTTTTATTAGCGCTTGTTTGCGGTCTTGTAGTTGTGGAAACACACCTTTCGGCAACAATTCTTATTTTTATGATTGGCGCTGTGCTAATGGTTGTTGGCGGTCTTGCAGTTAAATATATAATTGCGGGCGTTGGTGTTGGTGTCGCAGGCGTTGTGCTTTTTGTAGTAACAGGTCTTGTAAGTTATGCTTCAAGCCGTTTTGTGCATTGGATCAACCCTTGGGCCGATGCAACAGGCAAGGGCTACCAAACTATTCAATCGCTTTTAGCCATTGGCTCGGGCGGACTTTTGGGCCGCGGAATCGGTCAATCTCGCCAAAAATATTCTTGGCTGCCTGAACCGCATAACGACTTTATTTTTGCGGTTGTTTGTGAAGAACTCGGCCTTATTGGCGCAATGGTTATAATTTTATTGTTTTGCGCTCTTGTTTGGCGCGGTTTTACCATTGCAATGCACGCGCCTGATAAATTCAGTGCGTTGTTTGCAGTTGGTTTAACTTTCCAAGTGGCATTACAAGCCGCTCTTAACATAATGGTTGTTACCAATACAATTCCAAACACGGGAATAAGTCTTCCGTTTTTCAGTTACGGCGGTACAGCACTGCTTATTTTGCTAACCGAAATGGGCTTGGTACTTTCGGTTTCGCGTAGTGCAAATCTTAAAAAGAACTAAAGGAAGTGAATGTATGCACATTTTATTTGCAGGCGGGGGAACCGCAGGTCACATAAATCCGGCTTTGGCTATTGCAGGTTATATAAAAGAAAAACATCCCAACGCTAAAATAAGTTATATTGGCACTGCCGATAAACTTGAAGCACGGTTAGTTCCTGCCGCAGGGTACGATTTTTACCCCATTAAAGTTTCGGGCTTTAAACGCAGTTTAAAACCATCGGCAATAGCGCATAACATTAAGGCGGCAAGCCAAGCCGCAACTGCCTCACTTGCGGCAAGAAAACTTTTAAAAGAATTAAAACCCGACGTTGTTGTGGGTACAGGCGGTTACGTTAGCGGTCCTGTTTTAAAAGAGGCAGCCGCACTTAAAATTAAAACTGCCGTACACGAACAAAACGCTTTTCCGGGCGTTACAAATAAAATGTTGGCTTCACACGTTGACCGCGTTATGCTTGCAATGGCTCAGGCGAAAAAGCATTTTAAAGTTAAAAGAAAATTTGATGTAACCGGTAACCCCGTACGTGTTGAAGTTGCAAAAATGGGTAAAGAGGAAGCCAAAAAAATTCTTGGTTACGATAACCGCCCTGTGCTTCTTTCTTTTGGCGGCAGTTTGGGCGCAAGACCAATAAACGAAGCGGTTTGTGAACTTATTAAGGAATTTAACGATAACAGTGATTTTTATCATATTCACGCCACAGGTAAATTCGGATATAATTCGGTTAAAGAAGCTTTAAGCGGTATTACCGTTAAAGAAGAAACAGACGTACGTGAATATATTGATAATATGGACGTATGTATGGCGGCAGCCGATTTGGTTGTTTGCAGGGCAGGGGCAATTACCCTAAGCGAATTGGCTTTGTGCGGTAAACCTTCAATTTTAATTCCGTCACCCTACGTTGCCGAAAACCATCAGTTCCACAATGCAATGACCTTAAAAAAGGTGGGTGCGGCTGAAATTATTGAGGAAAAAGATTTAACAGGCAAAGAACTAATAAAACAGGTTTCATGTTTAATTCAAAATAAACCCAAGTTAGAAACAATGAGCGAAAAGGCAAAAAAAGCAGCTATACCGGATTGCCTTGACAGAATTTACCGCGTTATTATGGAGCTTTACAGTAACGCATAAGCAAAAAACGGCATCTTGCATATTATAAATTATAGACTTTCTATATAATTTGCGGAGGTGCCTTATGACCGGCTATGAAATTAACGGCGGAAAACGGTTAAAGGGAAGTACTTTGGTTCAGGGAGCCAAAAACAGCGCGTTGCCAATACTTGCGGCAACATTATTGGTGCAGGATAAAAGTGAAATACATAACTGTCCGTGTTTAACCGATGTTGAGGCGGCAATTAAAATTCTTGTAACGCTTGGTTGTGTATGTGTGCGTGATAATAACACAGTTATTGTAGATGCACTTCCTGCCGCTAATTACGAAATTCCCGAAAATCTAATGCGCGAAATGCGTTCTTCGGTTGTTTTTTTGGGTGCAATAATTTCGCGAATGGGCAAGGCGGTAATAACTACGCCCGGCGGTTGCGAATTAGGACCAAGACCAATTGATTTGCATATTTCTTCGCTTAAACAGTTGGGTGTTAATATTAAGTGCGAAGAGAATTGCATTATTTGTACGGCGCCAAACGGCATAAAAGGCGCAACAATAAATTTGCCTTTTCCAAGTGTTGGCGCAACCGAAAACATAATTATTGCGGCGGCACAGTCAAAGGGAACAACGGTTATTAAGGGTGCGGCAAAAGAACCCGAAATTAGCGACCTTGCCGATTTTTTGAACAATGCGGGTGCAAGAATTTACGGCGCGGGTTCAGATACCGTTATTATTGAGGGCGTAAGAAAACTTCATTCGCCTGTTCACAGGGTTATAAGTGACAGAATTGTTGCCGCTACCTACCTTTCGGCTGCGGCAATTACAGGTGGCGAAGTTTTGTTAAAAGGTATAACCCCGTCACACCTGACAACTGTTTTAAAGTTTTTTAAAAATATTGGCTGTACCGTTAGCGGCAGTGTTGACAGTATTTTTTTAAAATGTAACAAACCTCTTGTTGCAAACGGCGGAATTATTACGGGTGTATACCCCGAATTTCCAACCGATGCAGGGCCTTTAATGGTGCCATTGCTTTGTAAAATTAAAGGTGAAAGTTTTATTAAAGAAACCATTTTTGAAAATAGGTTTCGCTTTTCGGGTGAACTTCAAAAATTCGGCGCAAAACTTGTTAAAGAAAACGAAAAAATTTATACTTTCGGTGAAAGCGAATTTAATTCAGCCGAAGTTTTTTGTACAGATTTAAGGGCAGGGGCTGCGCTTGTTATTGCGGCTTTGGCGGCAAACGGAACATCTTTTGTTAAAGACATTCACCACATAGAGCGAGGGTACTGTTGTTTGCATACCGAACTTAAAAATTTGGGCGCGGATATTATTAAAACAATGGATATTTAAAAGGAGAAATTATGCAGAAAAAAGTTGCAAAAAAACAATTTAAAAGCAAGAATAAAAAGAAAAAAATAATTTTTCTTTCGGTTTTTGTGTTGTTGGCGCTATCGGTTCTTGCAGGTCTTTCGGTTACTGTTTGGTTTCCTGTTAAAAACGTGCAAATTTCGGGTAGTGAAATGTATAGCGATATTGAACTTGTTTCTGCACTTGACATTAGCGATAAAGAAAATCTTTTGCTTTTAAACCAAGAAAGTTTACTTGCAAAACTGCAAGAAAACTTTCCTTACATAAAAAATTTAACACTTAAAAAGAAATTGCCCGATACCGCTGTAATAAAGGTAAGCGACGTAAAAAACTTTTATTCGTTTACAAAAGGGGAAGAAACCTTTATAACCGATAGCACATTAAGGGTTTTAGAGGGCGAAATTAAAACAACCGTTACACCGGTTTTGGTTAATTGTGATTGGAACAAAAAAGGCAATACAATTGAATTTGAAAACAAAGAATATTTAAAAACAATAAGTTATCTTTTTAGTGAATTTGAAGCAAAAAATATTGCTTTTAATTCGGTGTCGTTTAGCAGTATTGGCGACGTTACTGTTAAAATTGACAGCCGTTTTGAAGTGGAACTTGGCGATAAAGATAAAATAGACGAAAAATTACCGCGTCTTTATGCAATGCTTAACGAAATAGAAGAAAATAAGCAGGGCAAAATTAAACTTTCTGAATGGTCAAGTGAAAACCGAAAAAGTTATTTTGTAGAGGCAGTAATTTCATAAAAACGACAAAAGAAAATAAAAACCGTATAAATTTTTAAAAAAATTACAATTTTGTAAATAAATATATTGAAATTTTTAAATTAGTGTGTTATTATCTATATGTATAATTGTAATGATGCGCAAAGAATATAAATTTGGAGGAAATAACAATGCCATTTGAAGTTGCAAACGAAACCGAAGATGTTGTTCAAATTAAAGTAGTCGGCGTAGGCGGCGGCGGCGGTAACGCTGTAAACCGCATGGTTGATGCCGGTGTAAAGGGTGTAGAATTTATCGCTATTAATACCGATAAAGCTGCTCTTTATCTTTCTAAAGCAAATCAAAAAATCCAAATCGGAGATAAAACTACTTCCGGTATGGGTGCAGGCGCTAACCCCGAAAAAGGTAAAGCTGCTGCCGAAGAATCAAGAGATGAAATTGCTGCTGCTATCCGTAGCGCAGACATGATTTTCATTACCGCAGGTATGGGCGGCGGTACAGGTACAGGCGCTGCTCCTGTTGTTGCTCAAATTGCTAAAGAACTTGGTATTCTTACAGTTGGTATCGTTACCAAACCTTTCAGCTTTGAAGGTAAAAAGAGAATGAGCCAGGCAGAAGCCGGTATTGCTGCACTTAAAGAAGAAGTTGACAGTCTTATCATTATTCCTAACGAAAGACTTAAATTTGTTTCTGAACAGAAAATTACATTTAAAAATGCATTTGATATTGCTGATGACGTATTGCGTCAGGGCGTTCAAAGCATTACCGAACTTATTAACGTTACTGCTCTTGTTAACCTTGACTTTGCTGACGTTACTGCTATTATGGCAGGTGCCGGCTATGCTCACATGGGCGTTGGTTATGCAACTGGCCGCGACAAAGCAGAAGAAGCTGCAAGAAAAGCAATCAGCAGTCCTCTTATTGAAACATCAATGGAAAATGCTAAAGGCGTTATTATTAGCATTACCGGTTCTGAAGATATCGGTCTTGAAGAAGTTGAACTTGCTTCTTCTATTATTTCCGATATGGCACATCCCGATGCAACAATTATTTGGGGTGCTAAGTTCGACGAAACTCTTGAAGATGCTATACGCGTAACTGTTGTTGCAACAGGCCTTGGCGATAGCGACGATAAGAAGAAAAAAGATGTTGACCTTGCTCAACAGCTTGGCGGTATGATGGATACCAAAGATGAAGACGAAAGTTATACCGACCTTTTAAATCTTTTTAACCAGTAATAAAAAAATAACGGGGGCTTTAAGCCCCCGTTATTTTTTTGTTTAATTCTTAGCAGCAGCCGTTGTCACAACCGCAGTTGTTACCACAACCGCAATTGTTAGAATAGCCACCGGAATTACCGCAGCAAAGGAGTATCAAAATGATAACAATTATCCAAGTGCAGTTGCCACCGAAAAAGTTATTGCACATAAAGGTTTACCTCCTTTCCTTTATATTACATTCTATGTTGTTTTGCGGTTTGGGTTACTGTTTTTAAAATTTTTTAAAAAAGTGTTTGACTTTCTCTGACTTTGTGTTATAATAAAGGTCAAGGAAAGTCAAAAAATGAGGTGTTCGCTATGAAAATGAGTGATATAATTGCAAGAACTATCATAGAATTATTAGATGAATCGGCCGATAACATAACCGAAATTCAGCGCAATGAATTTGCCGAAACAATGGGTTGTGTGCCCAGCCAAATTAACTATGTTTTAAGTTCTCGCTTTACGCCTGAACACGGTTATAAAATTGAAAGTTACCGTGGCGGTGGGGGGTATATTAAGATTTCAAGGGTAAAGGCCAATAAGCCCACCGCAATAATGCATATTGTAAACTCTATCGGTTCTTTGCTTGATGCCACAAGCGCCCGCATTTTGCTTGATAACTGTTTAAGGGCTTCGCTAATTAGCGAAGAAGTTGCCGAAATTATATTTGCTGCAATATCTAATCATGTTTTATGCACCGTTCAACCCGCACTGCGTGATTCTTTGCGCGCCGCAATAGTTAAACAAATTTTATTAACACAAGTAAATTAAGGAGGAATATTTATGTTGTGTCAAAAATGCGGAAAAAATCCGGCTACAACCCATATTAAAACCGCCATAAACGGTGTTATGGATGAAATAAATTTATGTGGTGCTTGTGCCCAACAATATAATTATTCGCCTTTTGGTAAAAGTAATTTAATTGATATGTTGGCTACTGTTTTTGGAGATACACAAACAACGCTTAACGCAAAAGTTTGTTCTTGTTGTAATAGTTCTTTTAACGAAATTGCAAAAACAGGTAAGGTTGGTTGCGCTCAGTGTTATACCACTTTTAAGTCAGAACTTTTGCCTTATATAAAGCGTGTTCATTCAACTACAAACCATATTGGAAAAAAACCAAACAGCGCGGTTATGGTGGTAGATAAAACCACCGAAATTTCTAAACTTCGCGAACGCCTTAATGAACTTATAAAAACTGAAAAGTTTGAAGAAGCCGCAGTTTTAAGAGATGAAATTAAAAGGGTGCAGGAGGGAACAAAATGAGTTGTTGGTATTTAGATGAAAATAATTATAACAACATAGCAGTAAGTTCACGTGTTCGCCTTGCAAGAAATATTGTAGATTTGCCGTTTTCTCATAAAATGAGTGACGAACAAAGAAAAGAATTGAATCAAAAGGTAAAAACCGCGCTTAGTGAAAGTGATTTGCCTTTTGCTAAAAAACTTAAATTCATTTCTTTTTCTAACGTTCCGCAAAACGAAATTAACGCAATGGTTGAACGCCATATAATTAGCCCTGAATTTGCTGCGCTGCCTTACGAACGCTCAATAATTATATCCGACGATGAAACTGTTTGCGTAATGGTTGGCGAAGAAGACCACATAAGAATTCAGGTGATTTTGGGCGGTTTGCAGTTAAACGAAGCATATTCTATTGCCTCGGCTATTGATGATATTCTTTCGGCAAAACTTAATTTTGCTTACGATAACGAACTTGGTTATCTTACGGGCTGCCCCACTAACTTAGGCACAGGTATGCGTGCTTCGGTTATGCTTCATTTGCCGTTTATTAACAATAGCAACAAAATGGGTAATATAAATGATGCTATTAGTAAAATTGGTTTCACAGTTAGGGGAATGTACGGTGAGGGAACTAAGGCAAAAGCATCGTTTTACCAAATTTCTAACCAGATTACCTTGGGAATAACCGAACAAAATGCAATTACAAATCTTAATGCAATAGTGAAACAAATTATAGATGCTGAAATGCTTGAAAGAGAAAGTGCACCCGAAATTGAACTTCACGACTATGTTTTTAGGGCATACGGAATTTTAAAACATCAGCGTCTTTTATCCACTGAAGAAATGTTTGATTTAATTTCAAAGATTAAAGTAGGCATTTCTATGGGTATACTTGATATTGAGAAAACATTACCCAATAAAATTTTAATTGAAACACAGCCCGCCATGCTTATAAGAAAATACGGCGGTAAAACTCCGCAGGAAAGGGACATTTTAAGAGCAGATATAATTCGTGGGCTGTTTTAGGAGGTAAAACAGTTGAAATATAATTTTAAAGGATATACCGAAAAAGCAAACGAAGCGCTTAACCAAGCAATAAGTTCGGCCGAGCGTTTTGGTCACACATATATTGGCAGTGAACACATTCTTTTGGGCTTGTGTAAAGTCACTAACGGTGTGGCAAATTCGGTGCTTTCTAACTATTCTGTAACTGCCGAAAAGCTTGAAAAACTTATAACACTTAGAATTGGCGCAGGTACACCAACGTCGCTTTCACCGCAATATTTTACACCTCGCGCCAAAAGGGTGCTTGAAATTGCCACAAACGGCAGTAGAAATATGGGAAAAAGTTTTGTTGGTACCGAGCATATTTTAATTGCGCTATTAAGCGAAACTGATAATTATGCGGTTAAGTTTTTAAACGAATTAGGCGTTAGTGAACGCGAAATTGCTGCCGAAACTTTGGAAGCATCGGGTGTATCATTAGATATAGAAGAACCCGAAATCGGTAACCCAAAGGAAGAAAAAAGTTCGCGCCAAAACACTAAACTTTCAAAATATGCAGTTGATTTAACCAAAGAGGCAAAAGAGGGCAGAATAGACCCCGTAATTGGCAGAAGCGAAGAAATAAACCGCGTTATTCAAATTCTTTGCCGCCGCACAAAAAATAACCCTTGCTTAATTGGTGAACCGGGTGTTGGCAAAACTGCAATAGCCGAAGGTTTAGCCCTTAAAATTGCCAATAAAGAAGCCCCCGATATTTTGCTTAATAAAAAGATTTATTCGCTTGATTTAACAGGAATGATTGCGGGTACAAAATACCGCGGAGATTTTGAAGAACGCATTAAAAGCGTTATTGATGAAGTTAAAAAATCAAAAGATATTATTCTTTTTATTGATGAAGTTCACACTATTATTGGCGCGGGTTCTGCCGAGGGCTCGGCAGACGCGGCTAACATTTTAAAACCGTCGCTTGCACGCGGCGATATGCAAATTATTGGCGCAACAACAATTGCCGAATACCGTAAAAATATTGAAAAGGATGCCGCGCTTGAAAGGCGTTTTCAACCCGTAATGGTAAATGAACCAAGCGAAGAAGATGCAATTTTAATTTTAAACGGTCTTCGCGATAAATACGAAGCACATCATAAGGTTAAAATTACCGACGATGCAATTAAAGCGGCTGTTGAACTTTCAGCAAGGTATATTACCGACCGATATTTGCCCGATAAGGCGCTTGATTTAATTGATGAGGCAGGTTCCAAAATACGTTTAAAAGTCTTTTGTTTGCCAAAAAACTTTAAAGATATTGAAGAACAAATAAAGCAAAACGAAGAAAAGAAAGAAACTGCGGTTAAAAATCAAGATTTTGAACTTGCAGCAAAACTTCGCGATGAAGGATTAAAACTTAAACAAGAGTTAGAACAAAAAAAGGAAAACTGGCAAAACAACGAAACAAATGAAAATGCCGTTGTAAACAGTGAAACAATTGCCGAAATTGTGTCGCAGTGGACAGGAGTGCCTGTTTCTCAATTAACAAAAGAAGAAAGCGAACGGCTTTTAAATCTTGAAACAGTATTGCACGAACGCTTGGTTGGTCAAGAAGAGGCAGTTAAGGCAGTTTCAAACGCAATTCGCCGTGGAAGGGTGGGGCTTAAAGACCCTAAAAGACCTATTGGCTCTTTTATTTTCTTAGGCCCAACAGGTGTTGGTAAAACCGAACTTTGTAAGGCACTTGCCGAAGCAATGTTTGGTAGCGAAAACGCAATGATTCGGCTTGATATGTCGGAATATATGGAAAAACACACCGTTTCAAAAATGGTTGGTTCGCCTCCTGGTTATGTTGGCTTTGATGAAGGCGGTCAGCTAACAGATAAGGTGCGCGCAAACCCTTATTCCGTTGTGTTGTTTGATGAAATTGAAAAGGCGCATCCCGACGTGTTTAACGTTTTGCTTCAAATATTAGACGATGGTATTTTAACCGATTCAAAGGGAAGAAAGGTAAACTTTAAAAATACGGTTATTATAATGACTTCTAATATTGGCGCGCGCCTTTTAACTGAAAACAAAGCCGCCTTCGGTTTTGCCGAAAGCAGCCAAGAAAACGATAGTTATGCTACCAAGAACAAAATATTAGCCGAACTTAAAAAGGCGTTTAAACCCGAATTTTTAAACCGTATTGATGATACTATTGTCTTTAATAAACTAACCAAAGAAGAAATTGCCCAAATAGCAAATAAAATGCTTATAAATTTGGCAAACCGTCTTAAAAAACTGCAAATTGAAATTGTGTTTGATGAAAGCGCGGTAAAGGCAATAAGCGACGTGGGTTTTGATGACATTTACGGCGCAAGACCGCTTCGCCGCGCAATTCAAAACCGAATTGAAGATAAAATTAGCGAAAAACTTTTAAACGGTGATTTTATATCGGGAGATAAAGTTACTTGCAGTTATAACGATAACGATTTTGTTTTTGAAAAATAATTAAAAACCGACAGGTAAACTGAAGTGAACCCCAAAGTTTAGACAAAATTAAATATTAAATTGCAAGTGAATGAGTTCGGTATTGCACCGGGCTCATTCCTTTTAGTTTTAAGGAAATTCTTTCGTTATTGTAATAGTAAATATATTTCTTTAATTC
>JAZOOT010000019.1:0-30656 GCA_045655165.1 Acutalibacteraceae bacterium
CCGAATAACTCTTACGAAAACTTTTTTGTGTCCACCGGCAAAATAGGCAAATTTAAGGTTGTTTTAACCACTGACGACGGTGTTTTTGGCGGATATAACAGCGTAGATAAAAATTATGTTTATACCGCAAAACGCGGTTATAAAACAACAAGCGGTTTTGGGTGCTATTTGCCTCAACGAAGCGCTACTGTATTTAAAAAGGTATAAAAAAACACCCAAGTGTGCAGCACTTGCGTATTTTTTCTTGATTATAAAGGTAAATTGTGTTAAAATAAATATATATATTTTAATAGGGAGAATTGAAATGAAACTAAACACCAAAAGAACGGTTTTAATTGGTTTTGCCTTTTTATCTATTTGCGCTTTTTGGCAAATGTACGACGGGCTTGTTCCCAAAATTTTAAAAGAAACTTTTGATTTGCCTGAATCGGTTTCGGGTTATATTATGGCGGCCGATAACATTTTGGCTCTTTTGTTGTTGCCACTTTTTGGCGGTATTTCCGATAAATGCAAAAGCAAATTGGGCAGACGCCGTCCATTCATTCTTTTTGGCACTCTATTAGCAGTTGCCTTAATGGTTGGTTTGCCTATAATTGACAACCGTTATTTTGTATCCCCCTCGCCTAATTTAATGGTAACCTTTATTTTGCTTTTGGGTCTTATTCTTGTTGCAATGGGCACCTACCGCAGCCCTGCAGTTGCCTTAATGCCCGATGTTACACCAAAACCGCTTCGCAGTAAAGGAAACGCTATTATAAACCTTATGGGTGCAGTTGGCGGTATTCTTTATTTAATTTTAACCAGTATTTTATATCCTGCCAAAAAAACCGCAGGACTCACTCATATAAATTATTTGCCGCTGTTCTTAATTGTTGGCGGTGTAATGCTTTTTGCGCTTTTTATTATAATGTTCTTTGTAAACGAACCAAAATTGGTTGCAGAACAAAAGGAATATGAAAACGCCCACCCCGAAGAAAACCTAACCGAAATAACCGAAAGCGGCAACGAAGTTATGCCAAAGGCGGTTAAAAAAAGTTTGGTGTTTATGCTTTTTTCAATTGCCTTTTGGTTTATTGGTTATAACGGCATAACAACTTGGTTTACAACATATGCCAAAGAAGTTTGGAATATGGATATTGGCGCGGCTTCAACCTGTTTAACCGTTGCAACCGCAGGCGCTATTGTAAGCTATATTCCCATTGGCACACTTGCCAGTAAAATTGGCAGAAAAAACACAATAAAAGCGGGCGTTATTTTGCTTACTGCTTGTTTTATGGCTGGTTTTGTTTACACAATGTTCTTTAACACATTCAGCAAATTATTGCTTATTGTTTTTGCGTTGGTTGGTCTTGCTTGGGCGGCAATAAATGTAAACAGTTTGCCAATGGTTGTTGAAATGTGCGCAGGTAAAGACGTTGGCAAATTTACAGGCCTTTATTATACCTTTAGTATGTCGGCGCAAATTGCAACCCCAATTATTGCAGGTTATTTGCTTGAAAACGTAAGTTACAAAATTTTGTTCCTTTACGCCGCCGTATTTGTATTTATTTCGTTTATAACAATGTGCTTTGTTAAACACGGAGATATTAAACCGCTTGCTAAAAAAAGTGTTTTAGAAAACTTTGATGTGGAGGACTAATAATGCTAATTGCTTTTTGTGTGTTAGCAATTTTGGTTGCGTTATTCCTTTTTTGCAGTATGCCGTCAACCAAACGGCATAAAGATTTAGATTTTATAAAAGGTAAATATATTGCCCACCGCGGTTTGCATAATTTAAAAAAGGGAATACCCGAAAATTCAATTCCCGCTTTTAAACGCGCAACGGAATTCGGCTTGGCAATTGAAAACGATATTCATTTAACCAAAGACGGCGAAGTGGTTGTTTTTCACGATGATAATTTAAAACGTGCTTGCGGTGTAGACAAAAAGGTGGCGGAATTAACCCTTAGTGAACTAAAGGAATATACCCTTTTTGAAACAAGCGAAAAAATACCCACTTTAAAAGAGTGTTTAGAGGTAGTACGCGGAAAAACACCGCTTCTTATTGAATTTAAAGGCGATGGCGGAAACCACCAAAAACTGGTTATTGCCGCAAACGAAATTTTAAAGGAATATAAAGGGCCGTATCTTATTCAGTCTTTTTATCCGCAGATTTTATACTACTATAGAAAACACAACAAAAATGTGTGCCGTGGCTTTTTGGCAACTGCCTTTAAGAACGAAGCACTTTATAAACGGCTTTCGGGCGCACTTTTATATAACTTTATCGGGAGGCCGCATTTTGTGTCTTACGAGCATAAGTTTAATAATTATTTCTTTTTAAAACTAAATAAGGTTTTGGGTGCGTTCACAATTGCTTGGACATTCCACAGTAAAACCGAAGTTTTAAGGGTAAAAAAAGAATTTAAGGCATATATATTTGAGGATTTTATACCATAGTGGAAAAGAACAGTTTTTTAAGTAATTTTATAGGAGATAAAGCATTTTATAAAAAGGTTATAACCTTAACCTTACCCATAATGATACAAAACGGCATAACCAACTTTGTTAATATGCTTGATAATGTTATGGTGGGCAGGGTAGGCACACTGCAAATGACAGGCGTTGCCATAACCAACCAATTAATATTTGTTTTTAATTTGCTAATTTTCGGCGCAATTTCGGGCGCGGGTATTTTTGGGGCACAGTTTTACGGCAAGGGCGATAAAAAAGGAATACAAGATACCTTCCGTTTTAAAATTATTTGCGGTACGGCACTTACCATTCTTGGTATAGCAGTTTTTCTTTTGTTTGGTTCACCGCTTATTTCCCTTTATTTAAAGGGTGACGGAAGTGCAAGTGATGCCAAAGCATCACTTTTGTTTGGCAAAGAATATTTATATATAATGCTTATTGGATTACTTCCCTACACAATAACTCAATGCTATTCAAGTACTTTAAGGGAAACCAACAAGGCAGTTTTGCCAATGACAGCAGGCGTTGTTGCGGTTTTGGTTAATTTGTGTTTGAACTGGGTTTTAATTTTTGGTAAACTTGGTGCTCCTGCACTTGGCACAAACGGTGCCGCAATAGCCACCGTAATTTCGCGTTTTGTTGAACTTATTGTGGTGGTTATTGGCTCGTACAGTGGCGAAAATTACTTTAAAGGCGCACTTAAAACCTTAAAAGTACCGCTTGATTTAGTAAAGAAAATTTCAGTAAAAGGTCTACCTTTAGTGATAAACGAAACAATGTGGGCGGCAGGTATGGCAATGCTTAACCAGTGCTATTCGGTGCGCGGCATTGCGGTTGTTGCGGCAAACAACATAACCCAAACCTTTTTTAACGTTTTTTCGGTTGCCTTTATTTCGGTTGGCGCGGCAATAGGCATTATTTTGGGGCAAATTTTGGGTTCTAAAAATAAAGACAGCGCAATGCTTAATGCTTCACGGCTTATAACATTTTCGGTTTTTACAAGCGTGATTGTTGGCGCGGTTTTCTTTGTTGGCGCCGATTACATACCGCTTCTTTATAACACCAATAGCGATGTGCGTGAAACCGCGGCGGCGTTAATGAAAATATGCGCAGTTGCAATGCCGCTTGATGCCTTTGCCCACGCTTCGTATTTTACCTTGCGTTCGGGAGGCAGAATTATTGAAACGGTACTGTTTGACAGCGGTTTTGTTTGGGTTGTAAATGTAACAATTGCCTTTGTTTTAAGCCGTTTTACAAGTGCCAATATTCTTACAATCTTTGCAATTTGTCAATTTACGGGTATAATAAGATGTATAATAGGCACTGTACTTGTTAAAAAGGGAATTTGGATAAAAAATATAGTTGACTAATAAACTTTTCGGAGGTTTTTTATGGATTGCAAACAGTTTTGGAATCATATTTCTTCTAAAAAAATTGCTATTTGCGGAATTGGTATAAGCAATACACCGCTTATATTAGATTTTGTTAAAAAAGGCGCAAGGGTAATTGCCTGCGACCGAAGAAACAAAGAGCAAATTGGCGAACTGTGTAAAACTTTGGAAGACGCGGGTGTTGAACTGCATTTAGGTGAAAGATACCTTGAAAATTTAGAGGTTGATATTATTTTCCGCACTCCCGGAATGAATTTTAATTTAAACGAACTTGAACAGGCGCGCAAACGCGGAATTGCCGTTACAAGTGAAATGGAAGTGTTTTTTGATTTATGCCCTGCAACCATTTTTGCAGTAACAGGTTCTGACGGTAAAACTACCACAACCACTTTAATTGCAAAAATGCTTGAAAAAGAGGGTAAAACGGTTCATATTGGCGGTAATATTGGTAAGCCCCTGCTTCCGCAAATTGAAAATATTAAGCCCGAAGATTTTGTTGTGGCAGAACTTTCTTCTTTTCAGCTTATTTCAATGCGAAAAAGCCCCGATATTGCGGTTGTAACAAATGTTGCACCCAACCATCTTGATGTTCATAAAGATATGGACGAATATGTTGAAGCCAAAAAGAATGTTTTAATGCACCAAAATGCTTTTTCAAGAACAGTTTTAAACCGCGATAACGAAATTACTGCCGGTTTTGCAAAATATGTACGCGGTCAGTCGCTTGGGTTTAGCATGGAACGTCCTGTTAAAAACGGTGCGTGGCTGGCAAATGACGGTACAATTCATATGTCCTACCGCGGTATTGATGTACCCATTATGCACCGAAACGATATAACCGTTATTGGCGACCACAATGTTGCTAACTACTTAGCGGCAATTTCTGCTGTTTGGGGTTATGTTGGCAGTGATACAATTAAAGCCGTTGCAAAGGAATTTGCAGGTGTTGAACACAGAATTGAATTTGTGCGCGAAATAAACGGCGTAAAGTATTATAATGATTCTATTGCTTCAAGCCCCACCCGAACAATAGCAGGACTTAAGGCGTTTAAACAGCCGATAATTTTAATTGCGGGCGGATACGATAAGCATATTCCGTTTGAACCAATGGCAGAAGAGGTTATTAAAAAGGTTAAAACACTTTATTTAACAGGCCCATCTGCACCAATGATTGAAAAGGCAATAACAAACAACGTTTATTATAAGGGCAGTCCAGAAATAATTCATGTGGCTGATATTAAAGAAGCGGTTGTAGAAGCAAATAAAAAAGCAGTTTCGGGCGATGTGGTTACCCTAAGCCCAGCTTGCGCTTCGTTTGATGCTTTCCCAAACTTTGCAGCGCGCGGTGTTTATTTTAAGGAAGCGGTGAATAATCTTTAATGGAATTAAAAGAAGTTGTTTTTAATTTAAGCAATGCCGCCGCGCTTGGCAGTGTAAATACTGCAAGTGTGTTGGCGCAAAAAATAATAGCAAAATACACCACCCCGAAAAAACTTTCGGGGCTTGGTTTTTATGCGTGTCTTTTGGGTGAAAGTAATTATACCGTAATGCTTGAAGCCCATATTGATGAAGTTGGTATGGTGGTAACAAATGTAAGCGACGACGGCTTTTTAACCGTTTCGGCTTGCGGTGGTATTGACGCAAGAAATTTACCTGCGTGTGAAGTAGTTATTCATTCAGAAAATGAAGTAAAAGGTGTTTTTACATCCGTTCCGCCCCACCTTACAAAAGGTGATAAACAGTATAGTGATATTTCGCAAATTAAAATTGATACAGGTCTTGGCGAAAAAACCAAAGATATTGTTAAACCTGGCGATTTTGTTACCTTTAACACAAAAGCAGAAAGTCTGCTTGGCACTAAGTTCGTGGGTAAATCGCTTGACGACCGTATAGGTTGTGCGGTATTACTTGAACTTGCAAAACGATTAAGCGGTAAAAAACTGCCTGTAAATGTCCTTTTTGTGTTTAACGATGCCGAAGAACTGGGCTTAAGGGGTGCTAAAACCTCTGCTTTTAAACTTGAATTTAACGAAGCGGTTTGTATTGATGCTACCTTTGGCAACGCACCTAATATAAGTGCTGATAAAACCTTTAAATTGGGTGACGGCGTTTTAATTGGGGTATCACCGTTTTTAAATAAATACGCCACCAAAAAACTGCAAAAAGTTGCTAATGAAAACGGTGTTAAATACGGGATTGAAGTTATGTCGTCGGCAACAGGAACAAATGCCGACGTAATTTCGGTTAATAAAGAGGGCGTACCAACCGCACTTTTGTCGGTTCCTGTAAGAAATATGCACACTGCATGTGAAGTTGCCGATTTAGTTGATGTGGACCAAGCAGTATCTTTACTTGAAAATTATATTTTGGCAGGGGGAATAAATAAATGAAAGAATTGCTTTTAAACCTTTGCCAATTAAACGGTCCGTCTTCCGAAGAAAACAGCGTAAGGGAATTTATAATATCTGAAATTAAAGACCATTGTGAATATAGAACCGATGCTTTAGGCAATATTATTGCTTACAAAAATGGTAAAAATAAGGCAAAAGCAAAGTTAATGCTTGATGCTCATATGGACGAAGTGGGTTTAATTATAACAAGTGTTACGCAAGACGGTTTTTTAAAGTTTAGCGATGTTGGTTCTATTCCCGTTGGCTGTCTTTTGGGTTCAAAGGTGAAACTTGGCAAAGTAACGGGCGTTATTGGTTGTAAACCCGCACACTTTTGCAAGGGCGAAGAAGAAAAGAAACTGCCCGAAATAGATTCGCTTTATATTGATATTGGCGCCGACAGTAAAGAAGATGCGTTAAACGCCGTAAGCATTGGCGATATGGGTGTTATTGAAAGTGAATTTACTTGGCTTAGTGATAACTGCTTTAAAGCCAAAGCAATAGACAACCGCGCGGGTGTTGCGGTGTTAATTTCACTTTTAAAAGAAGACAGCGAATACGATTTTTATGCAACCTTTACTGTGCAAGAAGAGGTTGGCTTAAGGGGTGCAAAAACTGCAACCTATGCGGTGGACCCACAGTTTGCCGTTTGTCTTGAATGCACCACCGCAGCCGATTTATGCGGTGTTGCCGAAGAAGACACGGTTTGCAAATTGGGCGGAGGCCCTGCTGTTTCCTTTATGGATAAAGCAACACTTTATGATAAAGAACTGTATAACAGTGCATTAAACTGCGGTGTTTTAGCACAAAGCAAAAATGCCGCCATGGGCGGTAATAACAGCGGTGCAATTCACCTAACGCGAGAGGGTGTAAAAACTGTAGTTATGTCGCTTCCTTGCCGATATATTCATTCGCAGTCGGGCGTTGCAAATTATAACGATTTAGAAAATTTAAAACTTTTGGCAGGCAAAATGAAAGACAGAATTTGCGGCGGGGAATTTTTATAATGATAGAAAAATTAAAGGTGTTCCCAAAAGATATACCGTTTGACGCTGCCGCAATAAAAATTTACTGTAATTTTACGGCTTACCGTAACTACGAAAATTTATGCCTTTTTTACGAACAAAAGAATGAAAAAGGCGAAACCACCGCGCTAATTTCTTTTGGCGGTGAAACCGCAGTTTTGTATTTTAACGGTGGCGACAGAGAAGAAATTAAAGAATTTCTTTCGTTTTTTGGTGCAAAGGAAATTTTTACAAGCACCGATTTTGGCTTTTTAAAAAAGCAAGAATGTTATTTGCTTCATAAAGAAACCCAAATAACAGGTAAACCTGCTGTTTTAAACCAAAACACACCGCGCCAAATTTTAAAAATTTTAAAAAGCGGTTTGGATATTTATGACGATAACGAATTTATATCTGATTTATCACACAGGTTGTATAACGGACAAGCAGGTTGTGTTGTACACGACTGTTCGGCAGGGGTAATTTATTTAACCAATAAATTTTCCTTTGTTAGTGCGCTTGCGGTGTTGCCCGATTTTCGTTTAAAGGGCAGGGGAACAAACGCTTTAAACGAACTTATAAAGCAAAGCAAGACAAAAGATGTTTTTGTTTGCTGTGAAGAAAAAAATTTACCATTTTATAAAAAGAGTGGCTTTTTACCTATTAGTAAAAGTGCCGTTTGGGAGAGATAATAATGAATTCATTTTTTAGTATTAATGAAAAACTTGAAGAATTAAGCGAAAGTGTTCTAAATGATGCCAAAGATATTTTTGACCAAATAGATGAAACCACAAAATATAATCAGCAAAAGGTACTTTCTGCTTTTATTAAAAACAAGGTTAGCGAATGTCACCTTGGCATTTCAACTGGCTATGGCTATAACGATATTGGCCGTGAAACACTTGAAAAAGTGTGGGCAGATTGTATGGGTGCTGAAGATTCAATAATTCGCCACAACTTTGTTTCGGGCACCCACGCTTTAACGGTTGCGCTGTTTGGTGTTTTAAGGCCTAGTGACAAAATGCTGTGTGTAACGGGCAGACCGTACGATACCTTAATTGATGTTTTGGGAATTGACGGTTTTGTTTCGGGTTCGCTTAAAGATTTTGGTGTAATATACCACCAGGTTGATTTATTAAACGGTGAAGACGTTGATATTAACACCGCCGTAGAAAAACTAAAAAACGATACCTATAAAATGGTTTATATTCAGCGTTCGCGCGGATACAGTTTAAGACACAGTTTGCAAATTGAAGAAATTGAACAAATTTGCAAGGCAGTTAAAGAGGTTAGCCCCAACACAATAATTATGGTGGATAACTGTTACGGTGAATTTGTGCAAGAAAAAGAGCCAACCCAAGTTGGCGCCGATTTAATGGCGGGTTCACTTATTAAAAACCCCGGTGGCGGTATTGCCCAAACAGGCGGTTACATAGCAGGCAGAGCCGATTTGGTTGAAATGTGTGCTTTCCGTTTAACTGCGCCCGGTGTTGGCAAAGAGGTTGGTGCAACACTTGGGCATAACCGCGAACTTTTTATGGGCGTGTTTAATTCGCCCCACGTGGTTGGCGAAGCACTTAAAACCGCCGTTTACACCGCATTTTTATTTAATAAACTTGGTTACAAGGTTACACCTGCACCGCGTGAAAAAAGAGCAGATATTATACAAGCGGTGGTGCTAAATAACCCCGAATCTTTAATTGCATTTTGCGAAGGTATGCAAAGCGGTGCGCCTGTTGATTCGTTTGTTAAACCTGAACCGTGGGATATGCCCGGTTATAACGATAAAGTTATAATGGCGGCAGGCGCCTTTACTTTGGGCGCATCTATTGAACTTTCGGCCGATGCGCCTTTAAGGGAACCTTATGCGGCGTGGATGCAAGGCGGACTTAATTTCCACAGCGCAAGTACAGGGGTGCTTTTGGCGGCAAACAGTATGTTAAAAAAAGGGCTATTGAATTTTTAATAATTTTGTAGTACAATAACTTTGTTATTTTAAAAAAAGGAGGTCGGGGCGTTGAAACTGTTGTTTGAAGGACAAGCACTTGATATAGTTAAAAGCGATAACGGCATTGTTTTTCCTTATGCGGTTGAGCAGGTTGGCGACCAAACGCGCGTTGCGTTTATAATGTATCAAACCGAAAACGGCAAAACAACAAACGTTGCAAAACACATTTATTTGCTTTCAAAATTTGGCCCCGACCACAAGGCATTTTGTTTGCAGTGTGAAAATTACGTTAGCAGTAAGGTGGTAATTTTTCCGGGCGAACAAATGCTTATTGCCGAAGAAAACGGCGATATTAAAATTCTTGATACCGATGCCGGTTACCTTTATTACGGCAAACTTTTTTACGGTGGCGAAATACCTTCGGCGGTAGCACTGCACGAAGATAAAATTTGGTGCACTTTTAGCCAAAAGAATCTTCTTGTGCGCTACAATATAAACACCATGCGTGAAGAACTGCGAATTGGTGGCGGTGAAAATTCGCCGTTTTTGGCACCTGCTGATATTTTTGTTGAACAAGATAACGCATATATTTCAAACAAGGACAGTAACAATATAGTAAAACTTAATTTAACAAACTATTCGCTTGAAACCTATAAGGAACTGCCTATAACCCCTAAAAAATTCTTAAAAGTGGGTCGAAACGAATTTGTGTTAAGCCAAGACGGCGTGTATATAATAAATTAAAAAACGAGGCAAATGCCTCGTTTTTTTATTCTTTATTAAGTTTTTCCACCGCTTTAAGTTGCCTTATATCGTTGCCCAAAAACTGTTTTAAGGTGTATTCGCCAATAAAGCGCGAAGTAATTCTTGCGGTGTAGCGCGCAGTTAGTTCTTCAAAGGTAAGGTTTGTGTTAATTACGGTTGATTTTTTGTTTAAAAGACGGGTGTTTACAATGTTATAAAACAGGGAAGAGGTAAAATTGTTTAAAAATTCGGTTCCCAAATCGTCAATTATAAGTAAATCGCAGTTAAGCATATCATCGGTTTTTTCGGTAACTGCAGAATAAGAAAAATGTTCTTTTTCGGCAGTGCTAAAAAGGTTTTGCGCCGAACCGTAAACCACACCATAACCCTTTTCAATTACAGTTTTTGCAATGCTTAAAGATAAATGGGTTTTACCAAGACCGCATTTGCCCATAAAAAGCACGTTGCCTGAACTTTCATTAAAGTTTTCGGCATAGTCTTTTGCAAAGTTGAAAATTTTTTCCATTTTTTCTTTGGCATCATTTGGGTAATAAGAAAGTTTAAATGTATTAAAATCGGCATCAACCTGCGGAATGTTTTTATAAAAATTAGTAAGCGAAATTTCTTTTGCAATTTCCTTTACACACTCACATAAATAACCGTTTACATAATTTGTATCATTACAAATAGGGCAAAGGCAGGTAAAGGGCGTAACATTTTCTTTCTTTAAAATGTTTGCCTTTTCTTCGCATAAAGCGGTGTTTTTAAGCCCCAGTTCTTTAATTTCTTGGGTTTTGCCCGCAAGGGAAAGTTTTACGGCAGTTGTGCCAAGAATAGAAATTTCCTTATCAATTTCACTAAGTCTTGGGTTTTTAAGCATAACGGAATTTAGCAAGACATAATATGCTTGCTCACGCTTTTTAATTTCGCCGTTTTTAATCTGTATTGCTTCTTTAATAATTTCTTGTGAAAAAGCCATACTTTACCCCTCTTAATCACTATTTATTAGCAGTTCTAAAAGTTCTTTGTTGCTTGAATCCCAGTCGCCGCCTTTGGCTTTTTTGGGTTGTTCTTTAATTTGGTCAACCGAAGTAATGCCGTCTTTATGCCAACGTTCAATAATGCCTTTAATGTATTTTATATTATATTTTCCTGTGGTGTCAACACAAATATCATAAGCCGCTTCTAAAAGTTTTCGGTCGTACCCGTAACTGTTTACCCACAAAACAGCAAGTTCGCGCTCGGTTTTGTTAAGTTTGCGGTCTTTAATGCCAAAAGCCGAACAAAACAGTTTGTGGCACATTTCTTCTTTAGCGTTTCTTGCAATAAATTCTTCTGCCGAAGCGATGTCTTCAACACCCGCATCAAGCCAAGCAATAGCCGTTTTTTCCATAAAGCGAATGTTGGCTTTGTCTAACCCTAAAGCATATTCAACAAGCATTAAAATAACCGAAACATCCATGCCTTCTTCAATATACATCCAAGCAAAAGTAGAAGCTTCGCTTTGGCGCAAAGGGCGGGAAAGGCGCGACTGTATTTCCGAAAACAAAAACATTAAACGCTCGTCGTTTTTGCCAAAAGCGGCAATTTCCTCACGAGTGGGTTTTTCGGCTTCAATTTTAGCAGAAGTTTTTTTATGTAAATTGCTTTCGCTCTTTTCGGCAACAACTACACCTGCATCTTGCCAATAAAGCAAAGCGTCAACCACTTCTTGCGCACACAAATTAAGCGCTTCGCCAATTTCTTTAACACTTGGCAAATTAGCGCAGTTACGATAAACATAAAGAATTACACGCAGTTGGTCACGCGTGGCAAGTTTTAAGTGTTTATCGGCAATTTCGGCAGGCAAAACAAACGCCTGCGCAAGTAGTGCCTGATTTAATGTGTAATTCATAAATTTATATCCCCAAAAAACCAAAATAAAGGTTGTATTTTTGTGAAAAATATTATATCATATATCTGTAAGTTAATCAAATAAAATTTAACGGAGTGAAAAAAATGGCTATTTTAGTTACAGGCGGTGCAGGTTATATTGGTTCTCATACTTGCGTTGAAATGTTAAATGCAGGTTATGATATTGTTGTGGTAGACAACCTTGATAACAGCTGCAAAGAGTCTCTTTACAGGGTAGAAAAAATTACCGGTAAAAAGATTAAATTCTTTGAAGAAGATATTAGAAACAAAGATGCCCTAAGAAAAATCTTTAGTGACAACAAAATTGAATCGGTTATTCATTTTGCGGGGCTTAAAGCAGTTGGTGAAAGCGTTGCAAAACCAATTGAATATTACGATAACAACCTTATAAGCACAATTTATTTGTTAGAGGTTATGAAAGAATTTTCGGTTAAGAAAATTGTGTTTTCTTCTTCGGCAACAGTTTACGGTGTTGCAAAAGAAATGCCGTTGGTTGAAACAATGCCCCTTGGCGCAATTAACCCTTACGGCAGAACAAAATTGTTTATTGAGGAAATTTTGCGCGACCTTTTTGTTAGCGACAACACTTGGTCTATTGCAATTTTGCGTTACTTTAACCCCATTGGCGCACACGAAAGCGGTACAATTGGCGAAGACCCAAAAGGTATTCCCAATAACCTTATGCCATATATTTCTCAGGTTGCAGTTGGCCGCCGCGAACACCTTAACGTTTTTGGTAACGACTATAACACGGTTGACGGCACAGGCGTAAGGGATTACATACACGTTGTTGATTTGGCAAAAGGCCATGTTGCCGCAACTGCTTGGGCGCTTAAAAATGTTGGCTGCGAAGCAATTAACTTGGGCACAGGAAACGGTGTTTCGGTGCTTCAGCTTAAAGATGCATTTAATAAAGCAGCCGAAATGGAAATTCCTTACGTAATTACCGACCGTCGCCCCGGTGACCCCGATGAAGTTTATGCAAACGCTACTAAAGCAAAAGAACTTCTTGGTTGGGAAGCCGAATATGATATTGAAAGAATGTGCCAAGATACTTGGCGTTGGCAAAAAAATAACCCGAATGGGTTTTGTGAATAAAAAACAAAAAACCTTGAAGTAATTCAAGGTTTTTTTGGCGCGCTTGAAGGAATTCGAATCCCCGACCTTCCGCTTAGGAGGCGGACGCTCTATCCTGCTGAGCTACAAGCGCATATAATGATTGTAGTTTGTCGAAACGCTAAAAAGCGCCTCGACAAGCCACTTTTTAAGTGGCTTAAGCAAAATTAAATTCTAATATTTAATTTTGCACAACACTCATTGTAATGGAATAGGACAAATTTTTACTGAAAATTTGTCGCAAAATCAAAGATTTTGTGGCGAAACAAGATTGTTTCGCCTAACCTATACCATTATTACCAAACAATATATTACCCTAAATTTGTGAATTTGTCAATTCGCAGAAAGGAAACAAAATGAAAATTTCTGTTGCTCTTGCCTCTTATAACGGCAGTTGTTACATAAAAGAACTGCTAAATTCTTTAAAAGTCCAAGCAAAACAGCCCGATGAAGTTGTAATTTGCGATGACTGTTCTGCTGATAACACAATGGAAATTGTTAATGATTTTATTAGCACTAATTCTCTTTCCACTGTAGTTTACAAAAACGCGAAAAATTTAGGGTTTATGGCAAACTTTAAAGAGGCAGTGTCAAAGTGCACAGGCGATATAATTTTTCTTTGCGACCAAGACGATATTTGGGCAGAAGATAAAATTGAAAAAATGGTTGATTTCTTTAAAATCCATAGCGACTGTTTGGCGTTGGCAACTTCTTTTTGTTTAACCAATGAAAACGGCAAAGAAATTAGTGATACTCAAAAAGGCTCAAATTACGGCCTTATAAGCAAAAACATAAAAGACGGCGAAAGTGCCCGTGTTTCGCTAAAAACCGTTTTGCACGGCAATATTGCGCCTGGGTGCGCCGTTGCGGTAAGAAAAAGTTTAGCAAAAGAGTTTTGTCAAAAAAGCCAAAGCATTTTACCGCACGACTGGGAACTTTGTCTTGCGGCAGCGGCAAAGGGCGGGCTTTACTTTTTAAACGAAAAACTGGTTTATTACCGCCAACACCAAAACAACGCGCTTGGGTTTAACGGTAAAAAACAAAGCAGAGAAGAAATTGCATTAGAAAAGTATAGCGCAGTAAAAGAAGTTTGCAAATACGAAAATAAAAACACCCTTAAAGAATTTTTGGAAAAACGATATAACTGCTTAAAAAATAAAAATTTAAAAGGGCTAATTAAAATTCTTTTTAATAAAAATTATTCTTTCTTTTCGGTAAAAGAAAGAATAGGGGATATTGTTTATGTAACAAAAAAATAAAAGGCCGTTAGGCCTTTTTATTTTTTAAAAAATTTATTGTGCAATTTTTTAAATAAGGGAAAGAAACTAAGCCCAGCTGCGCAAAGCACTGTTTCGCTTATTGCAATGTAAAGCGCGCTAAGCAAAAATGTGGGTGCGCTAAAATCACCTGCATAAACACAAAGTTCTGCGCCAATTATAATGCCGTTAAAAATAACCGGCATAAAGCAAGACAAAATAGGAATATCTTTATAAGTAATGTTCCTTGAAAGCCAAGCAAAAATTGCCGAAAGCAGGGTTGCAGCTGTGCCGAAAATAAGGTCAAGCGGTAAAAAAGAAACAATATTTGAAATTAAACAACCAACAGTAAGCCCAACAATTGCCGCGGGATGAAGTGCCGCCAAAACCGTAAGCACTTCTGAAACCCTGAATTGAAGTTGGCCAAAGGAAAGAGGGTTAATTAAGGTTAAAGAAGCATAAAGCGCCGCAATAAGCGCTGAATACACTAAAAATAAAGTTTGTTTTTTTCTCATTTTTCTTCCCCCAAAAAAAGTTAAAGACCGACCGGGCGGGAGTTGCGATTAAGGATAAAATGCCTTAAAAAGTAAATTTTTGCGGTCTAATGTGTTAAAAACCAACGCTACGCGTCAGCGTTACCGCTGCTTTTCGCCTTTTATACCACTAAAAATTTATCTTTTTAAGGTGCTTTGCAGTTTTGTAAGAATAAATTTGCCTGTATTTCGCAGTTACAAAAACGCGGTAATACTTTGTGTCTTACAAGTTTTTGTAACAAGAAATAGTACAAATTTATCTGAAAAACCAATTAATCCCTAATCGCAACTCCCGAAAGGTCGGTCTTTTTAAGTAACTGAATAAATAAATTATTCGCTAATTGCCTCAACAGGGCAGCTTGCTGCACAAGCACCGCAATCAACACAAACATCTTCGTTGATTTCGTAATGTTGTTCACCTTCAGCAATAGCTTCTACAGGGCAACCTGCTGCGCAAGCACCACAGCTAATGCATTCGTCAGAAATTTTGTAAGCCATTCAAAACACCTCCTATCAGTATTTAAAGCCGACAGTATTCTGTCTAAACTCATTTTACTACAAAATACAAAAAAAGCAAGAAAATTTTTAAAATTACTGTTTTTCCGTGTTTTCGGTCATCTTTTTTTGCTTTCCGCGGGAAATTATTGTAACTTTATCGCGGTGCACTTTAATTGGTGCGGCTTCGCTGTCGTTAATTTTAACAATAAGGTTTCCGGTTATAACATTTGCATCGGTTACAACACCAACACCGTCATCGGTTTTAACGGTTGCGCCAATATTCGGTGTCTTTTTAAGCAAATATTCGTAAGATTCTTGTTCGTACTTAAGACAGCACATAAGGCGTCCGCAACTGCCCGAAATTTTGGTGGGGTTTAAGGAAAGCCCTTGTTCTTTTGCCATTTTAATTGAAACCGGCTGAAAGCCGTTTAAAAACCTTGAACAACAAAACGGCTGACCGCAAATACCAAGACCGCCAAGCATTCTGGCTTCATCGCGCACACCAATTTGCCTAAGTTCGATTCTTGTGTGAAGCGCGGCAGCAAGGTCTTTTACAAGTTCGCGGAAATCAACCCTTCCGTCAGAAGTAAAAAGGAAAATCAAACGCGAACCGTCAAAGGTGTATTGCGCGTCGGTTAGTTTCATATCAAGGCCGTGTTCTTCAATTTTCTTTTCGCAAATATCATAAGCATTTAATGCTTTTTTGCGGTTTTCTTCAATTTTTGCCAAATCTTTTTCGGTGGCTTTTCTAATAACCTTTTTAAGCGGTTTTACAATTTTTTCATTGTCAACTTGGTGGTTTGCTTCGCTAACGCTTCCGCATTCAACCCCCTGTGAAGTTTCAACAACGGCAAAATCGCCAATCGCAAATAAAATATTGTTTGGGTCAAAATAATAAGCGGCACCGTCTGATTTAAACTTAACGGATATAACCTCTGTCATAAATTCCTCCTAAGAGATTTCAACGTAACTGTACGCCATGTGCGAAAACAACAGCGAAATATGAACGTTGGTATTTAACGATTCAAATAATGAATCAGTAATTTTAATTAACTGTAAAAGCATTTTCGTTTGCTTTTTGTCGTGTATGTTGGTTTTTAATTTACCAAGCATAATGTTTTTAAGTTCGGTAATAAATTCTTCTGTTAAAGCGCGGTTACCGCTTATACCGTTTGGAATTAAAAGTAAAGAATATAAATTACGTTTTAAAATAGCATTAAAATATTCTTCGGCAAGTGCAGTAATGCCGTCACTTTTGCCTTTTTCTAAAAGTAAAAGCGCAGTTTTAACATTGCCACCGGCTTCTTTTGCAACTTGATATGCCGTTTCGCTGTCGCAAAGGTTTTTGGTTTTTAAAAGTTCAGCCGTTTCATTGGCTGTGGGAATATTAAGCGAATAAACAATGCAACGGGAAATAACGGTTGGTAAAAGATTGGTTATGCTTGTGGTTAAAAATATAAAAATTGAACTGGTTGGCGGTTCTTCAAGCACCTTTAAAATTGCGTTTTGCGCCGAGGCGTTTAAGGTTTCGGCGCGGTCAATTATAAAAAGGTTTGTATTGCTTACACCGGGTTTTTGGTAAGCGCGGAAAATTAAATCACGTATTTGGTCAACCTTTATATTCTTTTTTGTTTCTTCAGGCGTAACAATGTGAAGGTCTAAATGCGTGCCAACTTCAGCAAGGTTGCAAGATTTACACACACCGCACGGTTTATTTTCACTTTCGCAAAAAACAGTTTTGGCAATAAACTTTGCAAATTCGGTTTTGCCCGAACCGCTTTCTCCTTCAATTATAATTGCGTGGGGCATTCTGCCCGATTTATAAGAGTTTAAAAACGAATCGCGGGCGGTGTTGTTTGCTATAAGCGGGAAGTTCATAGAACAAAACCGACCTTTTTCATAACTTTCCCCATAGTCTTTCTTGCTTGGTACTGCGCCTTTTCGGCACCCTCTTTATAAAGAACTTCTAATTGGTGTTTATCTTTAATAAAGGTTTCATATCGGGCTTGAACAGGTGCCAAAGTTTCGGCAACCGCTTCGCCAACGGCAAGTTTAAAGTCCCCGTAACCTTTGCCCAAAAATTCCTTTTCAATTTCCAATTCGGTTTTGCCGGTAACTGCCGAATAAATACCAATAAGGTTGTTAATGCCATCTTTACCTTCGCCAATGCAAACCTTCATATCGCTGTCGGTAACGGCGCGTTTGAATTTTCTTATAATGGTGTCTTTATCATCAAGAAGCGAAATAAAGGAATTAAGGTTTTCATCGGATTTAGACATCTTTTTAAGCGGGTCTTGAAGCGACATAACCCTTGCGCCTGTTTTGGGAATATATGGTTCGGGAATGGTGAATACATCGCCGTAAATGTTGTTAAACCTAACTGCAATATCCCTTGCAATTTCAAGGTGTTGCTTTTGGTCGGCTCCAACAGGCACAAAATCGGGTTTGTAAAGCAAAATATCGGCTGCCATTAAGGTTGGGTAAGAAAACAAACCAACATTAATGTTATCGGCATGGCGGGCAGATTTATCTTTAAACTGTGTCATGCGCGAAAGTTCGCCAAACTGTGTGTAGCAAGAAAGTATCCAAGATAAAAGCGCGTGGTCTTTAACCTGTGACTGTATAAAAAGGGTAGAACGATTAGGGTCAATACCAAACGCTAATAACAACGCGTACATTGTGTAAATTTGTTTGCGAAGTTCTGCGGGGTCTTGGCGCACGGTAATAGCGTGTAAATCGGCAACCGCAAAGGTGCAATCAAATTCTTCCTGCATATTAACCCAGTTTTTAAGCGCACCCAAATAGTTGCCCAAAGTGGGAATACCGCTGGGCTGAATACAACTTAAAACTTTTTTCTTGCTTGTTTCCAAATTCATTTCGGACATAGGGAAAACTCCTCAATATATATTCAATTTATTTTAACACATAAATATTAAATAAACAAGAGGTATTGTTGACTTTCTTTTATACAAAGAGTATAATTATACAAAATTATATTGTGGGAGAAGCAGTGTGGAAGAAAAACAAACAAACTTAACTGTTTACGATAAAATACACGATGCACTTGTAAAATACCCTGTTTTTCGGTATCCTGGCAGGGTGGTTATGTTTTTATACCGCTATGGCCTTATTGAAGGAATAAGGAAAATTGCAAGGGGTATAAAAAAGTTTAAAAAGCGCATTAAAAACAGTTTAAATTACAAGAAAAAACTTCAAAAACAACGCGAATTTATTTTTGTTAAGGATATTAAATTCAGCGTTTTGGTTCCTCTTTACAACACCCCCAAACGCTTTTTAAAGGAAATGATTGATTCGGTTTTGGCTCAAACTTACCAAAACTTTGAACTTTGCTTGGCAGATGGAAGTACAGAAGAATTTTCTTATGTTGGCGCAATTTGCAAACAGTATGCGCTTAAAGACCACCGCATTAAGTATAAAAAATTGGAAAAGAATTTAGGCATTTCCGAAAACACAAACGCGTGTATAAATATGTCAGAAGGTGACTACCTTGTGCTTTTTGACCACGATGATTTATTGCACCCCTCGGCGCTTTTTAAGGTAATGGGTGCTATTTGCGAAAAAAATGCCGATTTTATTTATACCGATGAAACTACCTTTAAAAAGCACCCAAGAGATGCATTTTTTCCGCATTATAAACCCGATTTTTCGCCCGATTTACTGCGTAGCATTAACTATATTTGCCATCTAACGGTATTTTCGCGCGAACTTTTAAACCAAACGGGCGGTTTCAGAAAAGAATGTGACGGCAGCCAAGATTACGATATGATTTTGCGCCTTACCGAAAAGGCAAAAACAATTGTACATATACCCGAAATTTTGTATTTTTGGCGTGCACACGCGTCATCGGTAGCGGGTGATATTTCATCTAAACCCTATGTAATGGCGGCGGCAAAACGCGCTATATCAGACCATTTGCAAAGAATTGGCTTAAAGGGTGAAGTGGTTGATTCAAAGGTAATAACCACCTATAAAATAAACTATGAATTAAACGCTAACCCAACCGTTTCAATAATAATTCCCAATAAAGACCACATTATTGATTTAAGCAAGTGTTTAAATTCAATTAAAGAAAAAACAACCTATAAAAATTACGAAATTATTGTTATTGAAAACAACAGCAACGAAAGCGAAACTTTTGAATATTATAAAGAAATTGAAAAGCAAGAAAATGTAAAGGTTGTTTATTGGAAAGATGAATTTAACTACGCTGCCATTTGCAACTTTGGTGCTTCATTTGCCAAGGGCGAACAACTTTTAATGCTTAATAACGATATTGAAATTATTACGCCAAATTGGTTAGAAGAACTTTTAATGTATGCTCAGCGAAGTGATGTTGGTGCGGTTGGCGCAAAAATGTATTTCCCCGATGACACCATTCAGCACGCGGGCGTAATTTTGGGTATGGGCGGTTTGGCAGGCCACGCCCACCACTATTTGCCAAGGGAAGCAAGTGGTTACGTAAACCGCGCGGTAATAACCCAAAACCTGTCTGCTGTAACTGCCGCACTTATGATGATTCCAAAAAAGGTGTTCCTTGAAGTCGGCGGTTTTGATGAGGGTTATAAGGTTGCATTTAACGACGTTGATTTGTGTATGAAAATACGCCAAAAGGGCTATTTAATTGTATTCACCCCTTATTGCGAAGCATACCATTACGAATCAAAAAGCCGAGGAAGTGAAGACTCTCCCGAAAAAATAAAACGCTTTAATTCCGAAGTTAAACGGTTTTACAATAAATGGGGTGAAAACCTTGTTGACCCCTACTATAATCCCAATTTAGATTTAGACACCGAACAGGTAATACCGCTATAACAAAAAGCAGAAACGAAATTTCGTTTCTGCTTTTTCTTTATTTGTTTATTTTGCTGTTAATAAAGTCACCAATTTGGGTTACTGCTGCGCCGAGTTCATCGGGTTCTGGCAACATAACAATTCTAAAGTGGTCGGTGGTGTCCCAAGCAAAACCGCTGCCTGGTACAATTAAAATGTGTTTGTCTAAAAGAAGTTCATAAGCAAACTGTCTGTCGTCCTCTATTTTTAACATATCGGGGTTAATTTTGGGGAAAACATAAAAACTTGCATCGTTCTTTTCGTAAGTGATAGCAGGAATTTTATCAAGCGCCTCAAATGTTGCTTTTCTTTGTTCATAAAGGCGGCCGCCCGGTTTAATCATACTTTCGGTATATTCGGTGTCCTTAAGAGCATCGGGAATAATGGTTTGCATAATAGCGTTTGCTGAAAGGCGAATTGAAGCAATTTTTAAAAGCGAATCGCTAATTTCGTTTCTAATTTCTTCCTTACCGCTAATAACCATCCAACCGCACCTAAAACCGCACAAGCAGTGTGATTTTGAAAGACCGTTCATTGTAACAACGGTTAAATCTTCTGCCAAAGCGGCTGTAGAAGTGTGGGGTTTGCCGTCAAAAACAAGGCGGTCGTAAATTTCATCCGATAAAATAATTAAATTATTTTCCCTTGCAATTTCAATTATCTCCATTAAAACTTCGTTAGAATACAAAACACCCGTTGGGTTGTTGGGGTTAATTATAATAATTGCTTTAGTTTTATTTGTAATACCCGCTTTAATACTTTCAATATCGGGGTTCCAGTGGTTGCTTTCATCGCATTTATAAAAAACAGGGGTACCGTCGTTTAAAATAATTTCATTTTTCCAAAGTGAATAGCAGGGTGTAGGAAGTAAAACTTCATCACCCGGGTTTAAAATTGCTTTGCAAATCATAGAAGCAATTTCGCTAACGCCGTTGCCCACAAAAATATTATCCATAGTAAAGTTTTTAATACCTTTACCTTTATGGTATTCCATAATTGCTTCGCGCGCGGGTACCATACCGCGAACATCGCAGTAACCAAGGGATTTATCTAAATTGCTTATAATGGCATTTTTAATGCTGTCGGGCATTTTAAAACCAAAAGTGGCGGGGTTGCCGGTGTTAAGTTTTAAAATCTTTTGTCCCTGTTTTTCAAGTTCAAGTGATACGTGGTAATTTCGACCGCGAATGTCCGAAGCAATACGGCTCATTTTTTCGGAAGATACGTTCATTTTATTCACCTCGTGAAATTAGTAAATTGGGAATTTTTCGCAAAGGTCGGCTACTTCTTTGGTAACCTTTTCTTTGCTGTTTTCAAAATCTTTAATAACAAGTGTAATAAGGTCGGCAATTTTTATCATTTCCGGCTCTTTAAAACCGCGTGAAGTAACAGCGGGGGTGCCAATTCTTAAACCGCTTGTAATAAAGGGACTAAGTGGTTCGCCCGGAATGGTGTTTTTGTTTGCGGTAATATGAACTTCGTCAAGGCGTTTTTCAAGTTCTTTACCTGTAATACCTGTTTTTGTAAGGTTTAAAAGCATTAAGTGGTTGTCGGTACCGCCCGAAACAATTTCAATGCCGTTTTCAATAAGGCGGTCGCAAAGCACCTTTGCATTTTTAACAATTTGTTTTTGGTACTCTTTAAATTCATCGGTAAGTGCTTCGCCCAAAGCAACTGCCTTTGCGGCGATAATGTGCATAAGCGGACCGCCCTGAACACCCGGGAATATTGCTTTGTCAATTTGTTTTGCAAGTTTTTCTTTGCAAAGAATTAAACCGCCGCGAGGACCGCGCAAAGTTTTGTGTGTTGTGGTTGTAACAACATCGGCATAAGGAACAGGCGGGGGGTGAAGCCCTGCGGCAATAAGACCTGCAATGTGCGCCATATCCACCATTAAATATGCGCCAACTTTGTCGGCAATTTCCCTGCAACGCTTAAAGTCAATTGTTCTTGAATAAGCGCTTGCACCCGCAATAATCATTTTGGGTTTGCAATCAAGCGCAATTCTTTCCATTTCATTGTAATCAATAGTTTCGGTTTCTTTATTTACACCGTAAGGAACAATGTTAAAATATTTACCCGAAATATTAACGGGAGAACCGTGGGAAAGGTGGCCGCCTTCAGAAAGGTTCATACCCATAACGGTATCGCCCGGTTCTAAAAGGGCAAAGAACACCGCAAGGTTAGCGTTTGCGCCGCTGTGGGGCTGAACATTGGCATGTTCTGCACCAAAAAGTTTTTTAGCACGCTCGCGCGCAATATCTTCCACCACGTCAACATACTGGCAACCGCCGTAATAACGCTTTGTGGGGTAGCCCTCGGCATATTTGTTGGTTAAAACACCACCCGCGGCAAGTAAAACCGCCTTTGAAACAATGTTTTCCGAAGCAATAAGTTCAATGTTACCGCGCTGGCGTGAAAGTTCATCTTCACAAGCAGCGGCAACTTCATTATCATAATTTTTAAGTTCTTCAAAAAAGTTCATAAATTACCTCATTTAATAAATTTCTTGTAACCTTTGCCGTATTTTACACATTCAGAAACCCTTGCCAATGTTGCGGTGGCAATAGAGGTTTTAGACATAACCTGATTATAAGTTTCGCCATTTTTAAGAAGTTTTGCCGCGCGTATGCGCTGAGCCATATTCATAACTTCTTTTTTGGTGCAAAGGTCATCAAGCAAAATTTTGCAATCTTCTTTTGTTTCTAATGATAACAAAACCGTATATAAATCGTCAAGCATATCTTTTGGAATATTTAACATAATTATTCACCTAAAACTGTTCAAGAGATTTTTCTAAAAACGCCTTGGTTTTTTCGCTTTTTGGATTTTCAAAAACTTCTTTAGGGGTGCCCATTTCTTCAATAATGCCGTCGCTCATAAAAATAACTTTATCGGCAACGCATTTTGCAAATTCCATTTCGTGTGTAACAACAATCATTGTGCTGTCGCTGTTTTTAAGATTTTTAATAACGCGCAAAACTTCGCCAGTAAGTTCAGGGTCAAGTGCGCTTGTTGGCTCGTCAAAGCAAAGAATGTCGGGGTTAAGCGCAAGGGCCCTTGCAATTGCCACACGCTGTTGCTGGCCACCGGAAAGTTGACAAGGGTAATAATCTTTTTTATCAAGTAGCCCTACCTGCTTAATTAAACGCATTGCGTTATCGCTAATTTCTTTGGCACTGCCTTTCTTTAAAAGGGTGGGGGCAAGAGTTATATTTTCAAACACAGTGTATTGCGGAAACAAATTAAAGTTTTGAAAAACAAGACCAAAATGCAACCTGTTTTCCCTTATTTCGTTGTCATTTAACGTACTGTGTGTTTCTGAATCAAAAATAACCTTGTCGTTAACGGTAATTGTGCCGGTGTCAGAAGTTTCAAGAAAATTAAGACAACGCAAAAGGGTTGTTTTACCGCTGCCCGAAGAACCAATAATGGCAAGAACTTCGCCCTTTTCTAAAGAAAAGTTAATGCCCTTTAATATTTTTGCTTTACCAAAACTTTTGTGTAAATTTTCAACCTTTAATACAGACATAACTTAACTCCTAAAATAATCCATCTTCTTTTCAAATTTTGTTAAGCAGATGGTAAGAATACCAACGAAAATTAAATAAAACACACCTGTATAGAAAAGGGGCCAAACCAATGCCTTTGTTGCGGCAAGTTCTTTTGCCTGTTTAATAATTTCGCAAACAACAATACAGTTAGCCAAAGCAGTGTCTTTAATAAGTGTAATAATTTCGTTGCTCATTGGCGGGGTAATGCGCTTTATAACCTGTTTAAGAACAATTTTCTTAAACACCTGTGATTTAGTAAGACCCAAAACATAACCTGCTTCGTATTGACCAAGCGAAATGCTTTCAATACCGCCGCGGTAAATTTCACTAAAATAACAAGCATAGTTAATTATAAACGCAATTAACACCGCTGTTATTCGCCCTGCATCTGCAACACCGAAATTAAGTAGCATATATCGGTCTATTTGGCTAAACAGCGGAAACTTAAATACAAGCCCCGGAACGTAATAAATTATAAAAATTTGGAGCATTAGGGGAATACCTCTAACAATCCAAACAAATATTTTAGATATAAATTTTATCGGCTTAAATTTACTCATAGAACAAAACGCTATAGGCAAACCAAGCGGTGCGCCGCAAAGCAGCGTCACCGCGAAGATTAGCAATGAAATTTTAAAGCCGTCAAATAAGAAAGATGTAACTTCTAAAAAGGACATATAAAACTCCAAATAAGTATTTAATTATTTCTGGTCAGAAAAATCGGTGATAGCTGTGTTAGCAACGCCGTATTTTTCAGCCAATGCTTTAATTGTGCCATCCTGTGCCAATTTGTCAAGCTGAGCATTAACGTTTGCAGTTAATTCGCTGCCTTTCTTAAAGCCAATAGCATAGTATTCAACGTCGCTGGAAAGTGCATCAACAATAGCAAGGTCAGCGTAGTCGCCTTTACCAACATAGCTTTTAGCAAGCTGTGCGTCAAGAACTGCGAAATCAGCAGCGCCGGATTTAACTTCTACCAAAGTATCGGTTTGTGCAGGGAAGCCCTTGAAGTTAACGCCTTCAAAAGAGGTAGCGTATGTTTCGCCGGCAGAACCTTTTTCAGCAACACCGTTTTTGCCGTTTAAATCAGCAGCAGCTTTAATAGCGGAATCTTTCTTAACAACAATAACCTGACGGTTTTCCATATAGTTGTAAGAAAAATCTACTTTTTCACTTCTTGCAATACCGTCGTCATCACTGGTGTTGCAGGTAAAGCCGTTCCATACACAGTCAATTGTACCGGAATCAAGGTCGGTATATTTGCTTTCCCAAACAATTTCTTGGAAAATAACTTTGTAACCAAGGTTGCCGAAAACAGCTTCAGCAAGTTCGGTATCAAAGCCAACTAATTTACCGGTTTCGTCTTTGTAGTTCATTGGTTCGTAAATTGTGTAACCAACAACTACGGTTTTTTCTTTACCGCAACCTGCAAAGCAAGTAAGGATAAGTAATACGGACATGATGAGTGCTAATAATTTTTTCATAATTTTTTCCTTCTTTCTGCCAAATTTGTTTGGCTGGTTGATGATGATATTATACTTCACTAAGTTGAAGTTGTAAAGTGTTTTTTGCAATTTTTTTTAAGTTTGTTAAATATATACAAAAACTGTGCACTCATTTGTGCTTTATTACTCTATTTTGATGAAGCGAATGGTAAAAAACAACCCCTTTCACAAGGAAAGGGGGCAAATATTAACTGATTGCGCGGTTATGCGGCAGTAAATCGTACAATAAATATTCCTTCGCAATTTCATCAATAGTTGAATTTTCGGTTAATTTTTTTAACGCGCTGCGCAGTTTTTTGTTAAGGTCGCTATCCTTATTATATAGTATTACGTTATCGTATGAAGCCAAAGCGGGTCCAATAACCAAATCACTGTTTAATTCCTTTAAAACAGCACTTCCAACATAATAATCAACAACAGCACCGTTTAAAGAATTATCAATTACTTTTTCAATTGCTTCCTTTTCATCTTTTGCCTCAACGCAGGCAAGCCCAAAATCAAGCGCAGTGGCATAAGCCAAAGAACCCTTTTTTGCACTAATGTTCTTTATTCCTTTAAGTGTGGTAGTGTCAGGGTAGTTTTTGCTTGTTTCTTTTGAAAACACAATAACTTCATTTGTATATATATAAGGAATAGAACAGTCGAATTCATTTTTTAGCGAATCTTTATAAATAATTCCCCAAACGCAATCAACCGCGCCGTTTTTTAATTTCTTTTGGTAATCTTCTTCGGTAACTTCAACAAGTTCGTAATTAAGAATTAAATCATGGCAAATGGCATCAATAAGGTCAATATCAAAACCAAACCATTTTCCGTCGGCTTGTTTTTGGCTGTAACCGCCGTCAATAACACCAATGTTTATTTTGTTAGAATTTATAACTTCTTCCCATTGGCTTGTTCTTTCTTTTTTTGCAGTAGAACAACCGCACAATAAGAAAAAGACTAAAAGCAAAGATAATATTTTCTTCAAACTATTTCTCCTTATTTTAATTCAATTATAGCGGCCAAAGTTCCGCGTTTGCCGTTTGTGTAGCGGTGTGAATGAAACCATTTGTGCTCACAGCAGGTACAAAGGTCACTAATATCAATATTTTCCTCTTCAATTCCCGCATTTAATAAAATCTGCTTGTTTGCTTCCTTTAAATCAAGCCAAAAGTGGTCTTTATATGCGGGGGTAAAAATTTCACCCATAATAAAATTTCCGTTTTCTTTAAAAGCATTATAAACAGGGGTATCAACTTCGTAACAATCTTTGCAAATGCAGGGGCCAATGGCGGCAATAATATCTTTTGGGTTGCAGCCAAAAACCTCACTCATTTTTTTCACCGTTTTTAAACCGATTTCGCTAATTGTACCGCGCCAACCTGCGTGTGAAGTTGCTACCACTTCTTTTACCGGGTCGCAAAACAAAAGGGGAGTGCAGTCGGCATACTGTGTAACCAAAGGAACGTTTTTAAGGTTGGTAATAATACCGTCAATATCGCTAAAATCCCTTTCCTTAAAAATGCCTTTGCCAATATCTTCTTTTGTTATAACCTTTACATTGTTTGTGTGTGTTTGGTGCGAAAGCGTAAGATTTTCAAAAGTAATATTTGCAGCATTACAAATGTTTTTGTAATTTTGCAAAACCGCGTCTTTTTCATCACCGCCTGTAAAGCTCATATTCATTGTTGCATAAATTCCTTGGCTAACACCGCCAATTTTTGTGGTAAAAGCGTGGTTTACTTTATCGCAAGCGGTAAGCAAGGGAAAGGTAATAAAACAAACGCCGTTTTTATTGTTAATTTTTGTGTTTTTGCTTTGTAGCATAAAATCACCTAATATAAGTTAAAAGTTCTTCTGTACTGCCAGTTATTCGGTCGTACGCACGCGGGTATTTAGTTTTAATTTCCCTTAAACACTTTGCCACTTTTACGGGGCGGTTTTTAACTGAATGAGTATCCGACGCCACAAAAGAAACAAGGTTAGCTTTTAGCAGTTTTTCAACGCACTTTTTATGGTGGCTTAAAAAAAGAGATTCAGCATTTATTTGCGCCAAAACTGTATTGTTTTTTACAAGTGATATCAGTTTTTTGTAAAGTTTATCATGCGAATACCTTTCAATATGTGCAATAATAACGCTAAAACCAACGTCTTCTGAAAGTTTTTCAATGTCGTTAAGCATATCTTTGCTAAGCGGAATAGAAAAGGGAAGTTCTAAAAGCAAATAATTTGAATTACCAAGTGTGCATTGCTCAATGCCAAATGAACGGTGCATATTTAAAAAATAAGCAACTTCGTAACCCAAATAAATTTTGGGCAAATCAAGATTTTTTGTGTAAGAGTAAAGTTCATTAAATGCTTTTTTTGCCTTGCTTAAGTGTTCCTCAAAATCAGAAAAATCGGTATAAAAATGAGGCGTACAAATAACATAGTCAACCCCGTTTGCTTTTTCTTGCTCTAAAAGGGCAACCGAATCTAAGGTGCTTTTGGCACCGTCATCAATATTTGGCAAAATATGAGTGTGAATATCAATAAAAGACATAAAACCCCCACTTAAAACTAAAGTTACAAAAAACTGCTTCAAAAGAATTAACCAATGAAGCAGTTTTTAAAATTATTTATTTGCTGTATTGTTGTTGCCGTAACCGTACTGGTAACGGTAGGAATATTTCCTGTAAGAATATTTATCATTGGTTTTGTTTGCACCGTTTAAAATAACGCCTAAAACTTTAACATTTGCAAAGTTGCAGGTTTCAATAGCGTAAGCAAGTTCGCGGCGGCTTGTAACCCTGTCGCGTACAACAATAACAACGCCGTCAACCTTAGATGCAAGTGTTAATGCATCGGAAACAACATTAATTGGTGTAGAGTCAAAAATAATATATTCGTACTGCTTTTTAAGTTCGTCAAGCAATGTAGGAAGAGCTTCGCTTGCCAAAATTTCGGCAGGGTTTGGCGGAATGGTGCCAACTGTAAGCACATCAAAATTCGGGTTAATGTGCTGAACCGATTCTTCAAAGGTGCACATTTCTATTAAAACTGAAAAAAGACCTTTTGTATTAAGGGTTTTTAGTTTTTTGTGAACGGTTGGCTTTCTCATATCGGCGTCAATTAAAAGCACCTTTTTGCCAAGCTGAGAAAATGCAATAGCAGTGTTAATTGCAGTGGTAGATTTACCTTCGCCCGGAAGCGAAGAGGTAATCATAAAGGTTTTGGGACCTTTTTTAGGAAGCAAGAAAGAAAGGTTTGTGCGTATGGTTTTATATGCTTCCACAACTGAAAACGGAGTTTTCTTTGTCTTTTCACCCGGTTTTGTTTTAATAACAGGGTCAGAAGAACTTGTTTCTGCGGGAGTTAGAGTTACATTGTTTTCTTCCATAACGTTTACCTCCTTTTACCTTTAGCTTTTTTACCGCTTGCATTAACATTATCAAAATCGGGAACACAGCCCAAAACAGGCAGGTTGAATGTGGTTTTTAAGTCTTCTTCGCCTTTAATTGTTTGGTCTAAAAGGTTAAACACAACAATAATTGCCGAAGAAAGTAAAGCACCAATTAAAGCAAAATAAAATGTTGTAACGGTTGTTCTGGGAGAAACCATAGAAGCACCATCGGATTCAGACATAACATTAACCCTTGCCGAAGGAATAATTTCGCGAATATAATCGATTGAAAGTGTTGCAAAGGCATTAACAATTTTTATTGCTTCATCTTTGTCGGTGCTTTTAAACGAAAAGTCAATAAAAAGTGAAGTGTCGCCCCTTTTAGAAACGCCAAAACCGCCTTTTAAAGATTTATAGTTGTACTTTTCACCAATTGCTTTTGAAAGTTCCTGATAAATTTTTGGGGATTTAAGAATATCAACACAGGTATCAACAAGGTAAAGAGAAGCGTTAATATCGGTGTTGCTAACAGTACTGTTAAGCTCTTCGGTTATAATAGCGCCGTTTGTAATCATAATGGAAGCGGAGCTTTTATAAACCGGTGTAGCAAAAAAGGTGCAGTAAGAAAATGCAGAAGCGGCAAAAACAACCACTGCAATTATTACTAACCAAATGCGATTGAGTATCATTTTAAAAACTGAAAGTAAATTCAACTCATTCATTTTGCAAACTCCTTCTTATATTATTCAACTTAAATATTATACATTATAAAATAAATCAAGTCAAGTGTTTATCGGTATGCACAAAAATGGTTTTGTTCTTTGAATAAATAACCATACCCGGTTTTGCCCCCGATGGTTTTTTTACAAACTTAACAGGGGTGTAATCAACCGGCACAACCGAAGCATTTTTTGCTTTAGAGTGCGTGGCTGCATAAAAAGCCGCCTCTAAAATGCTTTGTTCATCGGGCTCTTTCCCATTACAAATTAATATAACATGGGAACCCGGAATATTCTTTGTGTGAAACCATAAATCGGTTTTTTGTGCAGTATTTAGGGTTAGCATATCGTTTTGGCGGTTGTTTTTACCCACCAAAATTGTAAAACCGGTCGAAGATAAAAATTTAAGAGGTTGGCTTAATTTTTGGCTTTTTTGTTTTTTTGCCGTTTGTTTTTCTTTAATAAAGCCCGTTTGCTTTAACTCTTCGTAAATTTCTTTAATATCTGAAACCGTTTGCGCCCGTTCAACCGCTTCAAGTACACTTTCAAAATATAAAATGTCGTTTTGGTCATCTTCAATAAGTACTTTTAAACGGCGTTCTTTTGAAAAGGTTTTTTTATATTCCTTAAAATAGCGTTCGCCGTTTAAGGCAGGGGAAAGGGAAGGGTTAAGCGGAATTTCGATTTGCGCTAAATTTTCATCGTAATAATTTTCTAATAAAACGCTTTTTGCACCCTTTGGAATCCTATATAAATTTGCTTTAATAAGTTCACCAAAAATTCGTAACTCTTCGCGGTTTTTGGTTGTTTCAAGTTCACATTTTCTAAGAAACATTCTTTTTTTTGCTTTAATTAAAAGTTGGTTTACAAGTTTTAAAACGTTGCTTGAATATTTTTTAATTCGCGCTATGCGGGTTTTGTCTTTGTAAAATTCATCAAGCGCGGTACTAAAACTGTCAAATTGTTTAAGAACAGTGCTTTTGCCCAAATGTGTAACTTTAAAAAAGCAAAAATCTTTAGGTTCGCCGTTTATATAATAAATAAATGGCAACTTGCTTTCTTCCTTAAAGATAAGCAAAGCATTTTTTAATGTCAAAATATCGTTTTCATTTAAATCTGAAACACCCTTGTCAATATCGGTTACTGCCCTAAATGTAACTTCGTTTGCCGCAAGGGGCGAAAAACCTTCAATAGTGTTTAAAAGTGCTTTAGAAACCGAATAACCGCCAAAAGAAAGAACTTTATTTACAACTTCATCTATATTGCTGTCAAATAATGAATACCGAAAATTCTTGGGAGGTAATTCATAAATTGCGCCGGGGTGTATAATTCTTTTACCGCTTTCAAGGTTAGAATGTTTAAGTGAATCAATTATTCTGCCGTTTTCATTGCAAAGAATAACGTTTGGCATACTT
>JAZOOT010000020.1:0-12779 GCA_045655165.1 Acutalibacteraceae bacterium
GCTATTACGGTTATATCGTCTTGGTGGTTGTCTGTTCTGCGGCGGTGGGCACATTCGCTTATTCTTTGGGCAAGGGATTGTGCCGAGCCAACTGTCCAACTTTCAAGTTCGGCGCTTATCCATTCGGTTCCGTTTGCCACCGCGCCGTCGGAAAGCATTAAAATTATATCGTCTTTTTTAAGGGTTATTACCGCTTTATCAAAATTTATTCCGCGCAAAATACCCGCAGGCAAAGAACTGCTTTGCGCCTTGCTTGCTTTACCGCCCCGCCTTACAAGTGTGGGGGCTGCACCCGCTTTAAGCAAATGGGTTTTACCTGTGAACAAATCAAGGGATACAATATCTATTGTGGCGGTTGATTCATCGGTTGATTTAAAAAGCATTGAAGAATTAAGTATTTTAAGCGCCGAATCAAACCCGAAGCCCGATTTTATTAAACGGCTCATAATTTTACTTGCCATTGCCGAATCTACCGCGGCTCTGCCCCCTGTTCCCATTCCGTCGGACAAAAGCATTATTAAATTACCTTTGCCGTCAAAGAAATAATCATAAGCGTCACCGCACACCGCCCCGTCGTTACTGCAAATTTGCGCCGCGCCGACTTCGGCGGTATATACGGCATGTTCGGCGGCGCTTATAAAGGTATCTTCACCGCTTGTGGTTATACAGGGCGGGTCAAAATCGCGGTCGCAACAAGCTGAAAGAGCGTGCATTATACCCGCACGGTTAAGCACGGTATCGCCCCCGCTTTTCACCCTTATTTCAACTGTCATACGGTCGTTTTTATCAAGCCGTACGCCACATTCTTTTACAATTATATTTATGTTTTTAAGTGCCGAAGCCACCCTGCCTGCCGTTACGGCATCAAAACGTTCATCGGTGTCAAATTCTTCGGCTAATTCCGAAAGCATTGAAGAAAGACCGCCAAACTGGTCGGACACAACACCGCGTATTTCTTCTATTCTTTTTTCGGCCGATATGCCCTGCGCGTATTCGCTGTAGTACTTATAAACTGCATTTCCAACGTTTTCGGGCCTTAAACATCTGCCCTTAAATTCGCTGTCGGCAAGAGAACTAAGCGGTGTTTGGTTTTGCTTTACGCCCTTGGTCATATCAATTACGGCAGCTAAAGTTTGGTCGTACTTTGTTTCCCAACAGTACATTTGAAGCGAACAGCCCTTACACGCCTCGCACTCTATTTTATGTATTATTGTTTTAAAATCGGGCGAATTTATTTTAGAAAGTTCACCCGCAACGGTGTGTGCGGTGTTGCTAACATCTAACAGTGCGTTGGCAGCAAATTTAAGGCGCATTGTAATACCTTTTTTAAGACCGTCGGGTTTTATTACAGTTACCCTGCCTGCAAAAAGTTTGCCAAAACCAACACAAGCCGTTTTGGGCAAAACAAGGTAAATTACCGCGCCAATAATACACTCTATTAAAAGCCCAACGCTTTGGTTATTAAAGCCGTATATTGCCGCGCCAATTAGTGATGAAGATAAAAAAGCAAGGGTTTGCCCTATTTTGCCGATATCGGCAAAAACACCCGCCATAAGCCCCGAAAAACAAAGCATAACCGGCAAAGGCAACGAATTATTTGCCAAAGCGGCGCAAACGGCACAGGCAATACCCAAAACTGCCCCTGCGCTAACGTTACCGTAACGGGCGGCAATTAAAATTAAAAGCGCCGATATTATTCTGCCTAAAGACAGTGAAAAAAGGGTTACATCGTAAAGCCCCAAAAGAACAATATTAACCGCCAAAACAACAGCGCAAAGCTGTTCACCTGAAAGCCCTGTATCGCCCCTAATTATACTTGCGCTTGCCCTTTTAACAAAATAGGTGCCAAGCAAAGAAAATACTGCTTCACAAAAGGCAAACAGCACACCGCCTTTTATTGTGCGGAGCGAGGCAACGCCTGTAAAAAACACCGCCAAAAAGGCAATAAACGAAGCAAAAACGGCGTTTTCTTTAACCGTTTTAATTCTTTCGGTTAAAAGGCGAATTGCCAAAACGCAAAAAATTGCTGCTATGTACCTAAAACCGCTTCCCGAAAATATTGGGAACAAACTGCCCGCAAAAACACCCGCGCCAACCGACACCAAGGTGTTATAGGGGCAACCCGCCAAAACGCTTATGCCAAAGGGCAAAAATTTGTTTGCCACGCCTGCCCTTGCACTAAAAAAGCCAATAACGGCAAAAAGTGCGTGGGATACTATAATTTCGGCTATTTCTTTTGCCGTTAGGTGTGTGCTTTTGCTTATTTTATCAATTTTTTGTTTTAGTATGCTTGCTTGTTCTTTCATTTTTACACCGTCCGTTTTTTTCTTCAATTATAATTCACAAAATACAAAGTTTTTGTCAAAACGGGGCGGTCGGTTAAAGGTGTTTTTAGGTGCAAAAAGCAAAGAAAGACAGTGAATAATAAAATAGAGTTTTGTTTTGTCGGGTTTTGCGGTGAAAATATTGCATTGTTGCAAATTTTATGATAAAATATTTCGGATAAATGCTAAAAGGGGGAATATTTGTGCCAAACTCTACTATTGCCGCCGTTTCTACACCCGCGGGTGAAGGCGGTATTGGTACTGTTAGAATTTCGGGAGACTGTGCCTTTTTAATTGCCGATAAGGTTTTTAAAAGCAAAAGCGGTAAAACAGTTAGTGAAATTGGCGGTTATTCTGCCCTTTTTGGTAAGGTATATAGCGGTGAAGAATTTATTGACACCGCCGTTGCCCTTAAATTTTGCGCCCCAAAAAGTTACACAGGCGAAAACACCGTTGAATTATCTGTTCACGGCGGCAGTTTTGTTTTAAACAAACTGCTTCGCGCCGTTTTACAGGCGGGTGCCGTTCCTGCTTCTGCCGGCGAATTTACAAAGCGCGCCTTTTTAAACGGCAAACTTGATTTAACCGAAGCCGAAAGTGTTATGGCAATTATTAGCGCCGAAAACGACGCGCAACTGCGCATGGCTAACGCGGCTTTAGGCGGTAAAGTTAGCCAAAGAATTAAAGAAATTGAAGAAATTTTACTTTCCACCGCGGCGTCTGTTGCGGTTTACAGCGATTACCCAGAAGAATATTTGCCGGAACTACAGGGCGAAGAATTTTTTAACAATTTAAACAAGGCAGTAACACTGCTTGATACAATGCTTGCTGATTACGACATTGGCAAAAAAATTAAAAACGGCATTAAAACCGCCATTTTGGGTAAACCAAATGTTGGCAAAAGCACCCTTATGAATTTAATCACGGGTGAAGAAAAGGCGATTGTTACTTCGGTTGCGGGTACCACGCGTGACGTTTTGGAAGAAACGGTGAATATTGGAAACACCACCCTTTTGCTTTACGATACGGCAGGGATTCACGAAACAAGTGACGAAGTTGAAAAAATCGGCGTTATGCGGTCGGTTAAGAAAATAGAAGAATGTGATGTTTTCTTGCTTGTTTTTGATACCTCTTCCCCCATAAGCGACGAAGATATTAAACTTATTGAAAAATTAAAGGGCAAAACTGCCGTTGCAGTTTTAAACAAAAGCGATATTTTGGCGTATGATTATATTCCTTATATTAAAGATATGCCACACGTTTTAATTTCGGCAAAAGAGCAAAAAGGGCTTAATTGCCTTTTAGAAAAAATTGAAGAACTTGTAAAAACAAAAGATTTTAAAACCGATAGCGGTGTGCTTCTTAACCAACGGCAATACAGTTCGGCTTACAAGGCACGCAAAGCGGTGTGCGATGCAATTGAAGCCCGAAATTTTGGGCTTACCACCGACGCGGTTGGTGTTTGCATTGACGAAGCGCTTACTGAACTTTACGCACTTACAGGCAAACGCGTTACAAACGAAGTTGCCGATGAAGTGTTTAGAAACTTTTGTGTTGGAAAATAATGGCATAGGTTGGGTGAAACAAAATGATTTGCTATAAAGCAAAAGATTATGACGTAGCAGTTATTGGCGGTGGCCACGCAGGTATTGAAGCCGCCTTGGCGGCAGCGCGTCTTGGCGCAAAAACAGTTATGTTCACCGTTTCGCTTGACTGGATTGGCAATATGCCATGTAACCCATCTATTGGCGGAACTGCAAAAGGACATCTTGTTCGCGAATTAGATGCGCTTGGCGGTGAAATGGGCAAAGCGGCCGACAAAAACACCTTGCAAAGCCGTATGCTTAATTTGGGCAAAGGTCCCGCAGTACATTCACTGCGCGCGCAAATTGACCGCAGAAGATACAGCGAATATATGAAATTTGCAGTTGAACGCCAAGAAAACTTGGTTGTAAAACAAGCCGAAATTGTGGATATTAAAAAAAGCGGTGAAAACCTTATTTTAACCACAGTTTTGGGCGCAGAATACACTGTAAAAGCGTGTATTTTAGCAACGGGAACCTTTTTGGGCGGCAGAATTTACGTGGGCGAAGTTAATTACGAAAGCGGACCTGATTCGCAACCCGCGGCAACAAAACTTTCAAATTCACTTCGCGAACTTGGTGTTAATTTAAGAAAATTTAAAACAGGCACGCCTGCCAGAGTTGACCGCCGTACTATTGATTTTTCACGCCTGGAAATTCAAGAGGGGGACAGTAAAATTACCCCGTTTAGTTTTTCAACCAACCCCGAAGATATTAAAAACACGGCGGTTTGCCATATTGCATACACAAACGAAGAAACAAAAAAGGTTATACTTAAAAACCTTGACCGTTCGCCGTTATACGCAGGCGATATTGAGGGTGTGGGACCTAGGTACTGCCCAAGTATTGAGGACAAGGTTGTGCGTTTTTCTGATAAAGAACGGCATTTACTTTTCATTGAGCCATGCGGTGAAAACACCAACGAACTTTATTTGCAGGGTATGTCGTCTTCACTACCCGAAGAAGTGCAAATTGAGTTTTACCACACAATTAAAGGGCTTGAAAATGTTGAAATTATGCGCAATGCTTATGCTATTGAATATGATTGCATTGACCCAATAAACCTTAAACCAACCCTTGAAATTAAGGGTATTGACGGGCTTTATGGCGCAGGGCAGTTTAACGGCTCTTCGGGTTACGAAGAGGCGGCTGTTCAGGGTTTTGTTGCGGGTGTAAACGCCGTTAAAAAAATTAAGGGCGAAGAACCGTTTATACTTTCGCGTACCGAAAGTTACATTGGCACCCTTATTGACGACCTTGTTACAAAAGGTTGCAGTGACCCTTACCGAATGATGACTTCACGCAGTGAATACCGCCTTGTTTTAAGGCAAGACAATGCCGATGAACGCCTTATGCCAAAAGGCAGAGAATTAGGGCTTATTGACAACACCACTTGGGAAGCGTTTTTATTAGCAAAAAGCCAAAAAGAAGCCGAAATTGAACGCCTTAACAAAACGGTTATTGCGCCAAGCGAAGAAATTAACCAAATGTTAATTAAAGCCGAAAGCGCACCGCTTACAACAGGCGCACATTTAGCCGATTTATTAAGGCGGCCGCAAATTACTTACGATATGCTCAGCCCATTTGATAAAGACCGCCCTGTTCTTTCTTATGCGGTGCAAGAAAAGGTACAAACCGAAATTAAATACGAAGGTTACATTGCCCGCCAAAACGCCCAAATTAACGAAATTAAACGGCTTGAAAAGAAACTTTTACCAAAAGATTTGGTTTATGCCGATATTAAAGAACTTCGTATTGAAGCGCGTGAAAAACTTGATTTAATTAAGCCCGAAAACATTGGCAGGGCTTCAAGAATTTCGGGGGTTAGCCCCGCCGATATTTCGGTACTTTTAGTGTATTTAGAAAAACTGGGAGGAAACGTATAATGAATTTCCCCTTTGAAGAAATTTTTGAAAAATGCAAAGAATTCGGCGTTACTCCCGACCAGGTTTGCAAAGAACGGTTAAACACCTACGCAACACTTTTAATTGAATGGAACGAAAAAATGAATTTAACCGCAATAGTTGACCCTGTTGATGTTGTTTACAAACATTTTTACGACTGCATTTTGTTTTTAAAGAATGTTGATATACCGTTTGGCGCAAAGGTGGTTGACGTTGGCACAGGCGCAGGGTTTCCCGGTATGGTGCTTAAAATTATGCGTCCTGACATTGATTTAACCTTGCTTGACAGTTTAAACAAGCGGTTAATATTTTTAGAAGAAGTTTTAAACCAAACAAACCTTACAGCCAACCTTTTACATTCCCGCGCGGAAGACGCGGGCAGAAACCAACTTTACCGCGACAGTTTTGATATTGCCTGTGCGCGCGCTGTGGCTTCGCTTAACGCCCTTTGCGAATACTGTTTACCTCTGGTAAAAAAGGGTGGAATTTTTGTTTCAATGAAAGGCCCAACAGCTGGTGAAGAAATTGAAAACAGCCAAAATGCTTTAAAACTTTGTTCGGGCGAAATTAAAGAAGTTAAAAAAGAAACCTTAACCGGTGAAGAAGAAAGAAATTTTATTATTATAAATAAAATATCGCAAACTTCGCCAAAATACCCAAGAATGGGCAAAAAAATTACAAAACAACCGCTTTAATGCGGTTGTTTTTTTGTTTTTATGGCGGTTTTTGGCGACGTGTTTTGCTTGAAAAAACCTTTTTTGCAAGGTAAAATTTGATTAAGCAAACGGCAAGGGAGGACAGGCCTACGGCAAGCTTTAAAGAAAGACGCCTTATTTTTTTAAACCCGTCTACCATTAAACTTTCAAGTGAGCCGATAGACCGCGAAGAACGTTATAAAATTCTTTTGCTTTCTGAAAGTATTAGGGAAAACGGTTTGCTTTTTCCCGTTACCGTTGTTAAAAACGGCAAAAATTACCGTTGTGTTTGCGGTAACAAACGGGTGCGCGCAAGTATTCTTGCGGGCAAAAAGAAAATACCCTGCATTGAGGGTATTATTTGCGAAAGCGATATTTACAAAGCCGCCGAACTTGGTAAAACGGCAAACAAAGAATTACTTATTTCGCTTGTAAAAAAATATTCACTGGAAAAAGTTGCAACCTGTTTGTGTTTAACCACGCGCGAGGTGCAGTTAATTATTGCGCCAAAAGGCGAAGAAAAACCGCAAGAAACAAAAGAAGAACCAAAAAAAGCAGAAACTAAACTATATGATTTCAAACTTGTTAAAGACAAGCGGTTTTTTATTAACAGCATTAGAAAAGCGGTGGACAGTATGAAAGACGCGGGTGTTTCTGCCACACTTTCACAAAAGGAAAATTCAAAGGCAATTGAAATTAAGGTAAACATTAAAAAAAGCGAAGAAGATTTTTTGCAACTGTCTTTCCCCGATTTTTCCGCATAACCACATATAATGCAAATTTTTTGCACTATATAAATGAGGTAACCCCTCTACCATCCCCATCCCCCTTAAAAAGCGGTTGTATTACTCCCCTTAAGTACAGCCGCAAAAAAGAAAAAGCATCGGTTATCCCCCCGATGCTTTTTCTTTTTTATCCATTTGTAAAAAGTTTGTGTTATAAAATTCCGATTTCTTTTGAAGTTCGGTATTAAGCGACTGGTAACCGTATTCTTCGGTTAAGGTTTTACTTGCCGAAAATAAATCGGTACCAAGGCCTAATCGGTCGCCCTTAATTCTAACACCCATTGCGCTTAGTGTAGTTGGGAACATATCAAACACACCAAACTGTCTGTTTTGTTCTTTTATTGGGTTTACCGCCGAATTTATAAAGCAGTTATAAATTGTGCGGGTGTAGGTTGGGTCAATTCCTTCTAAAAATTTGGGGTCCATTGTTAAATGGTCACCGCTTAAAATTATTGTGGTGTTTTGATAATAAGGTTGTTCTTTTATCCACGCAATAAATTCCGCCACTTTTTTAGAAGAACACGCCAAAACGTTTGCATACTGCGTATCGTAAATTTCCTCGCAGTCTTCACAGTAATAACCATCGGGAAAATGGGTGTCGGCAGTAAGCATTGTAAAGTTAAAGGGTTTATCTTCTTGTGCTAATTTTTCTAATTCTTCTTTGGCGTAATCAAAAAGTTTTTTATCCTCGTAACCCCACCAAACAGTATAGTCTTCGGGAAGTCTTCCCTCTTCTTTTAACTTCTTTATATCAACAATATTGTAGTTACCGTGTTCTGAAAAATAAGAATCTCTGCCCGCAAATTCCGAATCGCTACCAATAAGCAATGTTTGGTTATAGCCCTCTTTTTCAAGCACTTCGCCAAGTGATACTATGCCCGGTATAAAAGAATTTTCACCGCCGTAATTTTCGGCGTTAAGCGGAACTTTTACATTTATGCCCGAAGTTTGCGAAACCATTGCCGCCGCAGTCCAAGTTGCACCCGTAAAGGAATATGCGCCGCCAAGTTTTTCGGTGTTTGAAAAATTTACGTTATCTTGCGCCAAAGCAGTAAGTTCGGCAATATAATTTTGTTGGTTTATACCGCCGTTTTCGGTATCTGCATAGGTATTTTCCATAGATTCCAAGAAAATATAAATTAAATTACGTTTCTTTTCGGGAAAGGTAATTGTATCGCCACCGGGTGCAACGTAATTTTCTTTAATAAAATCGCTTTCGGTGGTGGTTGTGCTTAAATAAGGAACAATTTTAAGTTCAACAACAAAAAACGAAACCGCAAAAATTACAGTTGCAAGCGCCACGGGAAGCGCGGTTTTTTTAAACCACGCACAACAAGCAGTAGCGGTGTATTTTTTGTATTTTTCGCTTTTGTAAAACTTTTTGGTAAGCCCCGAAAGAAGACGGTAAAGCAAAATTTCTGCCACCGTTAAAAGTGTACCAAAACCGCCAACGCGCACATAAGCACTGCTTAAAAGGTTTTTGTTTGCCCCTGCAGCCGAAGTTTTAAGTTGGTAAATAATTTGGTCTAAATTTATTGCATCGTACTTATTTAAAAGCCAAACCGTTAAGAAAAAAAGCAGGTTGCCAAGCAGTAAAAGCACCGCTGAAGTTATATAAATTTTAGTTTTTTTCTTCAACAGCTACACTTCCTTTTTTACACATATCGTTAAGAGTTAAAACTATAAATACTGCCACTGCTGTAACGCTTAAAGACAGGGCGTTATGGTTGTGCAGCGCATCTTTTGCACCTGCAACAAAGCAAACGTAATTTGAAAACTGGCAAGCAAGCGCCACGCAAGAAGCAGTGTAACCAAACGCCATTAACCCGCGTGTGCTTTTAATTTTAATTCCGCTTTGCATTTTTGAATATTCCAAAAAGAAAAGCAAAAAAAGGCACAGCACCAACACATCAAAAACGTGGTCGCTTATAACCGCCAAAGACGAATAGTTAGTAAAAATTATAACCGCCGAAAAAACAAGATACAAAACAAACGGCGCAAAGAAAACACCGCAGAATTTTGCCCTGTTAAAATGCCATAAACCGTAAAGCACAAACGAAAAAGCACTTAAAAGCCCAAAAAGCGTTTTAAAAAGCGACAACGCCAAAAACGCCGAATTAAAACCAATAAACAATTCTGCCACAATGGTTATTGCCACCGCAAACGACCAAACGGCAGTTAAAAATGACGGCTTATTTACAAAATTGGGTTTCTTTTCGCAGACAAACGCCACAATTCCCAAAACAAGTAACACAACGCCGCAAAGCACCAAAAGAATTACCGGTACTATTTTTATTGAACTAATTAAAAAGCCGGTTTTGGCTTCGGTTAAAAACAACACCGTAAAGGTACGGCTAAAGGTTAAAAAAAGAAGTGCGGTTAAAAAGAATAAGTATAATTTTTTAATACTAATCATAAAACCACTTTCCCCCTTTTAGAATATTTTAATAGACAAGCACATAACATTTATTAAAAGTTTAACACTAATATTTTAACTGTCTGTTAAAAAAAAGTCAACATAATATAAAGGATTGATGTTTTGTGAAAAATATTTACGGGTGGTTGGCGCTTATTATTGCACTGTCGCTTCTTTTAATTCCGCTTACTGCGGCTTCGCCCCAAAAAACCGCCGTGCAGGTTGGCGTAAACCTGCAAAACGAAAATTTTAAAAAAGATACAATAAAGGTAAAAATTACCGAAACGGGCGAAGTTAAAGAAATGGACTTTAAAGAATATCTTTTTGGTGTGGTAAACGCCGAAATGCCCGCGCTTTACCACGCCGAAGCCCTTAAAGCCCAAACCGTTGCGGCATATACTTTTGCCTTATATAAAACTGGTATTAACAAAAAAGAAGAATATGACATAACCGATTCTCATAATACCGACCAAGCGTTTAAACCGCGTGAAACTGCGCTTAATGATTGGGGCGAAAAGGGCGTGGAATATGCCAAAAAAATTGATGACGCAATAAACGAAGTTTACCGCCAAGCATTAACTTATGACGGCGAAATTATTTTAAGCGTTTATACCGCAATTTCGGGCGGTAAAACCGAAAGCGCCAAGGCCGTTTTTGGAAAAGAACTTCCCTACCTTGTTCCAAAAGAAAGCATTGGCGATATGCTTTCGCCCGATTTTTTAAGCACGGTAGAAATAAGCCGTGACCAAGTTGCCGAAATTCTTGCAAAAAAGGAAATAACAAACGGCGAATGGTTTAGCAGTGAAACGAGAACAGATGGCGGCAGCGTTGCTTCAATGAAATTTGGCGAAAATGTTTTAACAGGCGCTGAAATTCGCGAACTTTTTGGTCTTAAAAGTGCAAATTTTACGGTTTCTTTAAAAGAAACTACATATACTTTTACAGTGCGCGGTTACGGACACCTTTGCGGAATGAGCCAATACGGCGCAAATTATATGGCAATGCAAGGAAGCAGTTATAAAGATATTTTACTGTGGTATTATACGGGCTGTGAGTTAGCATTTGTCAATTAAAGTATTTGTTGACTTTTATATAACAAAGTTATATAATATAAGCACTATTGTTTAAGGGATGGTATATAAGAATGGCTAAAACTATAAAGCTTACCGATGAGGGTCTTAAAAAATTACAGGATGAACTTGAAAATTTAAAGACTGTCGGCAGAACAGATATTGCCGAAAAAATCAAGGTTGCACGCGGATACGGTGATTTATCCGAAAACAGCGAATATGACGAAGCCAAGAATGAACAGGCAAAAATTGAAGCCCGTATTGCTGAACTTGAAGCAATGCTTAACAACGTTGAAATTATTGCCGAAAAGAAAAGCGCAGGTAAAACCGTTACTATTGGTTCAAAGGTAAAGGTTTTAGATGTAGAATTCGAAGAAGAAATGGAATTTAAAATTGTGGGTTCGGCAGAAGCTGCCCCCGAAAACGGTTACATTTCCGATGAATCACCCGTTGGCAAAGCGCTTTTGGGCGCAAAGGTGGGCGATATTGTTAAAGCAGAAGCCCCCGACGGTGAAATAGAACTTAAAATTGTTGCAATTTCCAAATAAAAGGACGTATAAAAATGGCTGAAATAAATAACAACATTGTTGAAGAAGATTTAAGTGAAATTTTAAAGGTAAGACGTGAAAAACTTGCTAACCTTATTGCTGATGGCAAAAACCCTTTTGAAATAACCAAGTTTGATTTTACAAACTATTCTGCCGATATTAAAGCAGATTTTGAAAATTTTGACGGCAAAACAGTGCGTATTGCAGGCCGCCTTATGAGCCGTCGCGTTATGGGCAAAGCAAGTTTTGCAGGCGTAAGCGACCAAAAGGGCAAAATTCAGCTTTACGTTAAACGCGACGATATTGGCGAAGACGAATATGCCGCATTTAAGAAGTTTGACATTGGCGATATTGTTGGCGTAGAGGGCTTTGTGTTTAAAACCCAAACAGGCGAAATCTCGGTTCATGCTAAAAGCATTATTTTGCTTAGCAAATCGCTTTTACCGCTTCCCGAAAAATTCCATGGCCTTCGCGATAACGACCTTCGTTTCCGCCAAAGATACGTTGATTTAATTATGAACCCCGAAGTTAAGAACAACTTTATTATTCGTTCTTCGTTCATAAAATATATGCGCAAATATCTTGACGATATGGGTTATATTGAGGTTGAAACACCTGTGCTTAGCACCATTGCAGGCGGTGCAAGTGCAAGGCCGTTTATTACCCACCACAACACCTTAAATCTTAATATGTATATGCGCATTGCTACCGAACTTCCGCTTAAACGTCTTATTGTTGGCGGTATGGATAGGGTTTATGAAATTGGCAGAATTTTTAGAAACGAGGGTATGGACACAAAACACAACCCCGAATTTACTACTATTGAACTTTACCAAGCGTATGCCGATTTCCACGATATGATGGATATTGCCGAAGGCATTATTTCGGGCGCTGCTAAAGATATTTTGGGTACTTATGAAACCGAATGGATGGGCGAAAAAATTGACCTTACACCAGGTTGGCGCCGCTTAACAATGGTTGACGCAGTTAAGGAATATGTTGGTATTGACTTTGGCGCAATACAGAGTGACGAAGAAGCTGTTGCCGCTGCAAAGGCAATTGGCGTTGAACTTGCCGACACAGCCGATAAAACTTGGGGCAACGCGCTTTACGCTTGTTTTGACCAACGCGTAGAAGAAAAACTTATTCAGCCCACATTTATTACAATGTATCCTGTTGAGGTTTCGCCTTTAACCAAGGCATCCCCTGCCGACCCGCGCTTAACCGAACGTTTTGAACTGTTTATTTGCCGTTGCGAACTTGCCAACGCTTATTCAGAACTTAACGACCCCATTGTTCAGCGCGAACGTTTTGAAAAACAACTTGAACTTCGCGAACGCGGAGATGACGAGGCAGAAATGCTTGATGAGGATTTCCTTACTGCCATGGAATACGGTATGCCCCCCACAGGCGGCATGGGTATTGGCGTAGACCGCGCCGTAATGCTTTTAACC
>JAZOOT010000021.1:0-9095 GCA_045655165.1 Acutalibacteraceae bacterium
CTTGTGCTTTTTGTGCTCTTCACTCTTCACTTTTCTCTAAATCCCCCACGCGACTTTTCCAGAGAAAAGATAAGAAAGAAGAGAGAAAAGAAAAGGTAGCTTTTCTCCTGCGCCTTTGGCGCTTTGGTCGAAAAGCATTGATTTTCAGTAAAAAGTGTGATATAATGATTTCAAAGAGAGGTGAAGACAATGAATAGCCCGTTACTTGAAAAATCTATGGATTTCGCTACTCAGATTGTACTTTTCTACGAGGAATTGTCCAAAACCAAAAAGGATACGACAATTGCGAAACAGTTGCTCCGTTCTGCTACAAGTGTAGGTGCAAACATCAATGAAGCCATTTACGGAAACAGTAAAGCGGACTTTATCTCAAAATTACATATTTCTCTCAAAGAAACAGGCGAAAGCGTTTATTGGCTTACGCTATTAAAAAGGACTAACTTGTTTGACTATGATTTTGATGATTTAATTTCACTTGCCAATGAAATTAAAAAAATGTTAATAGCATCATTAAACACCGCAAAGGAGAATAACAAATAATTTTTCGGGCGAATCTTCTTCAGCGCGCCAAAAAAGACAGTCAATTGACTGTCTTTTTTTATTCATTGCGAAAGCAATGGTATATCATCTACGATAGCGTTGCTATCGTTGTATCTCATCAGTCCGCAAGGACTGTATATCATCACGCGTAGCGTGTATCAAAAACACTTTCGCATTGATTACATACACGGCTTCGCCGTTTTTAAATCTCCGAGCTTTTTTGTAGTGACGGTCTAATAAAACAAGCTCATTCGAGTTAGGGTTTTCTACAAAAACGTTCATTTTTGAAAGTCTGCCCGCCATGGCAGACTTTCTGTAAATTGTTAAATTTCTCATTTTATCCCCCTTATATTATGTGTTATATCAAGATTTATTAGATTTGTAAAAAGAATATAGGCACACATTGGCAAACCACTTATCACAGAACTCAATACCGTATTTTCTTAAATTATCGGTAACATTATCTGGTGCTGTATTGTTTTTATTCAGACATCTTTTTTACGAAGACGTAAAAAACGCTTGGGTTTTTCTTTGCTTTTTTGGTAAATTATTTTATAAATAATTGTTGAAATATTAACAAAAATATAATATAATGGTTAACGAAAATGGGGAAATATGGTGTTTTGCACGCGTATATCCTTTAAAATATTTTTCAGAGAGGAAAAACACAATGAAACAACTTGATTTAACAAAATACGGCATTTACGGCGCAAAAGAAGTTATTCACAACCCGTCATATGAAGAACTTTTTGCCGCTGAAACCGACCCTGCACTAGAGGGTTTTGAAAAGGGCGTTGAAACCGAACTTGGCGCAGTAAACGTTATGACAGGTATTTACACCGGCCGTTCGCCTAAAGACAAATTTATTGTTATGGACGAAAACTCCAAAGACACAGTTTGGTGGACAAGTGACGAATTTAAAAACGACAACCACCCCTGCAGCATTGATACTTGGAATTCTTTAAAAGACCTTGCTGTTAAAGAACTTTCTGATAAGAAACTTTATGTAATGGACGTTTTCTGCGGTACAAATGCCGATTCCCGTATGGCTATCCGCTTTATTATGGAAGTTGCTTGGCAGGCACACTTTGTTAAAAATATGTTCATTGCTCCTACAGCCGAAGAACTAGAAAACTTTGAACCCGACTTTATTAGTTACAACGCTTCTAAAGCAAAGGTAGAAAACTTTAAAGAATTAGGCCTTAATTCTGAAACTGCTGTTGTATTTAACATTACTTCTAAAGAACAGGTTATTCTTAACACCTGGTACGGCGGCGAAATGAAAAAAGGTATGTTCTCTATGATGAACTACTATTTGCCCCTTAAAGGTATGGCTTCCATGCACTGCTCGGCTAACACCGATATGAACGGCGAAAACACCGCGCTCTTCTTCGGTCTTTCGGGCACAGGTAAAACCACCCTTTCAACCGACCCCAAGCGTTTGCTTATTGGCGACGACGAACACGGTTGGGACGACAACGGCGTGTTTAACTTTGAAGGCGGCTGTTACGCAAAGGTTATTAACCTTGATAAAGAAAGCGAACCCGACATTTATAATGCAATTAAACGCAATGCACTTTTAGAAAATGTTACTGTTGACGAAAACGGCGTTTGCGACTTTGCCGATGGCTCGGTAACCGAAAACACACGTGTTTCTTACCCCATTGACCACATTGAAAAAATTGTTCGCCCCGTTTCTGCAGCACCCGATGCTAAAAATGTTATCTTCCTTTCGGCCGATGCTTTCGGCGTATTGCCTCCTGTTTCGGTTTTAACTCCTGAACAGGCACAGTACTACTTCCTTTCGGGCTTTACTTCTAAACTTGCAGGTACCGAACGCGGTATTACCGAACCCACACCTACTTTCTCGGCTTGTTTCGGTCAGGCATTCTTGGAATTACACCCCACAAAATACGCCGAAGAACTTGTTAAGAAAATGGAAAAGAGCGGCGCTAAAGCATATTTGGTAAACACCGGCTGGAACGGTTCGGGCAAACGTATTTCTATTAAAGATACCCGCGGTATTATTGATGCTATTCTTGATGGTTCAATTCTTAAAGCCGAAACCAAAACAATTCCTTACTTTAATTTGGCAGTTCCCACTGCACTTCCGGGTGTTGATACAGGTATTCTTGACCCGCGCGACACCTATGCAGACGCAGGCGTTTGGGAAGAAAAAGCAAAAGATTTAGCAAGCAGATTTGTTAAAAACTTTGAAAAATACACCGGCAACGATGCAGGTAAAGCACTCGTTAAAGCAGGCCCTGAACTTTAATTAAAACAAAAGCCCAACTTCACGTGAAGTTGGGTTTTTTTATTTAACATATTCAATTATATCTTCTATTTTGCAGTCAAGCGCAGCGCAAAGTTTATCTAACGTTTTTGTTGTAATGTTTTCGTTTGCTTTAAGACGTCTTACTGTTTTGCTGTCAATTCCGCATTTTTCTCTTAAAGTATAGGTGGAAAAGCCCTTTGCTTTCATGGTTATAAAGAGTTTTTCGTAACTTATCATAAAACCCCTCCTTGACAACAAATATTATGGGGGTTATAATCTAAAACATTAAGGGTATATAGCCCCCATATTTTAGGAGGGTTTTATGGCTGATTACAAACAAATGTATTTAACCTTGCTTGACGCAACCGAAAAAGCAATGAAAGAACTTGTTTCTGCACAGCGCGCCTGCGAAGAACTTTTTGTTCTTTCAAGCAAAGAGGAAGACAAAGAAAAAGCAAAAAACAACAAATAAGCATAAAACCGACTTTATAAAAAGTCGGTTTTATTTTTACATATTTCCCTTTTTTGTTTCATAGAATAAAACAAGTCCGTTTAGGAGTTGATTTTATGAAACATTGGGCAAAGCCCAGGGCGGTTGTTTTGGGCGAATATATTTTAGATACCGGCGCTACGGTGCGCGCCACGGCAAAAGAGTTTAACATTAGCAAATCTACCGTACATAAAGATGTTACCGAACGGCTTAGAAAAACCAACCCCGCGCTTTTTTCGGGCGTAAACAAAGTACTACAAAAAAACAAAGAAGAACGGCATATTCGCGGCGGCGAGGCCACAAAGAAAAAATATATGGCTATTAAAAAATAACGGAAAACTTATACTGTTTTCCGTTATTTTTTCACCAATTTTTAATTTTGTTATACACTGTATCATCTAAGGTGGTGAAATTATGAACAATTACGATATTGAAAAACTGATTGCTGCAGCAAAAAACGGCGAAGCAAAAGATTTATTATCTAAATTATCGTTAAGTGATGCCGCAAAGGTTAAAAGCGTTTTAAACAACCAAAAATTAACCGAACAACTTTTAGCAAGTGAGCAAGCGCAACAAATTATTAAAAAAATAATGGGAGATAAAAAGTAAATGGATGATTTAAGTGAAAAACTAAACAGCATACTTTCGGACCCGCAAAGTTTAAACCGCATACGCGAAATGGCAGAAGGGCTGTTAGGCGAACAAAAACCCGCCGAAGAAAGCCCCCTTGGCGATATTGATATAACCAAAATTATGAATATTGTGGGCAAAATTAAAAACAGCGAAAGCAGCCAGCGCGAAAAACTTTTGTTGGCACTTCGTCCGCACTTAAAAGAGGAACGCAGAGAACGGGTTGATACCGCCGTTAAAATTTTAAAACTTATTGAAATTGCGCCTTTTTTAAAAGACAGCGGATTATTTTAAGGGGGTGTTTGTTTGACCGAATTTGAACGCCAAAAGGCCGAAGCCGAACAGCGAGTTAAAGAAATGAACCGCCGTTATAACGAAAAGGCATCAAGCAAACCGCCCGAAACAAAACCCATTCAAGCGGTGCCGAAAAGCACCCCTTTTGACATTTTTAAACTGCTTAAATTAGATAACTTCCGCGCCGATTCCGACCGTCTTTTACTGCTTGGTTTGTTCTTGCTTTTAAGCAGCCAAGAGGCAGATGATTTGCTCCTTTACGCCCTTATTTATATAATGATATAGCATTTAATAACAATTGGTTATGATGTCTTCCTTTTAGTTTGTGTTAAAATAAGTTTTTCAAACCTATACTAATAGTTATAGTCAATAACTATTGGGGAGATGAGCAGAATGAAATTTGATACAATTGGTGCAAATATACGAAAATGCCGTTTGTCTAAGAATATGCGACAAGAAGATTTGGCAGAAAAAGCAAATCTTTCGGTAACTTACGTTGGCATGATAGAACGCGGTGAAAAAACACCGTCGCTTGAAACTTTGATTGCTATTTTAAATGCTATCGGCGTTTCGGCTGACGTTGTTCTTTGCGACGTTGTTGATGCTTCTTACACCGTTAAAATTTCTTTGCTGAACGAAAAACTTTCACTTCTTTCAGAAGAAGACCGTAACAAAATATACGACGTTATTAACACTATGATTTCCCATTCAAAACGCGCAATATAGCAAAAAAAGAGTTCTCTTTACAAAAAGTGAACTCTTTTTTGTTTTACCTACACACTCCGACATTTTTTGACAAAACATTTATGGTATAACTAAACTGTCAGTTATGACAAAAACCAATCAGTTATGAATGGAGAAAGAAAAATGTCAACAAGAAAGATTATTCGCCAAATAGCAAAACAGCACGGTGTAACAACAAAAGAAGTAATAACAGATATGAATGCCGCTATTCGCGCAGGTATGGCCTCGCGAGACCCCGAAGCCCAAATATTTTGGAGGCAAGTTGCGCCCGACGGGAAAGAACCGTCCATTGATACGTTTTTAAGGTTTTTCGCAAAAAGATTACATTAAAAGGGATGCTTCGACATCCTTTTTTGGGTATGCATAATTGTTACAATTTGGTTACAATTTTATGCATAAAACGACATTATGTAAACTTGGTAACCACAAAAAGTTATTGAAGTTATAAACAGAGTAATTAACATTAAAAACCAAAAACGGCATAAAACGGGGCTGTTTTTGGGCAAAATTGTTCAAAACTCGGTGCATAACTATAAAAAGCGGTGTATTCGCGGTAAAATGAATATAAACATTATGTAAATCAAAAACCGCCCCTTTTGTTTGTGTTTACTTTTTGAAAAAAGTGTGTTAAAATAACAGTTACAAAAAAAGATTTTCAGGGGATTTAAAATGAAAATTAAAAGAATTGCGGCGCTTTTGCTTTGCGCGCTTTTACTGTTTAGTTTTAGCGCCTGCAAAAAAGAACAGCCAAAATACAGCGCGGCGGAACTTTGCAATATGATTTCGCGCGATTTATTTACCACACAAAATTTAACCGTTATTGAAAACGAACAGCTTACCGCTTATTTTCCTTTTTCGGAAGAACTTTTAAAGGAATGGCGTGTTGCCGTTAGCGATAAAAACGAAAAACATTTTGTTTCGGCGGTTTTTGTTCCAAAAGACAGCGACAGCGAAAAAACCGTAATGGATTCAATAAACAAATTCGTTTCACAAACAGCGGCGCGACTTAAAAACCTTAGCGATGCTGAATACAACAAAATTTCTTCGCGCCTTGTTTACAAACTGGGCGACGCGGTTATTCTTGTTGTTACCGATGACTACCCCGCCGCAGAAAAATATTTAAAAGACCTTGGCGCAAAAGAATACAAATAAAAAAAGCAGAGAGTTTTCTCTGCTTTTTTGTTTTAATACAGTTCTTTATATATTTCGCTTTTTTTAAAGCCGGTTAGTTCGGCGGCGCGTTTTGCCGCGGTTGTTGCCGATTCGCCTTTTTTTAGCCACTCTTTTGCAAAGTTTACAGCGTCAGCAAAAGAATAATTTTCTTCCTTTTCGGGCTTTCCCTCAATTAAAAGTACAAATTCACCCTTTGGCGCGTTTTCGCTGTAGTAATTAAACGCATCAAGCAGGGTGGTTTTTTTTATTTCTTCGTGAAGTTTGGTAAGTTCACGCGCAATGGTAATTTCGCGGTTGCCCAAGGTTTCATAAAAATCTTTAAGTGTGGCAACCAATTTATGCGGTGCCTCGTAAAAAACCATAGTGCGCTTTTCGTTTTGAATTTCGGCAAGATGAGCCCTTCGCGACGGCCTGTTTACCGACAAAAAGCCCTCGAAGGTAAACCGTCCGCTTTTCATACCCGAAACAGCCAAAGCCGAAATTACTGCGCTGGGGCCGGGTACAACTTCTACCTTTACGCCGTGTTTGTGGGCTTCGCGCACAAGTTCTTCGCCGGGGTCAGATATACAAGGCATACCTGCGTCGGATATAACGGCGCAACTTTCACCGCTTTTAATACGGTTTAAAATTTGTTCGCCTTTATCAATTTTATTATGTTCGTAATAAGAAATAAGCGGTTTTTTAATGCCGAAGTGGTTTAAAAGTTTAACGCTTACGCGGGTATCTTCCGCCGCAATAAAATCAACACTTTCTAAAACTTCAGCCGCGCGGGGCGAAAAATCGCCCAAATTGCCAATGGGGGTGCCCACAACGTATAAAATTCCTGCCATTTTTTCACCGCCTTTTTGAATATATTTCATTCTATCATATCAAACTACATAATACAATATTTAAAGTAACATTTTATTTTTCTTTGAATAAACTGCTATTGGGCTATGCCCGAAAGGAGAGCTTTTATGCTAAACGAAACAAACCGTGACGCCTGCCGTCAGGCGCTTACGTTGGTATTTATTGAAGACCAAGAATTTGAAAATATTTACACCGCCGAAACCGCCTTTGTGCGCGGTACTCTTTTTAAAGATTTAGACAAACCCTTTAAAGGAAGCGGTGCAGTATGAGCGAAAAACAGTTATTAAAGGAAAAAATTCACCAGTACGACTTTTCTATTATTGAAGCCGAATTATTTTTAGACACTCACCCAAACTGCCGCCGCGCTTTAGCGGTTCTTCACGAAATGAAAGCCGAACGCGCAGCTTTGGTTAAAACTTACGAAACAAAATACGGTGATTATATTGTTCGCGCTGCCGATGTGAACAACCAAAACCGCTGGGTGTGGGTAGATTCACCGTGGCCGTGGGAAAACAGCAAGGAGTGTGAGGTATAAATGTGGAGTTACGAGAAGAAATTAGAGTTTCCCGTAAACATTAAAAACCCTAACCCAAAATACGCGCAGATTATTATTAGCCAGTTTGGCGGTCCCGACGGCGAACTTGGCGCCTCTATGCGATATTTAACGCAACGCTATTCAATGCCTTATAGCGAAGTAAAGGCAATTTTAACCGATATTGGTACCGAAGAACTTGCGCATCTTGAAATGGTATGCGCTATGGTACACCAATTAACCAGGAAATTAAGTTACGAAGAAATTAAGAAAAGCGGTTTTGACAAATATTTTGTTGACCACACCGCAGCCGTTTACCCCGTTGCGGCAGCAGGACTACCGTGGCGCGCCGAATATATTCAAGCAAAAGGCGATATTTTAGCCGATTTGCACGAAGATTTAGCAGCTGAACAAAAAGCGCGCGTAACTTACGACAACCTGCTTCGCCTTATTGACGACCCCGACATTCGCGAACCGCTTAAATTTTTGCGCCAACGCGAAATTGTGCATTACCAACGCTTTGGTGAAGCGTTGCGCTTAACTGCCGATAAACTTGATTCTAAAAACTTTTATGTTTGCAACCCAAGTTTTGATAAGGACTGTTATAGAACGAAACAATAATTTGTTTTGTATAACAGTCCTTTCAACGCCTTTTTTCAAATTATTTTAATAATTTGTTGCCGAAACTTTGTTTCGGTGCCAAAACAAAGTTTTGGCAAAAGAAAGGCGTTATAAAAATTGCGGAAAATAACACAAAAAGCAGAAACGAGGAATCGTTTCTGCTTTTATTTACCGTATTTTTTTATGTGGTTTTTTATTTCTTCAAAAGATTTATCGCTTATTACATGTTCAATTTTACAGGCGTCTTCGGTGGCGGTTTCTTTATCTACCCCCAAAAACATTAAGGCGCTTGTTAAAACGGTGTGCCGTTCGTAAATTTTTTGGGCAAGTAATTGGCCTTTTTCAGTAAGGGTAATAAAACCGTTTTTATCAACACTTATATAGTTTGCGTTTTTCAAAAGCCCAACCCCGCGGCTTACGCTGGGTTTAGAAAAATCCATATATTCGGCAATATCTATGCTTCGTACCGTTTGTTTTTGTTTGCAAAGCACATAAATTGTTTCTAAATACATTTCGCCCGACGCGTTTAGCGACATAAAATTCACCCCTTTTTTATACAACCATAGAATAACACAGTTTTAAAAAAAAATCAAATATTCTCTTGACAAATTTTGGGTGAAGGTGTATAATTTCTTTTAGTTAGCGGTGGCTAACTGATTTTTTGGGGCGGTGTTTTTGTGACATTAAACGAAGTAGAAGAAGGAAAAGAATACATTATAAGGCAAATAAAAACCGATGACGATGAGTTAAACGCCTTTTTGTTTTCGCTTGGTTGCTTTAGCGGCGAACCCATTACCGTAATTAAGCGCCGAAAAAGCGGTTGCATCGTTTCTGTTAAAGACGCGCGTTACAATTTTGACAGTAATTTAGCAAACGCTATTATTGTATAATTATAACAGCAATTTATATTGCTGTTTATTTTTGACAGTCAGTTAGCAGTGGCTAAC
>JAZOOT010000022.1:0-27339 GCA_045655165.1 Acutalibacteraceae bacterium
TCAAATGAATATTCCATATTCAATTGTTCTTACCAAAAGCGATAAACTTAATAAAACGGGATTTAACCAAAACCTTGCTAATATTAAAGAGCAACTGGGCGAATTCGCCGATGGCGTAAACATTATCCCCTTTTCAGCACTAAATGGCAACGGCACAAAGGAAATTTTAAACCAAATAGAAGAACTAATATAAAAAAGCAGTGAACTTTAGTTCACTGCTTTTAATTTAACCATCAAGTGACCATAAGTCGGTGTTGCAAATGGTTACGAACATTAAAATTCCGTCGCCGAAATAGAATGTTAATTCTTTATTATCTTTTGTTAAAACAACCTTTTCACAGTTAGAGGGTGAAAATAGTGCGAAGAACAACTCTCTATCGGTTGCTTTATCTTCGGTGTATTTAAGTTTGCCCAAAGCGTTTATAACTTCGGTTTTGGTGGTGGTACCAACTGTGAAACCGAAAGCGGTATCAAACGCTGCAATAAAGGAAATACCCTGTGTTTGCTTTCCTTTATTATAATAATAATGGTAAGCGCCGTAAACGTAATGGCGGCTTACAACGCCTTCAACAAGTGTAATTGCATTTTCGTGGTCGTGTTCATGGTTGCCCTCACCCGTTGCGCTTTCGATATGCTGGAGTTTTGCATTTTCGATATCTTCGGTTTTGGTGCCAAGGCGGAACTGTGCGCCCTGAATTTCGCCAACCGAGAGATAATATTCAATATCAACCCCGTCTTTATTCTTTATTCTTTCACCGCAACCTGCAAATGTGAAAACCAAAACAAGTACCAAAAGCAAAGATAATAATTTTTTCATTGTTTTTTCTCCTTTATTATTTGAATGAATGACTGTTAAGCAATTCGTTACGTTGGTACCAAAGTTTTTGAGATAAGTCAACGTAATAAGTATGGGGTTTTTCAAAACGGGTTACTTCTTCCCACAGCAAGTCCACTTGTTCTTTACAGTATTTTTGAATATTGCTTACGCTGGGGCTTTCATACACCTGTTTACCCTTTTCAAAAATTTTAACCTGCAATTTTTTAGCCACAAAATTATCAACCAATTTGCGTTTCCAAGTATATTCGGGGTGGAAAATTTCGTAGGGTTTACTGTCGTCGATTTTTTCATCGTTTAAGGTTAAAACGTCGGCAATACATTTGCCTGTTTCTTTGTCGTACAAGCGCCACGGAATTTTAATGCCGGGAATGGTGATTTTTGCGGTATTTTCGCTAACCTTAATTTTGGGAATTACCTTGCCATCTTTTTCTATGGCAACAAGTTTATATACACCGCCAAACACCGCTTCGCTTGAAGCAGTAATAAGTCGTTCGCCAACGCCGAAACTATCAACTTTAGCGCCTTGAATAAGCATATCCCTTATTAAATACTCATCAAGCGAGTTTGAAACAATAATCTTACAATCACTGTACCCTGCGTCATCAAGCATTTTACGGGCTTTTTTGGTGATATAAGTAATATCACCGCTATCAATACGAATACCAACAGGACGGTAACCTTGTGGTTTTAAAACTTCATCGAACACCTTTATAGCGTTTGGAATACCTGATTTTAAAACATTGTAGGTGTCTACAAGCAAAACTGTTTTGGTTGGGTATTTTTCAGCATACGCCTTAAACGCATCGTATTCACTGTCAAACAGTTGTACCCAACTGTGAGCCATTGTACCCGAAGCGGGAACAGAAAAATCTTTAGCAGTTTTTACACAAGCAGTACCGCTGCAACCGCCAATAAGCGCGGCGCGAGCACCATAAATTGCCGCATCGTAACCGTGCGCACGGCGGGAACCAAATTCCATTACCGCCCTACCGTCTGCCGCGCGGACAATACGGTTTGCTTTTGTTGCAATAAGCGATTGATGGTTAATTGTTAAAAGCACCATTGTTTCAACCATAAACGCTTGCATTATAGGACCTTTAACAGTTAAAATTGGCTCACGCGGGAAAATAGGAGTACCTTCAGGAACCGCCCAAACGTCGCACTCAAATTTAAAATCACGCAAGAATTCTAAGAATTCCTCGCTAAATAAATTCAAGCCCTTTAAATATTCAACGTCATCATCTGAAAAATGAAGATTGTTAAAATATTCCATTAGTTGTTCAAGGCCTGCCATAATAGCGTAACCGCCCTCATCGGGAACACGGCGGAAGAACATATCAAAATACGCGATAGTGTTTTGCATATCGCTACCCAAAATGCCGTTTGCCATGGTCATTTCATAAAGGTCCATTAGCATACTTAAATTTCTTTTATCCATAATATATCCCCAAAAGAGTTATTTTATTTTATAATACCCTAATTCTTTACCATTGTCAACAAACAAAAAGCAGGGTTAACCCTGCTTTTATTATATTATTCTTACCCTAATAATACCGTCGGCTGCTTTTAAATGGTTTGCAATTGTTTCGGTATCGCAATCGTCAACGTCAAGCATTGTATAAGCAATATCACCCCTTGATTTATTCAAAAGGTTTTCAATATTAACGTTATCTTTTGCAACAACTGTTGTAATTGTTGTAAGCATATTAGGAACATTCTTATGAATTATGCAAATACGGTATTTACCACTTTTTGGCATTGAAATATTGGGCATATTTACCGAATTGGTAATGTTACCGTTTTCAATGTAATCAACAAGTTGCTTTGCCGCCATTTCGGCACAGTTTTCTTCGGATTCGGGGGTAGAGGCGCCAAGGTGAGGTATGCAAATAACACCGTTTACGCCAATCATTTCATCGGTTGGGAAGTCAACAACATAAGAAGCAACTTTACCGCTTTCAAGCGCAACAATCATATCGGCACTGTTTACAAGTCCGTCACGCGCAAAGTTTAAAATGCGAACTCCGTCTTTCATTAAAGCAAATGCGTTTGCATCAATGGTGCCTTTTGTGTCTTTGGTTAGCGGAATATGCAAAGAAATATAATCGCAATTTTCGTAAATTTCTTTTAAATCGGTTGCCCTTTTAACATTGTGCGAAAGGTTCCAAGCACTTTGCAACGAAAGGTATGGGTCATAGCCGTAAACTTTCATACCCAAAGCATTAGCGGCATTGGCAACAAGAACACCTATTGCGCCAAGGCCAACAACACCTATTGCTTTACCGCGAATTTCGGGGCCTGCAAATGCGCTTTTGCCCTTTTCAACCATTTTACCAACCTGGTCGCCGTTGCCCTTTAAAGTTTTTGCCCATTCAATTGCGGGTAAAACCTTTCTTGAGCAAATTAACAAGCCCGCAATAACAAGTTCTTTTACTGCATTTGCATTTGCACCGGGAGTGTTAAACACGATAATACCTTCATCACTGCAACGTTCAATGGGAATATTGTTTGTTCCTGCACCTGCCCTTGCAATAGCCAAAAGTTCAGGGTTAAAAACTTCATCGTGAAGTGCGGCAGAACGAACTATTGCGCCAACAGGAGCATTTACGTCATCGCCAACGGTATATTTTTCGGCAGAAAATTCTTTCATACCAATTTGAGAAATTTTATTATACGTCTTAATGTTATACATTAGGAATTCTCCTCTTCAAATTTTTGCATAAATGCAACTAATTTTTGGACACCCTCAACAGGCATTGCGTTATAAATGGAAGCACGCATACCGCCAACCGAACGGTGACCTTTAATATTTACAAAACCTGCCGCTTTTGCTTCGGCAATAAATTTAGCATCAAGTTCATCATTGCCTGTTACAAACGGAACATTCATTAAAGAACGGTCTTCTTTAACAACGGTGCCTTTAAAAAGTTTGCTGTTATCAAGGAAATTATAAAGAATTTCGGCTTTTTTAAGGTTAATTTTCTTCATTTCTTCAAGTCCGCCAAGTTCTTTTATCCACTTAAACACAAGACCAGCAATATAAATTGTGTAGCAAGGCGGTGTATTGAACATAGAACCGTTATCGGCGTGTGTTTTGTAATTAAGCATTGTGGGGGTAATATCCATTGCGTTGCCAATTAAATCATTTCTAATAATAACAATGGTAACACCTGCAGGTGCAACGTTCTTTTGAGCGCCACCGTAAAGAACACCGAATTTTGTTACGTCAATGGGTTCAGAAAGAATACAGCTTGAAATATCGGCAACAAGCGGTACATCGCCGGTATCGGGTAAATTGTTCCACTTTGTACCGTAAATTGTATTATTCATACAAATATGAACGTAATCGGCGTCAGGGTCAATCATATCCTTAGTTACATTAGGAATATAAGAGAAAACCTTATCTTCAGAAGAAGCAATTGCACGGGCATCACCATAACGTGCTGCTTCTTTATATGCCTTTTTAGCCCACTGGCCTGTAATAACGTAATCGGCTTTTTTATTTTTGTTCATAAGGTTAAAGGGTACCATTGCAAACTGGGTAGAAGCACCGCCCTGTAAGAACAAAACAGTATAATTATCGGGAATATTCATTATTTGACGAAGATTTGCTTCGGCTTCATCGATAATTGCCTGGTATTCTTTTGAACGGTGGGACATTTCCATTACCGACTGACCTGTTGTGCCGTATTCAAGCATTTCTGCTGCTGCAGTTTTTAAAACTTCTTCAGGTAACATAGAAGGACCTGCACTAAAATTATAAACTCTTGCCATAATAATTCCTCCAAAACATATATAGTACATACTATGCTATATATTAAAATTTTTCATAATTATATCACATAAAAGCCACTATGTCAACCAATATTGTGAAATTCATAACAACTTTTTGACATTTTTCTTCAAAATTTATTTAATGTTTGTTAATTTTTTAACATATAGTGTTAAAAAAACAGACAGGTATTACCCTGCCTGTTTTAAAATTCAGTTAAGAATTAGCCGTTGATAGAGGTAACAACACCAGAACCAACAGTACGGCCACCTTCACGGATAGCGAAGCGGAGACCTTCTTCAATAGCGATAGGAGTAATGAGTTCAACGTCCATTTCTACGTTATCGCCAGGCATGCACATTTCGGTGCCTGCAGGAAGAGATACAACACCGGTAACGTCAGTTGTTCTGAAATAGAACTGAGGACGGTAGTTGTTGAAGAAAGGAGTATGACGTCCACCCTCTTCTTTGGTAAGGATATAAACCTGACCATGGAATTTGGTGTGGGGGTTGATAGAACCGGGTTTGCAAAGAACCTGACCGCGTTCTACTTCGTCACGAGCAACGCCACGGAGAAGAGCACCAACGTTATCGCCAGCTTCACAGTAGTCAAGAGTTTTACGGAACATTTCCATAGAAGTAACAACTGTTTTCTTTCTTTCTTCGGTAAGACCGATGATTTCAACTTCATCACCAGCATTTAACTGAACACGTTCAACACGGCCTGTTACAACGGTACCACGACCAGAAATGGTCATAACGTCTTCAATAGGCATAATGAAAGGAAGGTCAGCTTTACGTTCCGGAGTAGGAATGTAGCTGTCAACTGCTGCCATGAGTTCAGCGATAGGAGCATATTCAGGAGCAGCGGGGTCGTTAGAAGCAGATTCAAGTGCTTTAAGAGCAGAACCTTTAACAATAGGAGTATCATCGCCGGGGAACTCGTATTTATCAAGAGTTTCACGGATTTCCATTTCAACAAGTTCAAGAAGTTCAGCGTCATCAACTTGGTCAACTTTGTTCATGAAAACAACAATGTAAGGAACGCCTACCTGACGAGCAAGGAGAAGGTGTTCTTTTGTTTGAGCCATAGGACCATCGGTAGAAGCGATAACAAGGATAGCGCCGTCCATCTGAGCAGCACCGGTAATCATGTTCTTAACGTAGTCGGCGTGGCCCGGGCAGTCAACGTGAGCATAGTGACGGTTGTCAGTTTCATACTCAACGTGTGCGGTATTGATTGTAATACCACGTTCTCTTTCTTCAGGAGCTTAATCGATGTTTGCATAATCTTCAAAGCTTGCCTGTCCTTTCAAAGAAAGGTATTTGGTAATAGCAGCAGTAAGAGTTGTCTTACCATGGTCAACGTGACCGATAGTACCAATGTTTACGTGCGGTTTGTTTCGTTCAAAATGAGCTTTTGCCATTTGAATTTCCTCCTAAAAATAAATTGTTTTATTGCTAAGTTTATTTTAACAAATCTGAACCCAAAATTCAAGATTTATTTTTACAAAATTAATCCTTCTTTGCGCGTGCAGAAATAATCTTTTCCGATACGCTCTTCGGAACTGCTTTATATCCATCAGGTTCCATTACATATTGGCCACGGCCCTGTGTTCTGGAACGAAGGTCGGTAGCGTAACCGAACATATCTGCAAGCGGAACATGAGCATTGATTTGCTTAATGTTTCCTCTGTCTTCAAAACCAAGAATTTCACCGCGGCGGCCGATTAAATCGCCCTGAACTGCGCCGAAATATTCTTCGGGAACGTTAACAGCAACCTTCATAATGGGTTCAAGCAATACGGGGTCAGCTTTTCTGCAAGCTTCTTTGAATGCCATAGAACCGGCAATCTTAAATGCCATTTCAGAAGAGTCAACTTCGTGGTAAGAACCATCGTAAAGTGTAACTTTAACGTCAACAACAGGATAACTTGCCAATACACCGTTATTTAATGCGCCACGGATACCGGTATCAACAGCAGGGATATATTCCTTAGGAATAGAACCGCCGGTAACGGAGTTAATAAATTCATAACCTTTGCCCGATTCGTTGGGTTCAAGAATAATTTTAACGTGACCGTACTGACCGGAACCACCCGACTGACGTTTGTACTTGGTTTCGTGGTCAACTTTGGTGCGAATGGTTTCTTTGTAAGCAACCTGAGGAGCACCAACGTTTGCCTCAACCTTAAATTCACGAAGCAAACGGTCAACAATGATTTCAAGGTGAAGTTCACCCATACCGGCAATAATTGTTTGGCCTGTTTCTTCATCGGTGTAGCATTTGAATGTTGGGTCTTCTTCTGCAAGTTTTGCAAGAGCAATACCCATTTTTTCCTGACCGGCTTTTGTTTTAGGTTCAACTGCAACACGAATAACCGGTTCCGGAAAATTCATTGATTCAAGAATTACTGGGTGTTTTTCATCGCAGAGTGTATCACCTGTTGTGGTGTTTTTAAGACCAACCGCAGCGGCAATGTCACCTGAATAACAGGTTTCAAGGTCTTCTCTGTGGTTAGCATGCATCTGCAAGATACGGCCCATTCTTTCTTTACCGTCTTTAACAGAGTTATAAACGGTAGCACCTGAATCAACTTTACCCGAATATACACGGAAATAGCAAATTTTACCAACAAACGGGTCGGTAGCAACTTTAAATGCCAAAGCAGCAAACGGCTCGTCATCGGTGGAATGTCTAACTTCTTCCTCATCGGTATCGGGGTTTACGCCCTTAATAGCTTCAATGTCGGTAGGAGCAGGCATATAATCAATAATAGCGTCAAGCAAGGGCTGAACACCTTTGTTACGGTAAGATGTACCGCAGCAAACGGGAACCATGTTATTTTCAATGGTTGCCTTACGAATGATGGCTTTGATTTGTTCAATGGTGGGTTCTTCACCCTCGAAGTATTTTTCCATCAATTCATCGTCTTGTTCAACAACTGCTTCAATAAGGGCTGTACGGTATTTTTCAGCCAATTCCTTCATATCATCGGGAATAGGTTCAACCCTAACGTCTTTACCTAAGTCGTCATAATAAATTTCTGCTTCGTTGTTAACAAGGTCAACAATACCGCGGAATGTGTCTTCAGAACCAATAGGCAACTGAATGGGAACAGCATTACACTGCAAACGGTCTTTAACCATGTTTAAAACGTTGTAGAAGTCAGCACCCATGATGTCCATTTTATTAACGTAAATCATACGGGGTACTTTATATTCGTCAGCCTGACGCCAAACGGTTTCAGACTGCGGTTCAACACCACCCTTTGCGCACATTACGGTAACAGAACCGTCAAGTACACGCAAAGAACGCTGAACTTCAACAGTGAAGTCAACGTGACCCGGGGTGTCGATAATATTGATACGATGGTCTTTCCAGAAACAAGTTGTAGCAGCAGAAGTGATAGTAATACCACGTTCTTGTTCTTGTTCCATCCAGTCCATGGTAGCACCACCATCATGGGTTTCACCCATTTTGTGATTCTTACCTGTGAAGAAAAGAATACGTTCGGGTGTGGTGGGTTTACCGGCATCGATGTGGGCCATAATACAAATATTTCTGGTCATTTCAAGAGAAAGTTTTCTTGCCATAAATAACCTCCTGTAGTCTTATGCAGACTGCAATAAATATCGGTAGTATGAAACTACCATCTATAATGTGCAAAAGCTCTGTTTGCTTCTGCCATTTTGTGTGTGTCTTCGCGTTTCTTTGCTGCGCCGCCAACACCGTTTACGGCATCAAGAATTTCAGCAGCAAGACGCTCTTTCATTGTTCTTTCGTTACGTGCACGGCTGTAGTTTGTAAGCCAACGTAAACCAAGAGTTTGTTTTCTTTCAGGACGAACTTCAAAAGGTACTTGGTAAGTTGCACCGCCTTTACGAACGGCTTTAACTTCCAACTGCGGCATAATGTTTTCCATTGCTGCAGCAAAAACCTCAAGAGCTTCCTTTCCTGTTTTTTCACTTATAATGTCGAAAGCACCATAAACAATTTTTTGGGCTACACCCTTCTTACCGTCAAGCATTACGTTGTTGATAAGACGAGTAACAACCTTTGAATTGTATACCGGATCCGGCAATACATCGCGTTTAGCAATTATACCTCTTCTTGGCACTTTACTTCCCTCCTTCATAATGATGATATCACAGGTACTCGAGTGACAAATTCCCGTTTAGCACCAAGCAAGGTGTACTTATATATATACACCGCTGCTTGTACTATGCAGCAGAGATTCGTCTGTTTAAAATTACTTGTTGCTCTTAGGACGCTTAGCACCGTATTTAGAACGGGACTGCATTCTTGAAGCAACGCCCTGTGCGTCGAGTGTACCGCGAATAATATGATAACGCACACCAGGCAAGTCTTTAACACGGCCGCCACGGATTAAAACAACGCTATGTTCCTGAAGATTGTGACCAATACCAGGAATATATGCCGAAACTTCAATTCCGTTAGAAAGACGTACTCTGGCAATTTTACGAAGAGCAGAGTTCGGCTTCTTGGGAGTAGCCGTTTTAACTGCAGTGCAGACGCCTCTCTTCTGTGGAGAATCGTTGTCGGTCTGTTTGCGTTTCATAGAGTTGTAACCCTTTAAAAGCGCAGGGGCCTTCGCCTTTTTCTCAACATTTTCACGTCCATTACGCACCAACTGGTTAAATGTAGGCATAACACACCTCCTAAATAAAAATGTATATGACGCAGACAGGATAACCCTGCCTGCGTTATATCTTTTTTAATGCAAGCCCATAAGACCCACATTCTATCAAATTTTACCACTGAAATTGCCATTTGTCAATAGAAATAAGCAATTTTTTGGCGGTTTTACGCCTCAACTGCCTCAACTTCTTCGTTTACGGCTTCTTCAGGCATTATATCGGCACTTTTCATACCTGTACCGGCAGGAATAAGTTTACCAATAATAACGTTTTCTTTCATACCAAACAACGGGTCAACCTTGCCCTTAATTGCGGCTTCGGTAAGAACGCGAGTTGTTTCTTGGAACGATGCAGCAGAAAGGAACGATTCGGTTGCCAAAGATGCTTTTGTAATACCAAGCAAGGTGGGTTTATAGGTTGCTTTGCATATTCCCTCTTCACCTGCGTCAAGTCTTGCTTGAATTGCAGCGTTTGCTGCCCTTACGTCTTCAACGTCATAACGAACGTTTTGGATAAGGTCGGTTGAGCCAGAGTCGGTTACAAGCTGTTTGTGCATCATTTGGCGAATGATAACTTCAATGTGTTTATCGTTGATATCAACACCCTGTGTACGGTATGCGTTTTGAATTTCAGCAATAATGTAATGCTGAACTGCTTCAGGTCCTTGCGCCTCAAGAATATCTTGCGGATATTTTGAACCTGCAACAAGAAGCTGACCTGCGGAAACGTAATCGCCATCTTCAACAAGGAGATTTACGCCGTAAGGAATAGAAATCTTTTCTTCGGCATCATCGCCTTTAATAACAACGTTCTTAGCTTTCTTTTCATCAACAACGTTAACTTGGCCGCTGATTTTAGCAATAAGACCGTGATGTTTTGGCCTGCGTGCTTCGAATAGTTCTTCAACACGAGGAAGACCCTGTGTAATATCTTCAGTACTTGCAATACCGCCGGTGTGGAAGGTTCTCATTGTAAGCTGTGTACCGGGTTCACCGATAGACTGAGCAGCAACGATACCAATTGCTTCACCGGTAATAACAGGTTTACCTGTTGCAAGGTTAGAACCGTAACATTTTTTACATACACCGTGGTTAGAGCAACAAGAAAGAATTGAACGAATAGCAATTTCGGTTACACCTGTGTTGCAAATTAAATCCGCTTCTTTACTTGTAATAAGTGTATCTTTAGAAACCAAAACTTCGCCTGTAGCTTCATCAATGAAGTCATTAAGCAAATATCTGCCTATAAGGCGTTCGTTTAAGGTTTCAATTACGTGGTTACCGTCTTTAATTTCGCTGATTACAAGGCCTTCTTCGGTCTGGCAGTCGTCTTCACGGATAATAACTTCCTGAGCAACGTCAACCAAACGGCGGGTAAGGTAACCAGAGTCAGCAGTACGAAGCGCTGTATCGGCAAGACCTTTACGAGCACCACGGGAAGAAATGAAGTATTCAAGTACGTTAAGACCTTCACGGTAGTTAGAACGAATAGGAACTTCAATAACCTTACCTGCGGTGTTGGCAATAAGACCACGCATACCTGCAAGCTGACGAATCTGGCTCATAGAACCACGGGCGCCTGAATCGGCCATCATAAAGATTGGGTTAAATTCATCAAGGTTTTCTTTAAGAGCATCGGCAACATCTTCGGTTGCTTTGTTCCAAACTTCAATTACGTGGCGACTTCTTTCTTCATCGCTCATATAACCGCGACGGTATTTCTTTGTAACCTTATCTATTTCGGTTTCGGCATCGGACATAATTTCGCGTTTTGCAGGAGGAATAACCGCGTCAAATACGGCAACGGTTATAGCGCCTTGTGTAGAATATTTAAATCCGGTTGCTTTAATTTTATCAAGAACAATAGAAGAATCACTTGTTCCCATTATTGCAATACATCTATCAATAATTTTGCCAAGTTGTTTTTTGCCAACCTTGTTCTGAATAATATCATCGTTAGATTCAACGGTTTTCTTGGTTTCATCTTTAAGTTTGAATGTCCATTCAAGGTCTAATTCGTGACCTTCAACACTGCGGTCAACAAAACCAAGGTTTTGAGGAATAGATTCATTAAAGATAATGAATCCAACAGTACACCAAACAAGGCGAGAAATGCCGTCTTTGGTGAAACGAACGCGAATAGGTGCGTGTAAACCGATAAGACCGTCGGAATAAGCCATAATTGCTTCTTCTTTATTACGGAACACCTTATTTGTGCCCTTTTCTTCTGTCTTAACAACAGTAAGATAGTAAGAGCCAAGTACCATGTCCTGTGTGGGAACAACAACCGGTTTACCGTCAGACGGTTTAAGAAGGTTGTTTGCAGCAAGCATTAAGAAACGCGCTTCGGACTGTGCTTCAGCAGAAAGCGGAACGTGAACAGCCATTTGGTCGCCGTCAAAGTCGGCGTTGTATGCAGTACATACAAGAGGATGGAGTTTGAGCGCTTTACCTTCAACCAAAACGGGTTCAAATGCCTGAATACCAAGGCGGTGAAGTGTAGGAGCACGGTTTAAAAGAACGGGATGTTCTTTTATTACAATTTCAAGTGCATCCCAAATATCGCCGCTTGCACGTTCAACTGCCTTACGGGCTGCCTTAATATTAGCAACTTTCTTATCTTCAACAAGACGTTTCATTACAAACGGTTTGAAGAGTTCAAGAGCCATTTCTTTAGGCAAACCGCACTGATACATTTTAAGTTCAGGACCAACAACGATAACCGAACGTCCCGAATAGTCAACACGTTTACCCAAAAGGTTTTGACGGAAACGGCCTTGCTTACCTTTAAGCATATCGGAAAGCGATTTAAGAGCACGGTTATTGGGACCTGTAACAGGTTTGCCGCGTCTGCCGTTATCAATAAGAGCATCAACCGCTTCTTGAAGCATTCTCTTTTCATTACGAACAATAATGTCGGGAGCGCGAAGCTCAAGAAGACGTTTTAAACGGTTGTTACGGTTAATAACCCTACGATAAAGGTCATTAAGGTCACTTGTAGCAAATCTGCCGCCATCGAGCTGTACCATAGGACGAATATCAGGCGGGATAACCGGAAGAACGTCAAGAATCATCCATTCAGGACGGTTGCCCGAAAGGCGGAATGCTTCTAAAACTTCAAGACGTTTAAGCACCCTTACACGTTTTTGACCTGTTGCAGTTTCAAGTTCGGTTTTAAGTTCTGCACAGGTTTCTTCTAAGTCAATTTCGCAAAGAAGTTTTTTAATGGCTTCTGCACCCATTTCGGCAACGAAATCGTCTTCGTATTTTTCGCGCATATCGCGGTATGCTTTTTCGTTTAAAAGCTGTTTCTTTTCAAGAGGTGTATTACCAGGATCAGTAACAATGTACTGAGAGAAATACAACACTTGTTCAAGTGCTTTAGGAGAAATATCTAAAACAAGTCCCATTCTTGAAGGAATTGTTTTAAAATACCAAATGTGAGATACAGGGGCTGCAAGTTCAATAGTGCCCATTCTTTCACGGCGAACCTTTGCGCGTGTAACTTCAACACCGCAACGTTCGCAAATTTTACCCTTATAGCGAATTCGTTTATATTTTCCGCAATGACATTCCCAGTCTTTTGTGGGGCCAAAAATGCGTTCGCAGAAAAGACCGTGTTGCTCGGGTTTTAAAGTACGGTAGTTAATGGTTTCGGGCTTTGTAACTTCACCGTAAGACCAACTGCGTATCTGTTCGGGAGACGCAAGACCGATTTTAATTGATTCAAACTCAATATTGTTATCCATTCTTTTTGCCTCCATTAAATATTTTCATCATAATCATCAGCATAGGTTTCTTCAACTATATCTTCGCCATTTTCATCTTGAAGAGTAAAGCCGTCGAATTCGCCTTCTATTACTGTTTCTTGCTGTAATGTTTCTTCTTCGGTAACAGGAACGAACGGCAAGCCGATATCATCGTCTTCATCGTAAGACTGTTTAAGGTCTATTTCGTTGTTATCACCGTCGAGCACCTTAATATCAAGAGCAAGAGACTGAAGTTCCTTAATAAGAACTTTGAACGATTCAGGAACGCCCGGTTGCGGTACGTTTTGACCTTTAACAATTGCTTCATAGGTTTTAACACGGCCAACAACGTCGTCCGATTTAACGGTAAGAATTTCTTGAAGTGTATAAGCAGCGCCGTATGCTTCAAGAGCCCAAACTTCCATTTCACCGAAACGCTGACCGCCGAACTGAGCTTTACCGCCAAGGGGTTGCTGAGTAACAAGCGAGTACGGACCGGTGGAACGAGCGTGAATCTTATCGTCAACCAAGTGATGCAATTTAAGGTAATACATATAGCCAACAGTTACAGGGTTATCGAATCTTTCACCTGTTCTACCGTCTTGCAAGAAGGTTTTACCGTCAACTACTTTAAGTTTGTCGTCCATTGCAAGTGCGGCAAGGTAAGCCATATCTTCCCTTTCGCTATCACTAAGTCGGCGAATATCCTTTTTGCCGTCTTCGGTAATAACTTCTTCAAGAAGAATTTTACCGCCAAGTGGCTCTAAGAACTTACCGTTTTCTTTATTGAAAAGAATTTCACGGTAAACGCCGGCATTCATAAATGCCTCAATAATGTCAGATTCGTGTGCGCCATCAAATACAGGTGTACAAATCTTCCAGCCAAGTTTGCTTGCCGCATAACCAAGGTGTACTTCAAGAACCTGACCGATATTCATACGTGAAGGAACGCCCAACGGATTAAGAACGATATCAAGCGGTGTACCGTCTGCCAAGAAAGGCATATCTTCACTGGGAAGAATTCTGGAAACAACACCCTTATTACCGTGGCGGCCCGCCATTTTATCACCAACAGAAATCTTACGTTTTTGAGCAATATAGCAGCGAACAACAAGGTTTACGCCGGGGCTTAATTCAGAAGAAGTTTCGCGGTCAAATACCTTTACGTCAACAATTGTACCGTATTCACCGTGAGGAACACGCAAAGAAGTATCTCTTACTTCACGTGCTTTTTCGCCAAAGATTGCACGAAGCAAACGTTCTTCGGCAGTAAGTTCGGTTTCACCTTTGGGTGTAACCTTACCAACAAGAATATCACCTGCGGTAACTTCGGCACCAACACGGATAATACCGCGTTCATCAAGGTTACGCAAAGCGTCTTCGCTTACGTTGGGAATATCACGTGTAATTTCTTCGGCGCCGAGTTTTGTATCTCTTGCTTCAATTTCATATTCTTCAATATGAATAGAAGTATACATATCGTCGCGAACAAGTTTTTCGTTAATTAAAACAGCGTCTTCATAGTTATAACCTTCCCAGGTCATAAAGCCGATTAAAGCGTTTCTGCCAAGACTGATTTCACCGTTATTGGTTGCAGGACCATCGGCAATAACTTCTTTTGCTTCAACCTTTTGGCCAACAGAAACAATTGGTCTTTGGTTAATGCAGGTGCCGTGGTTAGAGCGCAAGAATTTAATAAGGTTGTATTCATCAACCTCACCCGATTCGGTTCTGATTTTAATAACGTCAGCCGAAACGTACTGCACAACGCCTGCGCGTTTTGAAAGCACAATAACGCCCGAGTCAACTGCTGCTTTATATTCCATACCTGTAGCAACAATTGGGCTTTCGGTTTTAAGAAGCGGCACTGCCTGCTTCTGCATGTTCGAACCCATGAGCGCACGGTTAGTATCGTCGTTTTCAAGGAACGGAATCATTGCAGTAGCAACCGAAACAACCATTTTAGGCGAAACGTCCATAAAGTCGGCATTAGATGCTTCAATTTCTTTAAATTCATCGCGGAAACGAGCGTTTACCTTTGCGTTTATAAAGTAGCCGTTTTCATCAAGCGGTTCGTTTGCCTGTGCAACAAAATATTCATCTTCTTCATCGGCTGTCATATAAACAACTTCATCAAGAACACGTTTGTTAACTTTATCTACCTTACGGAAAGGTGCTTCAATGAAACCGTATTCGTTGATACGAGCAAAGGTAGCAAGGTAAGAAATCAAACCAATGTTAGGACCTTCAGGTGTTTCAATGGGGCACATACGACCGTAATGAGTGTAGTGAACGTCACGAACTTCGAACGAAGCGCGGTCACGCGAAAGACCGCCGGGGCCAAGCGCAGAAAGACGGCGTTTGTGAGTAAGTTCGGAAAGAGGGTTGGTTTGGTCCATAAACTGAGAAAGCGGAGAAGAACCAAAAAACTCTTTAATTGCGGCAACAACAGGGCGAATGTTAATAAGCGACTGAGGAGTAGCGTTATCAACATCCTGTGCCTGCAATGTCATTTTTTCCCTTACAACACGTTCCATACGAGAGAAACCAATGCGGAACTGGTTCTGCAAAAGTTCGCCAACAGAACGGATACGGCGGTTACCTAAATGGTCGATATCATCAACACTGCCAATACCGTGGTTAAGACCAATAAAGTAACTTACCGAAGCAAAAATATCGTCAACCGTAATGTGTTTGGGAATAAGATTATCAACATTTTCGGCGATGGCTTCACGAATGGATTCTTCGTCTTTATTGTTTTCAAGAATTTCTTTTAAGCAAGCAAAAGAAACGTTTTCGTTAATACCCAAATCGGTAACATCAAAATCAATAAAGTCTTTAATGTTAACCATTCCGTTAGAAAGAACGCGTACTTGGTGACGGTTGCCTTCTGCATCGGTGGTATAAACATCAACAGCATTTACACCCTTCTTTTCAATTAAAAGGGCTTTTTCTTTTGTAAATACTTCATCGGGTTCGGCAAGAATTTCGCCTGTTAGCGGGTCAACAACTGCACCAACAGAAGTTTTGCCCGCAATACGTGCGCCAATAGCAAGTTTCTTATTATATTTATAACGGCCAACCCTTGAAATATCGTAACGTCTTGCATCGAAGAAGAGTTGCGAAATATAGTTTTCCGCACCTTCAACCGTAACAGGTTCGCTTGGACGGAGTTTTTTGTAAAGTTCAATTAAAGCTTCTTCTTTGGTTGTAATATTATCGGCGTCCATTGTTGCGCTTAAACACTCGTCACTTCCAAAGACAGCAGTAATTTGTTCGTTTGTAGCAAGGCCCAACGAACGCAAGAAAACGGTAATGGGAATTTTACGGTTTTTATCTATTCTAACGTAAACAACGTCGTTCATAGATACTTCGTATTCAAGCCACGCTCCGCGGTTTGGAATAATTGTTGAAGAATAAAGTTTTTTACCGGTTTTAATATCAGATGTTACATCATAATATACACCAGGGGAACGAACTAACTGTGATACCACAGCACGTTCAGCACCGTTAATAACAAAAGTACCTGATTCTGTCATTAACGGGAAATCACCCATAAACACTTCGCTTTCTTTGATTTCGCCTGTTTCGTTATTAAGAAGACGGGCGGTAACACGAAGCGGAGCTGCATATGTCGTATCGCGCGCTTTACATTCAGTTACATCATACTTAGGTTTTTCGTCTAACCGGTAGTCAATGAAGCTGAGCACAAAGTTGCCGGTATAGTCGGTAATAGACGACATATCACGGAATACTTCTTTCAGACCTTCTTCCACAAACCATTTGTATGAATCCTTCTGTATCTCAATGAGGTTAGGCATGTCTATAACTTCATTGATTTTGGAGAACGTCATACGAGTGTTTTTACCCAGTTGCACAGGTTTTACCTTAACTGTTGACTCCATAGGTTTACATTCACTCCTCTGAAATTTTTACGGTCTTGCCGCAAGAGAAAAAACTTAATTTAGGGTAGGTTTTTAGGTTATACTTTTGCTTAAAAAAGCACAAATATAGCCATATTACCCCATCATTAGTGATTATTTATTATATTACAATATTTTCCTTATGTCAAGTGCTTTTTTAAAACATTTTTCGTTATTTTTAAAAAACAAAAAAGCCCGCATTTGCGGACTAAAAAAACAAAAAAAGACGCCAAACGGCGTCTTTTAAATATTAATCGTTAAAACCCGATTCAACCAAAGCAACAAGGGCTTCAACTGCTTGCTTTTCATCTGAACCGTCGGCAATAATTTTAATGCCGGTGCCGCCAACAATACCAAGCGACAAAACGCCAAGCAAACTTTTTGCATTAACGCGGCGGTCTTCTTTTTCTACCCAAATGGATGATTTGAATTCATTTGCCTTTTGAATAAAGAAAGTAGCCGGTCTTGCGTGTAAGCCAACCTGATTATGAATAACAACATCTTTAACGCACATATAAATATCTCCTTATATATGATAAAATTCAACAAATTTACTATTATTATTTTACCACATAATATTCAGTAGTCAATAGTCCTTTTAAAAAGTTCTATTTTTTCTACCAATTAGTCATTTTTGTAATTTGCCGTTTTGTGCAAAATAACAAAAAACTAATCAAATTCATAGCCCAGCGATTTCAAAAACGCAATATCTTTTTTGTTAAGTTCGGCATTTTTTAAAATATCTGGGCGTTTTTCAAGGGTTATTTTAAGCGATTCTTCCCTGCGCCACTTATCAACAGCAGCGTGGTCACCCGAAAGGAGCACTGCGGGAACTTCTTGACCGTGCCAAGAGGCAGGGCGAGTATACTGCGGATATTCGAGCAAACCTGCAAAATGGCTTTCTTCGGTAAAGCAAACTTCATCGGACAGTACGCCGGGCAACATTCTGCAAACTGCGTCGGCGCAAACCAGTGCCGGAAGTTCACCGCCAGTTAAAACATAGTCGCCAATAGAAATTTCTTCATCTACAAGTTCATCAATTACTCGTTGGTCTAACCCTTCGTAATGTCCGCAAAGAAAAACCACGTGTTCCTTTTTAGATAATTCAACTGCTTTTTGTTGGTTAAATGTTTTCCCTTTTGGGGACATATATATAATATGCGGTTTATTTTCGTTTAGTTCATACAGTGTATTACAACAATTAAACACGGGTTCTGACGCCATAACCATACCCATACCGCCGCCAAAAGGCGCATCGTCTACCTTATTGTGCTTATTATTGGCATAGTCGCGGATATTTATACATTTAATTTCTACCTTGTTGTTTTTTTGTGCTCTGCCAATAATGCTTTCGCCAAGCACTTTTTCGCACATTTCAGGAAAAAGGGTTAAAATATCAATCCTCATCATCAAATATCCCCTTTGGCGGTGTAATATATGCCTCTTCTTTATCAATATCCACCTTTTTTATAAACTGTGGAATAGCCGGCATTAAATATTCTTTGCCGTCTTTTTCAATATGCCAAATATCATTTGCAGGGTTTTCGGTAATATCGGTTAATTTGCCTAAAAGTTCATTTGTATTAAAATCATAAACTGTGCAGCCAATAACTTCTTCAATAAAATACCTGCCTTCTTCCAAAGCGGCATCTTCCCTTTTAATATAAAGAACTTTACCGCGGTATTCTTCGGCCTGTTCAATTGTTTCTACACCTTTAAGTTTTAAAAGAATTATATTACCGTGGGGTTTTGCACTTTGCACACTTACTGCAGTGTAACTGCTGTTTTCTTTTAAATACAAAGTTTTAAAGGCAGCAAAAAATTCGGCGTCATCGCACCAAAATTGCACCTTTATAAAACCTTTTATTCCGTGGCTTCCCACAAGTTTTCCAATTTCTAAAAAATCTTTACGCATACAGTTTCCTTTATATAAATACCCCCATCTATACAAAATGCAAGAAATGGGGGCATAACATTCGTTGTGGTGGCAAAAAGCCACCGTAACAATTTAGTCAATTTCAACTGCGACTTTAATGTTTTCGCGAACAGCAGCGGCGCGCATAAGGGTGCGAATTGCCTTTGCAATTCTTCCCTGTTTTCCAATTACCCTGCCCATATCGCTTTCGGCAACATGAAGGTGGAAAACAACAACGCCTTCTTCGTTCACTTCATCAACTTCTGCAGTTACTGCATCGGGGTTTTCAACAAGGCCCGAAGCAATAGCAATCAACAGTTCTTTCATTAAATTAACCATCCTTTAAATTTGATTAAAGAACACCGTTTTTCTTAAGAAGAGCTTTTACGGTATCGGTCGGCTGTGCGCCGTTAGCAATCCACTGTTTTGCTTTTTCACCGTCAATATTAACTACTGCAGGTTCTTTAGTCGGGTCGAAATAACCGATTTCTTCAATAAAACGACCGTTTCTGGGGAATCTGGAATCAGCAACTACTACACGGTAGAAAGGAGCTTTCTTAGCGCCAAGACGACGCAATCTGATTTTTACTGCCACTTAAAACACCTCCAAATATTTCATTTATCCTAAGCCGATATTTCGGCAAATAAGAACTTAGTTAAAAACCAAATCCGCCCGGCATACCCGGGAAATTGGGCATTTTGCGTTTGCCTTTTTTATTACCAAACTGCTTAAACATTTTTTTCATTTGGGTATATTGGTTTAAAAGTTTATTAACGTCTTCAACCTTTGTACCCGAGCCCGCGGCAATACGCTTTTTGCGCGAAGCGTTAATAATATCGGGTTTGCGCCTTTCTTTTGCCGTCATAGATTTTATAATGGCTTCAACACGGAGCATTGCTCTATCATCAATATCAACATCACGAATTTGCTTTTCAACGCCCGGAAGCATTGAAAGTACACTTTTTAGCGAACCCATTTTTTTAATTTGGGTAAACTGTTCAAGCAAATCGTTCATATCAAACTTGTTTTCCGTAAGGCGCTTTGCAGTTTCTTCGGCTTTTTGTTGGTCAATTTCGGTTTCAACCTTTTCAATAAGTGAAAGCACGTCGCCCATACCAAGAATACGGGAAGCCATACGGTCGGGGTGGAATTCTTCAAGTTCGTTTAACTTTTCGCCCACACCCGCAAACAGTATCGGTTTACCCGTAACTGCCTTAACCGAAAGCGCAGAACCGCCACGCGTGTCACCGTCAAGTTTTGTAAGAATAACACCTGTAATTTCAAGTGTTTCATTAAATGTTTTTGCAACGTTAACAGCGTCTTGACCCACCATTGAATCCACAACCAACAAAACGTTGTGCACTTCAACAGTTTGGGTAATGCGTTTTAATTCGTCCATCAATTCGCCGTCAATATGCAAACGGCCGGCTGTATCTAAAATAACAAAATCGTTACCGTAGTCCCTTGCGTGAGCAATGGCCTGTTTTACGGTAATTTCGGGCTTTTGTGTCCCCTTTTCAAAAACAGGAACATCTACCTGGCCGCCAACAACCTTTAACTGTTCTATTGCGGCAGGGCGGTAAATATCTAAACCAACAAGCAAAGGCCTGTGGCCGTTTGATTTTAAATACTTTGCAAGTTTTGCACAGTGGGTCGTTTTACCGGCACCCTGCAAACCGCACATCATAACAACGGTTGGCAAGCGAGAAGATGTGTTAAGTCGCGCCTTTTCGGCACCCATTAAAACGGTTAGTTCATCGCGCACAATTTTTACAATCATTTGCGACGGTGTTAAAGATTCCATAACATTGGCGCCAATGCACTTTTCGGCAACTGTATTTGTAAAATCTTTAGCAACCTTATAGTTAACGTCGGCTTCTAAAAGCGCAAGGCGCACTTCACGCATTGCTTCTTTAACGTCTGATTCACTTATTTTACCGCGCGACCGCAAACGTTTAAATACGCCTGCAAGTTTATCAGAAAGGCCTTCAAATGCCATCGTACTGCTCCTTACAACTGTTCTATAATATTAAAAACTGTTTCTTTATCGTTATTTTTAACCGCTTCTTTTAAGGAATTTATTGTAGTTAAATATTTTAACTTTTCTTCATAAGAATAAAGCAAAGCGGTGGAACGCTTAATTAGTTCGTGCGCCGCTTGCCGCGTTAACCCTTCGTTTTCGGCAATTTCAGAAAGCGAAAGGTCTTCGCTATAATAATCCCATGCAAGGCGGTACTGTTTTTCATTTAAAAGTTCGCCATAAACGTCAAGCAAATCGCAAACCAATAAATCTTTCATACTGCCCACCTTACACTGTCAAGTTTTTTTCTTTACAGCAAGAGTATAGCACACAAATATTTTATTGTCAAGTATATATTTTTATGTTGAAAACAAGAATATTATTATGTATAATAGGTTTAATAGATTTATTTTTAAGGGGATTTACCGAAATGAAAGCAATTAGCAAGTTTTTTGCTGTTTTTCTTAGCGTTATAATGCTTATTTCTCTTTGCGGTTGTAAAAACAACAGCAATGCAGTTATTTATTGCGAGGTGGATACCCCGCCTACCATTATTGACCCGCAGTTAGCAAAAACCGAATTTGAACTTATGATGGTTAGAAACCTTTTCGAAGGCCTTTTAAGGTACGATGAAAACGGCGAACTTGCGAACGGTGTTATTGAAAGTTACAGTTATTTTGACAAGGTTTATACCTTTAATATTTCTCCACGCGCTTGTTGGAATGACGGCAGCAACATTACGGCAGATGATTTTGTTTTTGCCTTTACACGCGCGGTTGACCCCGCCACAAAATCGCCCTTTGCCGCAAAGTTTTCAAACATACTTAATGCTGATATTATTGCAACCGGCGCAATAACTGCCGATAATCTTGGTGTTAAAGCAAAAGACCAAAACACCTTGGTTATTACAATGGCAAAAGAAGACCCCGAATTTCTTAATAACCTTACCACTTCGGCATTTATGCCTTGCAACCGCGAATATTTTAATTCGTGCAAGGGTGAATACGGGCTTAAGAAAGACAAAATACTAACAAACGGTTCTTATAAACTTTCAAAATGGAACAAGGAAGATTTTGCCGCAAGGTTATACCGAAGCGAAAAATATTACGGTAATTTTACTGCAAAAAACGCAGCGGTTTTTCTTTCTAACAACACCGAAAAAAGCAACCTTGATATGCTTTCAAAATCAAGCGTTGATATTGCCCATATTTCTCCTAACGAAGCAGTTTCCGCAAATTCGGCAGGTCTTACAACCAACCAAAAAGACAATATTGTTTGGGTTATTAAGTTTTCAACAAATTTTCCTAAAGATTTAAGAAAATCTTTAATTTTAAGCATTGACCGTAATCTTTATTCGGGCAACCTTGGAATTGGGTATTCAACCGCTTATTCTTACTTCCCTTCATCTGTTACTAACGAACAGTTAAATTTAATTGGTTTTGACAGTTACGATATTTCGGGGGCAAAAAACCTTTTTAGCCAAGCGGTTAAAACCTTACCAAATAAGCGTTTTCCTTCAACCACACTTTATTACTATAACGACCCATCGTTCTTAACCCCAATAAACAACATTGTGGGACACTGGCAAAATAACCTTGGCGCGTATATTAACATTAAGCCGGTAAGTTTAGCAGAGGCAAAGAATGCCACCAATGCATATCAATATGCTATTTCGGTTTACCCAATTGAAATTACCGATAAAGATGCCGCACCGTATACTAAAGAACTTGGTTATGAAAACAGCATTGCAGGAAACGTAAATTTGGCTGAAATTCAAACTTCTATTTACAGTGATTATATAATAGTTCCTTTGGCTTTCCAAAATTCAGTTATTGCCTATTCTTCTGATTTAAGTTCAGTAATAACCGAACTTGGCAACGGAACAATTGATTTTTCGTTTGTTAAAAAGAAATAACAAAAAACCGCTTGATTTCAAGCGGTTTTTTATTATATCACCTTTTCTATTTGGTGTTTTAGTTTATTTATAATTCTTTTTTCAAGGCGCGAAATATAAGACTGTGAAATACCTAAGGCATCGGCTACCTGTTTTTGAGTATATTCTTCTTTGCCCGAAAGCGCAAACCGCATTTCCATTATTTCTCTTTCGCGCGGGTTAAGTTTTGCAATTAAATGGTTTAACAAACTTTTTTCATCTTCTTTTTCTAACCGTATGCCCACCTCTTCGCCGTCGCTTCCCAAAATATCTGAAAGCAAAAGTTCGTTTCCGTCGTAATCTATATTAAGCGGTTCGTCTATTGAAATTTCGCTTTTAAGGCAAGAAGTTTTTCTTAAATGCATTAGAATTTCGTTTTCAATACACCTTGAAGCGTAGGTGGCAAGTTTAATGTTCTTTTGCGGGTTAAAGGTGTTTACCGCCTTTATAAGCCCAATGGTACCTATTGACACCAAATCTTCAGAAAGCACCTTGGGGGACTCGTATTTTTTTGCTATGTAAACCACCAACCTCAAATTATGCACAATAAGTTTTTCGCGCACTGCAAGGTTATCACAGGTGTAGTCTTTTAAAAGTTCCTGTTCTTCTTCGTTTGTTAAAGGCGGTGGCAAAGTTTCGCTTCCGCCAATATAAAAAACGCTGTTTGCAAATTTTAATTTAATATACAAAAATATCTTTTTAATAAATCTTAATATCATAACTATTCCTCCAAAATATCGGGGCTTACTATTGCCCTATAGTCGTCATTAAATTGAATATTGCAAACTGCAACCAAAACATTATAAATGGGTGTATTGTTTACCGTTGCCTTTTTTAAACTGTATGCCTTTACAAAAGAACTTCCGCTTATTGTTTTGCAGGGCAAAAGAAGCGGTAATTTTTCTTCTAAATTCCCAAAAAGTTCTGTGGCTGTTTTATTATCGGTTATAATTATCTTTCGGTTTTGGTAAATGTCTTTTAAAGAATTTCCGCTATCCACCAAAGCGCTTATATTAACACAAGTATTATTGTTGTTTAGCGAAAGTTCGGCGCGTTTTGAATGGGGCGCGCTTTTGGTTACAAAAAAACGAATAATTCGTATAATTATATACCCTGCCACAGTAAAAATTAGCATTTGTGTTAGCGAAATATTAAAATAAACAACCGAATTTTTTATAACCATTTTGTTGGGTGTAAAAACTGTCCACAAAAGAACTGCTAACCCGCAATAAAGCAACGATACACCAAAAAAACAAAAATATGCTTTTAAAAAAATTCTTAATTTTTTATATCCAAATGCAGTTAATGTAATTATTAGTGAAAAAAGCGCCTTAAATAAAAAGTCAAAAAACATATTGGTTTTAGGGGCGAATATGTACAGTGAACCAAGTGCCGAAAGAAAGGCGGACAGGATAAGCCGCCATTCCTTTATTTTGCGTTCTGCAAAATAACTTGCAGCAAGTAAAATAAAGTAATCTACCACCGCATTTAAAAACACCAATACATCCACATAAACTATCATTTTTACACCCCAACAAAAAGTGTAACTATATTATACCTCTTTGCATTTCAAAAAATTGTCGTTTTTTTGGCGCCAAAAAAATAAAGCCCAATTCACTGTTTACAACATTGTAATTTGACTATAATGGAAAAATTAGGTAAAATAAAATTAAAGAAAATGAAAGAGGTGAATCCAATGAACACAGAAACTTCACAACCACAAATTAAATATATAAGGAGAAAAAGAAATGAAAAAATTTGTTGCAATATTTGTTTGCCTCTGTCTGCTTTTGGTTCCGATTCCTGTGTATGCAGTGGATTCACAAGAAGTTATAAACGATTCTTCTGATGACTTGATAACACAAACTCAGGAAAATGTTATTTCTCCTATAATAGACCCTGATGAAAGTTGACGACAGTTGGCACTTAATAAAATTAGGGCAAAATACGGTGAACAAGCGTCAACAATGGCGCAGTCGCAAGGACTGGTAAATGGCGCTGTTTATCGTATAAAAAATATGGATAGCGGTAAATATTTAAACGTTCACTACGGCGTAGATGCAAATGGCACTAACGTTTATCAGTGGTCGTATGACGGAAGCACCGAGCAAAAATTTAAATTGGTGTATAATGCCGCTTCTGATAGTTATAAATTATATGCAATGTGCAGTTCCAATGGCAATAACCGTGTAATTGACGTTGCGCGTAACGGCAGCCCTTTGGGCTCGGGTCAAAACGTTGGCATTTGGACACCGATAGATGATACCGCGCAGCGTTTACAAATAGACTTTCTTCAAAATAACCTTTACGTAATAAGAATGAAAGCCAACCCCTCAATGTTTGTTGCAGTAAATGGTACTGCTAACGGTACTGCTTCGGGTAAATTACCCACTTCACCCGGCAATGTTTATATTGATACTTATGACGTTTGGCGTTCACAAGAATGGTATTTTGAGCTTGTAAGCAATTCAGCTCCCGTTAATCCTACCGGTTGGCTTGAGGCAGTTACAAGCACTGAAATAAGCGGTTGGGCGTGGAGAAGCGATATCCCAAATAATCCCATAAATGTATCAATACATATTACGAATGTTGCAACTGGTGTTACAGAAGCTATTCACACAACCATTGCTAATATTTATCGTAATGACCTTGTTAATGCCGGTGTTGGTAATGGGTATCATGGTTATAATTTTAATGTAAACTGGAGCGTATTTAAATATGGTACATATTCTATATCTGTATATGGCGTTGGCGCAAACGGATCTACTTATTCTTTAAGTGGCTCCCCAAAACAATACACAGTTACTAATACAATAGGATATAAAGGTTATGCTGTATATAGAGATTTGGGATTTTGGGCAAACATAGGTTCTAATGCTATGCTTGAACCAAATGAGTGGCATGCCGGTTTAATGGATGAATGTTATGCTAGCGACATACGTTCCGTAATACATGTGCCAGGATTAAGTGGTAATGTTGAATGGATTGATTGGGTCGATTTTATAGGAGAACTAGATTACAATGGCACATATAGGCCTAAACAAAATTTATCTGATTATGACAGAATGCTTTTTATAACACTCGCGCGAGAATTGCAAACTAAAGATATTGGATATATAGGCACCCATCAATTACAAGCAACTATTTTTCCAAATGCCACAAAAATACAACCGGAGGATATTGTTTCTATTAGATGTGACGGCCTAGTTGAATACTGTTATGAATATTATGGGTATAGGGTTTTTGGTGACGATAACTATTGGGATATAACCGTTGCTAATCAAGTAAATTTAGCGCATCATATACACAAAAATATAATGCCTAAGAAACAAACACAACAATATTTAGAACTTGTAACATACAATGTGCCCAACTAAATGGTAAAGAGAGAGTTAAACAATGAAAAAACAGCAACTAACAAATAACTTTCTAAATAATCTTTATTGTATGTATTTTGTTTTATGTAGTATGTTTTACTACTAAATATTATAAGAAAAGAAAGGAAAAGAGCTATGAAAAGAATTAAAATAATTAGTGTTATAGTGTTAGTTTTATCGCTTATAGTTTTTAGTGCCGGATATAATACTGTTAAAACAGATAAATTTGTTACAGATGAAATAGAAACGACAAAAATAGAATTAATTGAAAAATTAGATAAATCTTTGGCAAAAGATAAAATTCTTTTCTCTTCAAGTGATTCACAAGCGGCATACGAAAAATTGGATAACAGCATAAAAACATTTAATGATAATGATTTACTATTAATCCTTGAAGACCCAAATATTTCATCCGTTACAAAAACCACTATATTACAAATGGCTAATGGCATTAACAATGACCAAGGCATTTTGAATTCAGAAAAATTCAAAGCTCTAATAAAAAAAGGAGTTTTGGAAGATGACGTTCGCATAAACTTGATTGAAAACATTAAAATAGAATCAAGTGATATGAAGAACGAGTTGGCATTAATAGCGGAGAACGAAACCGGTGCTGTTGTTATGAGAGCGTTAATGAAACTAGAAAAGAGTGACGCTTTAATGGCTCTGGAAGTTTCTGATAAAATATTAAATAACCCTTTAAAGTATAATGAAGATAACATCCGTGCGGCAATTACAGTTAAATCAAATTATTATAGAGACTTAACAATAGTTGATAGTAAAGTTAATGTTGATAACGAAAAAACAGATTACATTGATTTATGTACATCGTTATATCAAAAGACTACTGATGCAAAATTAAAAGACACAATAGTATTTTCATTAATGAACATAAGAGATTTTGAAGCAGTAAAAGCGATTATTAATGATGAAAATATTGATAATGAATTAAAGATAGCTTGTATTAGCCGTAACGCTGAAACTTTCATTGAGGTAATTAACAATTCACCAACAAAAGCAGATGTAGAATTTATAATTCAATGTATGGAACTGGTTCCGTTAAAAGAATTAGCCAAACCCATGAGAGAGAAATTATTAAATAATGATGAGCTATACAGCAACAGATTAATGAACATAATTTCTTTTATGGA
>JAZOOT010000023.1:0-14129 GCA_045655165.1 Acutalibacteraceae bacterium
AAAATATGTGGGTAATAAGAAACGGCAAGATTTTTGGTGCTGTTTGCGCCGATTTTAATGAGGCAAAAGACTATATTGATGAACTAAATGAAATAGCGGGCGAAGAACTTTTTGGATTTTGTTACGACTTTGGCCACGCAACCCTTTGTAGCGCCGATATAGTTAAATCGGTAAAAATTCTTGGCAACCGCATTAAAACACTTCATTTGCACGAAGTTGATGGCGTTCACGATAGCCACACAATGCCGTTTTTAGGCGTGTGTGATTGGGAAAAGATTTTCACCGCCTTAAAAGAAATCGGTTATAAGGGAAACATCAACTTTGAAGCAGCAAACGCATGGGAAACCTTCCCCTACGAAGTCCGCGAACAAGCCCTAACCCTTTTAGGTGCAATAGGTAAATACTTCATAGCAAAATATATGTAAATAAAAACACTGTGCAAAAAGCGCAGTGTTTTTTATTTGAATATAAAGTCAATGTCCCAAGCGGGGAGGGATTTGGTGTGGCGGATATAGAGTTTGTAATCAGGTCTAATTTCATTTACTGCAAGCGGTATGCTGAACAAATCTTCGCTTTTGTGGTAGGCGGCAATGCAAAGGGTTGGCTTTTGCCCCAATATAGTCTTTTTTGCGCCTTTAATGGCGTTTACTTCGTTGCCCTCAATGTCAAACTTAATGTAATCAACTTTTTCGCCGTTAAGTAGGGCGTCAACCGTGGTGCAGTTTACCACTTTGCCAACTTCGCCAATGCTTGAACCCCTGCCTTTTTTATCGGCAAAGTAAAGGGTTTCTTCTTTGTCAGAAATTGCAAAGTTAAGCGTGGTGATTACTTTGTGGCTTTCGGTATTTTTGCAAAGTTTTCTATAAGAACGCGCGTCGGGTTCAACCGCAATTATGCTTTCGGCACTGTTGCTGTAATTCAAAAATTCAAGCGCGGTGTCGCCGTTATATGCGCCAAGGTCAAGAAAGCGTTTGGCGCACTTTACACCGCTTAATTTAAGGGTTTCTTCACGCTCGGTTTCAATTTTGTAAAGGTAATTTGGGTTGCCCGTTATTTTAAACATTACGGTATTTTCATATACCTTTTTAGACCATTCATCAGAAAGGGAACTGTAAACTGTTTGCAGTTTATCTTTATTTTTTCTTGCAAATTCTAAATAAAACAAAGTGTTGCCGTAAACGGGAACATCGGGCACGTAAAGGGTGGTTTCTTTGCTTATTCTTTTAATATTTTGGAGAACGTCATCACGCCCCGTACCAAAACAAACAAGCACAACCATATCGCCAAAATTTTCTTTAGCGGTTTTATAGTCACATATTTTAAAACCATGAAAGGTTTTTTCCCTAACAAAACCGTCACTTGCAAAAACACCCGAAATTTTTATTCCTTTGCTTTCGCACACATTTAAAATTTTATCAGCGCCGTTACCCATTCCGTAAAGCACAATGGGGCGAGTTTCACTTTTTAAATTTTCCCATAAATCAACAAGCATATAATCACCGCTAATATTTTAGCAGAAATATGGTTTTCAGTCAATTAAATATCCGTTGCGGTTTTAATCAAATTAGTGTATAATATTGGTAATTAGGTAGAGTGAGGGGATTTTCTTGGTAGCAAGTGTTAAAAGTGTTGGGCTTTTTGGTATGGACGCATTTTTAATTGACGTTGAAGCCGATATTTCACGTGGACTTCCGTCTTTTGATATTGTTGGTCTGCCCGATGCCGCTGTTAAAGAGGCAAGGGACAGGGTGCGCTCTGCCATTAAAAACTGCGGTATACAGTTTCCTAACGGCAAAATTACCGTAAACCTTGCCCCTGCCGATTTAAAAAAGGTTGGCTCACTTTACGATTTACCTATTTCTTTGGCAATTTTAATGGCAGCAGGGCATATAACCTCCTCAATTAGTTCAACAATTTTAATAGGTGAACTGTCACTTGACGGTCATATTCGTTCGGTAAACGGCGCGTTGGCAATGGCTTTAACCGCCGTTGAACAGGGTTACCAAAACTTTTATTTGCCAAAAGCAAATGCCGCTGAAGCCGCGGTGGTTGACGGGCTTAACGTTTATGGTTGCGATTCTTTGCGCCAAATTATACTTGCACTAAAAGGTGCAGCAACCATTGAAAAAACCGAAAAAACAGTAACACCACACAATAAATATGAAAACCTGCTTGATTTTAGTGAAGTAAAAGGTCAAACCATTGCCAAACGCGCCATTGAAGTTGCGGCGGCAGGTGGGCATAATATACTTTTAATTGGCCCTCCGGGTTCTGGTAAAAGTATGCTTGCTAAACGTATTCCCACAATTTTGCCCGATATGACCTTTGCAGAATCGGTTGAAACCACAAAAATTCATTCCATTGCGGGTGAACTTAGCCCCGGGCAACCCCTTATAACACAAAGACCTTTCCGTTCACCCCACCACACAATTTCGGCAAACGGACTGACAGGCGGCGGAACTTTGCCAAAACCGGGTGAAATTTCATTGGCGCACGGCGGTGTGCTGTTTTTAGATGAACTGCCCGAATTTGGCAGAAATGTTATGGAAAGTTTACGCCAACCGCTTGAAGACGGCAAGGTAACAATTTCACGCGTGGCAGGTACGCTTACATACCCAAGCGCAATAACCTTGGTGGGCGCAATGAACCCTTGTCCTTGTGGCTTTTTCGGCCACCCAACAAGAAGTTGCATTTGTTCGCCCAAAGCGGTGCGAAATTACCTAAATCGAATTTCAGGGCCAATGCTTGACCGTATGGACTTGCACATTGAAGTTCCGCCGGTTGATTACGAATCTTTGAGTTCTAACCGACGTGAAGAAACCTCACAAGAAATTAAAGCGCGTGTTAATAAAGCGCGTGAAATTCAAAATGAACGGTACAAGGGCACCGATATTACCTGTAACGCACGTCTTACCCCTGCAATGTTAAAAAAATATTGTGTTATGAGTGAACAAGCGGTGGCTCTTCTTAAAACGGCATACACAAACCTTGGTATGTCGGCAAGGGCGTATGATAGAATATTAAAGGTGGCAAGAACGGTTGCCGATTTAGATGCAAGTGAAAGAATTGAAGCAAACCACATTTCACAGGCAATTCAGTTTAGAAGTCTTGACAGAAAATATTGGAGTATGGACAACGATTATGAACAATAATTTTGATTGCATTATAATAGGTGGTGGCGCAGCGGGTCTTGCGGCTGCGGTTAATTTGGCAAAAAGAAAGCCAAATGTTAAAATTGCCGTTTTAGAAGCGCTTGACCGCGTTGGTAAAAAACTGTCACTTACGGGCAACGGTCAATGTAATATTACCAACAAAAACCTTAACTTTAACTGTTTTCATTCTGAAAATAGCGGTTTTTTTGAAACAGCATTAAATAAATATGGCTTTGCTTATACAACGGAATTTTTTGAAGAAATTGGTATAAGTATTGTTTCAAAAGATGACGGCAGAAGTTATCCGCGTTCATATCAGGCATCGAGTGTTGTTGATGCTTTGCGTTTTTCTGCCGTAGAACTTGGTGTTTATTTGGTTTTAGGTACAAAAGCAGAATCTTTTTCTAAAAAAGACGGTATTTTTTGTGTAAAAACCAACAACGGCGAATTTTATGGTAAAAATCTTGTCTTTGCTTGCGGTTTGCTTTCGGGCGGTGAAAAAATAGGCGGTTTTAACAACGGTATAAAAATGCTTGAAAAAGCAGGACACAATTCAGTTAAATTAACACCGTCTATTGCGCAACTTAAAGCGCAAAACAACGTTTTAAAAAGTTTAAAGGGCATTAAAACCGATTCATTGGCGGTTTTAAAAATTGACGGAAAGATAATAGATAGTGAAAAGGGAGAAATTCTTTTCACCGATTACGGCCTTTCCGGCCCTGCAATTTTAAAACTTTCGCGCGAAACAGCAAGAACCAATAAAAAAAGTGAAATTGTAATTGACTTGTTTTATGAATATACCGAAAATGAGTTGTTTTCTTTACTTTGTAACCGTAAAAAGAATATTGCAAACCGCGATAAAGAAACTTTGCTTTTTGGACTTTTACAAAACCGACTTGCAAGGGCCACCCTTGTTTATGCAGGTCTTGATTTAAACGGTAAAATTGGTGATTTTACCGAAAATGAACTTAAAAACCTTGCAAATTCACTTAAAAACTTCACCTTTACCGTGACGGGAAATACGGGCTTTATAAACTCTCAAGCAACTGCGGGCGGTATTAACACAAAAGAAATTAACCCATTAACAATGCAAAGCAAAAAAATAAACGGTCTTTACGTTATTGGCGAACTTCTTGACGTTGATGGCGACTGTGGCGGATATAATTTACAATGGGCTTGGTCAAGCGCGTTTTGTGCGGCAGAAAGCATTGCGGGTGAATTTTAATGATACGCCTTAATAATTTATTTTTTAAAATTGATACCGATTTTTCTGATTTACAAAACGAAGTTACAAGGGTCCTTAAAGTGAAATCAGAAACGGTTGAAAGCGTAAAACTTTTAAAAAAATCGGTTGATGCTAGAAATAAAGAAGATATAAAATTTTGCGTTAGCGTCGCGGTAAAATTAAACTGCAACGAAGAAAAAATAATTAAAAAGAACAAAAACGCTTCTGTTTATAAAGAAGAAATTTACAGTTACAAAACAGCAAATGAAAAAAATAAGCACACAGCCGTTGTGGTTGGCTTTGGCCCGTGCGGAATATTTGCAGCACTAACCCTTTTAAAAGCAGGGGTTAACGTAATTGTTGTTGAACGCGGTAAAAGTGTTGAAGAACGCGAAAAAGATATAAACGAATTTTTTGCTACGGGCAAACTTAATACAAGTTCAAATGTTCAGTTTGGCGAAGGCGGGGCAGGTACCTTTTCCGACGGCAAACTAAACACAGGCATAAAAAGCGTTTTGTGTAAAGAAGTGCTTGAAACTTTTGCCCGCTTTGGCGCAAACAGCAATATTCTTTACGAAGCAAAACCACATATTGGCACCGACGTTCTTAAAGGTGTTGTTAAAAACATAAGGGAAGAACTAATAAAGCACGGTGCGGTTATTAAGTTCAATTCGCTTATGACCGATTTTTCTTGTGACGGTGAAAAAATAACTTCTGTAACAGTAAACGGAAGCGAAGTAATAAAATGCGATGCTTTGATTTTGGCTATTGGACATTCCGCGCGCGACACCTTTGCGTTGCTTAAAGAAAAGGGTATGTCAATGTGTAAAAAACCTTTTTCGGTTGGTGTAAGAATTGAACACAAGCGTGAAGATATAGACAAAGCAATGTATGGCAATTTTGCAGGTCATAAAGCGCTTGGCGCTGCCGATTACAAATTAGCAACTCATTTGGAAAACGGCAGGGGGGTATACAGTTTTTGTATGTGTCCGGGCGGTTATGTTATAAACGCCTCAAGCGAGAACGAGGCAGTTTGCATTAACGGAATGAGTTATTCTGAACGAAACGCCGAAAATTCAAACAGCGCACTTTTGGTTGAAGTTAAACCCGAGGATTTAAAAGGTGACGACGTTTTAGAAGGTTGCCACCTTCAGCAAGAAATAGAAAAAACGGCTTATAAACTTGCAAATAAATGCGTACCTGTTACAACAGTTGGTAATTTTGTTTATAATAAGCCATTCAAACTTGGCAAAGTAAAACCAACCGTTTTGCCAAAAACCAATTATGTTGACTTTAATAAAATCTTTCCCGAATTTGTTTGCTCTTCACTAAAACAAGGAATAATAAATTTTGGTAAAAGCATAAACGGTTTTGATAACGAAGATGCAGTTTTATTGGCACCCGAAACAAGAAGTTCTTCGCCTGTAAGAATTGTTCGTAATGAAGAAAAACAGGCAATAAACACAAATGGCTTGTTCCCTGCGGGTGAGGGGGCAGGTTATGCTGGCGGAATAATGTCGGCTGCAGTTGACGGTATTTCGGTTGCTGAAGCAACAGTAGAATATTTGAATAAAAAGTATACAAAAACTGCACTTTAATAAAGCCCTTTATTGTCGTTTTAACCCAATATTTGAAATCAATTAAAAAAATAACAAAAAATGCTTGAAAAAAATTGCTTTTTGGGATAAAATAGTCATTGGCAAAAAAGTAAAAAATTTTTTTAGGAGGAATTTCCAAATGGTAAAAGTTGCTATTAACGGTTTCGGTCGTATCGGCCGTCTTGCATTCCGTCAAATGTTCGGTGCTGAGGGCTACGATGTTGTAGCTATCAACGACCTTACAAAACCCTCTATGCTTGCAAATCTTCTTAAATACGATACCGCTCAGGGCGGTTACTGCGGTTTCATTGGTGAAAATCTTCACACTGTTTCCGCTGACGATGAAGCAGGCACAATCACTGTTGACGGTAAAACCCTTAAAATCTATGCTGAAAAAAATGCTGCAGACCTTCCTTGGGGCGAAATCGGTGTTGACGTTGTTTTAGAATGTACCGGTTTCTACTGCTCTAAAGAAAAAAGCCAGGCACACATTGATGCCGGTGCTAAAAAAGTTGTTATTTCTGCTCCTGCAGGTAACGACCTTCCCACAATTGTTTACAGCGTTAACGAAAACATTCTTACTGCTGACGACAAAATTATTTCTGCTGCTTCTTGCACAACCAACTGCTTGGCTCCCATGGCAAAAGCTCTTAACGATTACGCTGCTATCCAAAGCGGTATCATGAGCACCATTCATGCCTACACAGGCGACCAAATGATTCTTGACGGTCCTCACAGAAAAGGCGACCTTCGCCGTGCACGTGCAGGTGCCGCTAACATCGTTCCTAACTCTACAGGTGCTGCTAAGGCAATCGGTCTTGTAATTCCCGAACTCAACGGCAAACTCATTGGTTCTGCTCAGCGTGTTCCTGTTGCAACCGGTTCTACAACAATTCTTACCGCTGTTGTTAAAGGCAATGATGTAACAAAAGAAGGCATTAACGCTGCTATGAAAGCTGCTGCAAGTGAATCTTTCGGTTACAATGAAGACCAAATCGTTTCTTCCGACGTTATTGGTATGCGCTTTGGTTCTTTGTTTGATGCTACTCAAACAATGGTTGCTAAAATTGCAGACGACCTTTATGAAGTACAGGTTGTTTCTTGGTACGATAACGAAAACAGCTACACAAGCCAAATGGTTCGTACAATTAAATACTTTGCTGAAATCTAATTCAATTTAGCATAAGCATAAAACCGACGTCGAATGGTGTCGGTTTTTTTATGTTGATTATTTATTTTTCATATGATATAATAAATTAGCTAGCGAATATCTTTAAATTTTAAAAGATAGGAATGATAATTTTTGAAGAAAGTAATAAAAACTGTGTTAATATTGGTTGGCGATTCAATATTGGTTTGGTTTTCTTATTTTTTTGCGTTGCTGTTACGACTTGGCATTTTCCCCGGCGATAAAAGTATATACATAACAAGGTTTATAACAATTTCTCCGCTTTTGGTTTTACCGTTCTTGCTTTGTATGTGGGTTATTGGCAGTTACCGTTCTTTTTTGCAGTTTACTGGTATTTCGGAATTAATAAAAACTATTCTTGCTTCATTTAGTTCTGCCGTTTTGGCATTTTTGGTGTATTCTGTTACCGTTTTGTATCTGCCAAATAATAGTATTGAAATTCTTGATGCGCGGTCATATCTGCCACGTGCAATTTTCTTTATTGCACCCTTTATTGTGTCAATTCTTGTGTGCTTCAGCAGAATTGTCATTAGATACGCTTATTTACACTATAAAAAAACAAAAAGAGTGTCAAAAATGCACGGCAATGCACTTATTATTGGCGCTGGCGATGCCGGTGCTTTGCTTGTTGATAATATAAGAATAAATAATTACCTAAAAGACCTTCATATTGTTGGCATTATTGATGACGACCCATTTAAACTTGGAAAAGAAATTCACGGCATTAGGGTTTTGGGCAACAGACGCGATATTATAAATATTGCCAAGAAAAAGAATGTTGACATTATTATATTTGCAATTCCTTCGTGCGATAACGAGCAAAAACGCGAAATACTTGATATTTGTCAAAAAACCGGTTGTGTTTTAAAAACTTTGCCCCCAATTTATCAACTTACTTCGGGTGACCAAATTTCTGAACGCACTATACGTGACGTTGATATTAACGATTTGCTTGGCAGAGATGCTATTAAAATTGATTTAAAAAAGGTTGAAGAATATGTTGGCGGAAAGATAGTTATGGTAACCGGCGGCGGTGGTTCTATTGGCAGTGAACTTTGCCGTCAAATTGCGATACGTAGCCCTAAACAACTTATAATTTTTGATATTTACGAAAATAATGCTTATGAAATTCAAAACGAATTAAAACGCAATTATCCCGAATTAGATTTAGTTGTGCTTATTGGCTCTGTGCGCGATTCAAAGCGATTAGAACAGGTGTTTTCAAAATACAAACCTGAAATTGTTTACCACGCTGCAGCGCATAAACATGTTCCGCTTATGGAAGACAGCCCAAATGAAGCAATAAAAAATAATGTAATTGGTACACTTAAAACTGTTAAAACGGCAGATAGGCACGGAGTACAACGTTTTGTGCTTATTTCAACCGATAAAGCTGTTAATCCCACAAACATTATGGGCGCTTCAAAACGAATTTGCGAAATGATTGTGCAGTCTTATAATGCCCGTTCAAAAACTGAATTCGTTGCTGTTCGCTTTGGTAATGTTTTGGGCAGTAACGGCAGTGTAATTCCGCTTTTTAAAAAGCAAATTGAAGCAGGTGGCCCAATTACCGTTACCGACCCTGATATTATTCGTTATTTTATGACAATTCCCGAGGCAGTTTCGCTTGTGCTTCAAGCCGGTGCCACCGCAAAGGGCGGGGAAATTTTTGTTCTTGATATGGGTAAACCGGTAAGAATTCTTGATATGGCCGAAAATATGATTCGTCTTTCAGGTCTTACGCCTTATATTGATATTGACATAAGATTTATTGGTCTTCGCCCCGGTGAAAAGAAATATGAAGAGCTTTTAATGGATGAAGAAGGCCTTGAAAAAACCGATAATAATCTTATTTATATTGGTAAACCCATTGTGTTTAACGAAGAAGAACTTTGGAATAAAATAGGCGCACTTGAAGCAGTTATGTACGATGATTCGGTTGATTTACGCCCAATGGTAAAAGAGCTTGTTCCTACGTATAGAATACCTAAAGGTGAATAATTTTTAAAAGGAAAGCGACCCAATATATTGGGTCGCTTTTATTGTTTAATAACAAAATACTTGACAAATACACAAAAATAACTTATTATTATAATAATTATTAGTGATTTTGATGGTGTTTTAATGGAAATAGTTTGCAAAAACGCAAATTCTGAACAAACTGATGAAATTCTTGTAACTAAGGCCCGTCAGGGCGATGAAGGCGCGTTGCAACTTCTTTTAAATAAATACAGGCCAATGGTTACATACTTGGCGTCAAGCTTTTCGGTTTCTTCCGATGAAAAGGAAGATTTAATTCAAGAAGGGTTAATAGCGCTGTATTTTGCAGTAAAAGTTTACGATTTTAAATCATCTTCATTTTCAACCTTTGCATCGCTTTGTGCAAAAAGGGCAATAATTTCGGCGTTACGCAAAACAACAAAAACGGTTCTTGTTACAAAGGAACTTGCACTTGCGGAAAATTTTTGCGAAGTCGGTTTAGATAACAATCCCGAAACTTCTTTTATTAATAGGGAAAATTATAACGATTTTTCCAATAAAATAAAAGCGGCTTTATCTGATTTTGAATATATGGTTTTAACGGCATTTTTGAAATATTCTAATTATAATGAAATGTGTGAAAGTTTGCATATATCAAGAAAAGAAGCAGATAATGCCTTACAGCGCGCCAGAAGAAAGATTAAGAAATTAACGGTGTAAACTGTTAATATATTTGCCCGTGTAGCTTAATATAGCAGAGCGTTGAAGTCAGCAAAGATGTCGGTGCAATTCCGTCCTGGGCTAAAAACCAAACAAGAGAGGTAAAAGAGTAATGTTCGAAGACAAAACACTAGTTTGCAAGGACTGCGGAGAAGAATTCGTATTCACTGCAAGAGAACAGGAATTCTATGAATCGAAAGGTTTCGCTAATGAACCGCAGCGTTGTAAACCCTGCCGTGACAAGCGCAAAAATGCAGCAAGAGCTCCCAGAGAAATGTTTGAGACAACCTGCAGTGCTTGCGGCGGTGTTGCAAAGGTTCCTTTCCAACCCAGAGAAGACCGTCCGGTTTATTGCAGCGAATGCTTTGCAAAAATGAAGGAAAATTCGGAAGAATAATATGTACTTGTTATATATTGCCGCTTACGTTTTGTAGGCGGCTTTCTTCTTTTTAAAAAAGTTTTATTTTATTTACACTTTATTAACAGAAATGTGGTATTATAATAAAAGAAAAAGTTCGGAGGTGCAAAAATGGATAAGAAAAAAATACTTATTGTTGATGATGATGAAAATATATGCGAACTTTTAAGGTTGTATTTTGAAAAAGACGGATATGATACCCTTTGTGTTTTTGACGGAGAAAGTGCGGTTAAAAAGCAAGAGAGTTATGCGCCCGATTTAATTTTGCTTGATATAATGCTTCCTAAATTGGACGGTTGGCAGGTTTGCAGGGAAATTAGAAAAAAGAGCGATACCCCAATTATTATGCTAACCGCAAAAGGTGAAACCTTTGACAGAATTTTGGGCTTAGAACTTGGTGCCGATGATTACGTTACAAAACCGTTTGATACAAAAGAGGTTATTGCAAGGGTAAAAGCGGTTTTGCGCAGAAGCAACGATAATAACCAAAAGAATGTAAAAGAGGTTAATTACGAAAATCTTAAAATAAATTTAACCAATTACGAACTTGTTGTGTGCGGAAAAGAAATAGATACACCGCCAAAGGAACTTGAACTTATTTACCATTTGGCAAGTAATCCAAACAGGGTATACACCCGCGACCAACTTTTAGATGAAGTATGGGGTTTTGATTATTACGGTGATTCGCGCACAGTCGACGTTCACGTAAAGAGGTTAAGGGAAAAACTTGAAAACGTGTCAGAAAAATGGTCGCTTAAAACCGTTTGGGGCGTTGGTTACAAGTTTGAGGCAAAATAAATGAAACTTAATACCTTTAAAAAGTATTTTTTAATGATTTCGGTTTTGTTTGTGGTGTGCCTAACATTTATAATGACAATATTGGTTTTGCTTACCAATAATTACTTGGCAGGCGAAAAATACAAAACCCTTAATTCCGTTTGTGAAGCGGTTACAAAGTACAGTTTAACCGACTACCGTTCAAGCGGATACGCGCGAAACATTTATAACATTTCACGCGCAATATCAACAACAGAAAACGATACAATAATAATTATTTCAAATGCAAATGCTATGCCAATTTGCTGTACTTGCGAAGACTTTTATGTATCTAACAGTTGCCGACACGTTAAAAATGTTTTTCCTACCGATTTTATTAAAAGAACCGAAGAGGGAAGTGTTAACGAAGTAAGCCGTCTTGGCACAGTGTTTAACGATATTCATTACGTTTCTTCAAATGTAATAAAAGACGGTATAGACGAAAGCCGTATTGGTTACGTTTTTGCTGCAACACCCGCTGCGGGATTTAGTGATTTTCTTAAAGATATTTTAAAAATTTATTTATTTTCTGCTATTATTCCTATTGTAATTATGTTCTTTGTGTTGTATTATATGACACAAAGATGGAATAAACCGCTAATACTAATGTCAAAAGCGGCTAAATCAATGGCAAAGGGCGATTTTTCTAATCGAATTCCAATTACAAGCGATGACGAAATTGGTCAGCTTGCCGAATCGTTTAATCAAATGACAAATTCTTTGGTTGAACTTGAAAATATGCGCCGCGGCTTTATTGCAAACGTTTCGCATGAACTTCGCACACCCATAACAACAATTGGCGGGTTTATTGACGGAATGATTGACGGCACTATTGAAGAAAACCAGCGCGAATATTATTTAAAAATAGTATCGGCCGAAATTAAACGGCTTTCCCGACTTGTTCAAAGTATGTTGTGCCTTTCAAAACTTGAAGCCAAGGAAACCAAAATAGAACCAACCGATTTTGATTTTTCTAAACTTTTGTTTGATATTTTAATAAGTCAAGAACAAAGAATTGAAGAGAAAAATCTTAATATAACAGGGCTTGAAGATATTGATGGTCTAATGGTTAAGGCAGACCGCGATTTAATTTATCAGGCGGTGTTTAATCTTTGCGATAATGCGATTAAGTTTACAAATAATGACGGCACCATTGATTTTAAGGTTATAAAAACCGAAAAAGCGCTTGAATTTACTGTAAAAAACAGCGGTATTGGAATTGATAAAAAAGATTTACCGTTTGTTTTTGATAGGTTTTATAAGGGAGATAAGGCACGTTCACAGGTTAAAGACAGCACGGGCCTTGGGCTTTATTTGGTTAAAACAATTATAAAAATACATGGCGGAAACGTGTTTGTTCAAAGTGTTAAAGAGGATTATACACTTTTTGGATTCACTTTACCCAATGAATATATTTAGGAGGAAATATGAACGAATTTGAAAACCCAAATTTGAACGAAAACGAAGAACCTTTAGAGGAAGAAATTTTAAGCGAAGAACCTTTAGAGGAAGAAAATGAACAGGAAGAAATCGAAGAATCTTTTACTGCTGATTTAAACCCCTATAAAAACCTCGAAGAAATTAAATACAGCCCAATAAATAAACAACCTGTTTCTTCGGGAGTAAAGGTTTTTGCGCTTGTTATGGCGTTCATATTTACCGCCACAATTTTTTGCACTGTTGGTTACATTTTCGGCAGTAATAAAAAAACCACGCTAAATTTCGGAAATACAGTGTTAGATTTAGAAGAAAGACCAACGGGTGAAGTTTATACAACTTCGCAGGTGTATGATATTGTAAATAAATCGGTTGTTGGTATTACTGTTTACGGCAAAGATGGAGATGGCTCGGTTGCTTCGGGCGTTGTTTATACTGAAGACGGTTATATAATTACAAACGACCATATATACGAAGGTATACCCGGCGCAAAGTTTAAAGTAACAACCTACGACGGCAAAATTTATGATGCCGTGTTTGTTGCGGGCGACACAAGAAGCGATTTGGCTGTTTTAAAAATTGATGCAAACGGCTTTTTCCCTGCAACATTCGGTAATTCCGACCAAATTGTGCTTGGCGAAAGTGTTGTTGCTATTGGCAGACCAAACGGCTTAGATGAAAACAGCATAACAAAAGGCATTATTTCGCTAAGGGAAAGACGCATTAGCATTAATACTTCTTATTCAATGCGCTTAATTCAAACCGATGCGCCCATAAACCCCGGTAATTCGGGCGGTGTGCTTGTAAATATGTATGGTCAGGTTATTGGTATAACATCCTCTAAAATTAGCAGTACCGATTACGAAGGTATTGGTTTTGCCATTCCCACAACCGTTGCAAAAGGCATTGTTGAATCGCTAATTAAAAACGGCTACGTTAATAACCGTTCTCGCCTTGGCATAACTTACAAGGAAATTGATGCCATTACCAAAGATATAAATAATTTTGCGGTAACAGGCATTATGATAGCCGAAGTTGACCAAACAAGCGGTCTTTACGGTAAGGTGAAGGTAGGCGACGTTATAACAGACGTAAACGGCCAAGAAGTAACTAATGATGATGTTATTCTTAATATAATTGAATCAACCCCGCCCGAAACCGAACTTGAATTTACACTTTATTCCGAAAACGGAAGTTACTATAAAGTTAAGGCAAAACTTTTAGCCGATGCAGGCAGTTCAAGTTATGTAAAATAAAAAAATATCCCTTTGCTTTCGCAAAGGGATATTTTTTTATAAGATTTTATTTTATCCAGTTAGAAGTAGGAACTCTATCAAATCTTGAAGAATCGGATTGTACGCCGCTAACTTCCATAAAAGAAATTATGTTCATTAATCTATTACTATATAATTCATTATTGTTCAATAAATTTTCTCTCATAGGTTTGGCTAATTCCTTTAAAGGAACCATTTCCATGCACTTAATTATAAAGTCTACATCTTCTTTTGTTGGGGAATTGTTAATTACCTCAATGAAAGTTTCAGCGTTACGGCTAATACAAGCTATCTTTAATTCATTATCAATATTTTCATTA
>JAZOOT010000024.1:0-25205 GCA_045655165.1 Acutalibacteraceae bacterium
TCAAGACACAGAACCGTTCCCTGTCTTTCAAATTATCCTAACTTTTCTAAAAGTTGAGCCTTTTTAGAAAGGAATTCCTCTTCTGTCAAAATACCGTCATCTTTTAATTTTGACAACTTCTCAATTTGATCTATTATATCATTATTTGTATTGTCGGAATTACTGTTTGAAATATTGAACTGAGAATAAATTCCATTTGTTTTTAAATAGTCCAACATTTCCAGGCAAACCTTAGCTTGACCAGTTACTGTAACACCAGAAATCATTTCAAATCTTACGGTAAGTAAATTGTTGTTCATATCTTCATAAGTGATATGAATATTATTGGCTTGTTGCAATTTATAAGCATCTTTACCGCCCAAAATAACATTTGCAGTTGACAAAGTTCTATCTACAATTGCGAAATCGGTAACCGCTCTATAAGGTATTTCAAATGTCTTTAAATACTTTTCCGCAACACGATGCTTAACTAAAAAACAATTTTCTAATAATTGCAAATCTACTATTCCGGCAACTTTCTTAGGATTGTCAGGATGCCCTCCTAAATACACTGTCTGATAACCTTTTACTGAATCGACATTGTTATTTTTTTTGAATAAACCCATAAAAAACACTCCATTATTATATTTTATGTAAGAATTAATCTTACTAATGAACTCTATTATAAGAAACAAGGTGACGGTTCTCTTGTCACCTTTATTCTAACTTAACGTTTTTCCTGTGCTATCTGGTGTAAAGCTAACAAAATATAGATGTTTCCCTTGCTCTTTAAATCGCAAGATGCCCTGCTCATAAAGAACGGAATAAAATAGAGTTGGATTCTTTTTTGATTCTATACAGAAAGTCTTTCTGCTACCATCAACACACTGAAATGTCAGCATATAAATCTCTTTAGTAAATAATAGCCCACGTGCATATTTTGTTAATACTCTTTGTTCTTTATTTATTAAAACCGCATTATTCTGCTGCATAGGTAACACAAATTTATAGGTTTTATTCCAAAATATGGGGAATAAAAAAAACATTAACAAAAAAAGGAGTATTGTAGCTGTCACAGGATACTCCAGTTGTTCAACAGTATATCCAGAAAAAGCCATTTGATATGATAATACTGCAAAAAATATCTCAACAATTAAATACACAAAACATATTAAAAACCCTAACCAATTAAAAACTTTTTTCATATAATCACCCAATATATTTTTATAATAGAAAGGAGTTACAAAAATGCAAACTCTAAATTTTGAAACATCAATGGCTAATTTAGCTACGCTGAATTCAACTGTAAACCAAACTACTTTATCAATGAATGATCAATTTACTAACACAAGGGGACGGTTCTATTGTATTACAGTTGGCCCTTGATTACCTTTCTTGTTTTCTAATATTATATTAACACATTTATTGGATTTTGGCAACAAAAAAGCCCGACTGTTGTCGGGCTTTGGTTTTAATTATTCTGCAGTTTCTTCTGCCGGTGCTTCTTCGGTTGTTTCTTCAGTAGTTTCTTCTACTGTTTCTTCGGGAAGAAGTGCGCGGATAGAAAGACTAACTCGTTTTTTCTCTAAATCAACTGCGGTGATTTTTGCTTCAACTTCCTGACCAACGGTAAGTTCATCCTGCGGTTTTGCAACGTGTTTGTTTGCAATTTGCGAAATGTGAATAAGACCGTCAATGCCGGGGATAATTCTTGCAAATGCGCCGTAAGTAGTCATGCTAACAATGGTAACCTTAATTACGTCGCCAACTGCATAGTTGTTTTGGAAAATAACCCACGGGTTTTCTTCTTCTTTTTTGTAACCCAAAGAAATTTTCTTCTTTTCGGTATCAATGGCTTTAACGTAAACTTCAACTGTATCGCCAACCAACACAACTTCCGACGGGTTTTTAATGCGTTGCCAGGAAAGTTCAGAAACGTGAACCATTCCGTCAACACCGCCGATATCAACAAATGCGCCGTATGCGGTAAGTGATTTTACGGTACCTGTAAATTTATCGCCAACTGCAATGTTTTCCCAAATAGCAGCGCTTGCAGCTTTCTTTTCTTCGCGAAGTACGTTGCGAATAGAACCAACTGCTTTTCTGCCGCGGCCGATTTCAATAATGCGGAAACGAACAGTTTGACCTTTTAATTCTTCCAAAGAATCGCTTTTGTAAAGAGTTGCCTGAGAAGCGGGGATAAACACGCGAACACCTTGTGTATATACCACTACGCCGCCCTTAATAACGTCTTTAACTGTTCCTTCAAGAATAGTGTTTTCTTCTTTTGCGCTAACGATTTTATCCCAGCCGGCAATCGCATCGAAGCGACGCTTTGAAAGCATTACTATTCCTTCCTGGTCGTTTGTACGCATAATAATCAGGTCAAGTACATCTCCGACCTTAACATCTTTAACCAAGTCAACGTTATCATCAGAAGAATATTCTTCTTTGGTTAGGTAACCTGCAAGACCTCTTCCAATATCAAGTTGTACTTCGTTCTCGCTTACTGCAAGAACAACGCCCTTAACCTTTTGATTACCGTTAAGTTCGTTTAAAGATGCTTCAAATGCTTCCTCGTCTGTCATTTCTTCGAAGCTTTTTTGAGCAACTTCTTCGAGTTGTTCAATGTTTTGATTGTTTTCCGACATGGTTTTAATAACCTCCTTAATTATACGCGCCGGTGTCGACGCCCCTGCAACGACCCCAACGTGACAACTGTTTTTGAACATATCGTTTGTTAATTCTGCCGCCGTTTCAACAAAGAAAACACGGTTACAGTTAGCAAGGCATACGTCAAAAAGTTTTGTGGTGTTTGAACTGTGTCTGCCGCCCACAACAACCATTGTGTCGCACAGTTTAGACAGTTCAGCCGCCTCTTGCTGTCTCATTGCAGTCGCATTACATATTGTATCAAAAACAAACGCGTTTGTATAGTTATTTTTTAAAAAAATATTACATTCTTTAAAAATTTTTGCGTTAAATGTCGTTTGACTGACCACTTTAAAGGGTTTTTTAGTAAAATTTTCGTCATTTTTTAGTATTTCACGCAGTTCTTCGGCATTTTTAAACACACGGGAATAGCCCAAACAGTGTCCTCTTATGCCAATAACCTCTTCGTGTTTTTCGTCACCCGCAATTAAAACGGGGGTGTTATCTTCCCCAACTATTCTGTGAATTTTTGCAACAAACGGGCAGGTTGCATCTACCACGTTTTCGCATTTTTTCTGCGCTTTTTCCATTACGCTTTTGGGTACGCCGTGGGAACGTATTACAAGTGTTTCAGTTTGGTTTGCTTCATCTACCGAAGCCACTTCGCGAACACCCATTTTTTCTAACGTTTCCACCATTTGCTTGTTATGTATAATGGGCCCGAGCGTACAAACCTTTTCGCCTTTTTCGGCAAGTGAGGTTACCATATTAACGGCGCGGTCTACCCCAAAGCAGAAACCCGCAGTTTTTGCCAAAGTTATTTTCAATGTTTTTTCTCCCAAAGTTGTGTAATATTTTTAGTTATAAGTTCGGTGTATTGCTTAATATCTTCCCTTGCAGCCTTTTCGGTTTCGCCCTTGTTTTCAATAATTTCACCAAAGCGAACTGTGGCTTTTTGGAAAGGCCTTACGGGTTTATTGCCCCTATAAACCGAAACCGGCAAAATTTTTGTGTTTGTTTGCAAAGCAATAAGCGCGGCGCCCGGTTTTGCCTTTTTGGGCGCACCGCTAACGGTACGGGTGCCTTCGGGAAAAATGCCCAAAACACCGCCGTTTTTGCAAATTTCCTGCGCCTTTAAAAGCGCCGTTTTATCGGAACTTTTGCGGTCAACCGGAAAAGCGCCCATTTTACTGAAAATGGTTTTTAAAACAGGAATAGAAAAAAGTTCTTTTTTTGCCATAAAGCAAATTTGCCGTGGGCAAAGGGCAATTAAAAGCCAAATATCGGTCATTGAAGTGTGGTTACAACAAAGCACCAATGAACCGTCTTTGGGTATGTTTTCTATTCCGTATTTTTTTATGTTAAAAAACAAATAGGCAAGCGGTGTTATTACCGCCCTTACAAATTTATAAAAAGCGGACATTAAATTTTCTCCTTTATAATATCCAATAAAAGTTGTTTAGATTCTTCTAAATTTTTGCTTGTTGTATCGGCAATAACGCTATCAGGTGCGGGTTTTAAAGGTGCAATTTCGCGGTGGGAATCGTTATAATCGCGCGTTTTCATATCTTGTAAAACCGCTTCGTAACTTTCGTTTATGCCCTTTTCTTTAAGTTCAATATATCTGCGTTTTGCTCTTTCTTCACAGTCGGCGGTTAAAAAGATTTTAACTGTGGCATTTGGCAATACAACCGTGCCAATATCCCTGCCATCCATAACAACATTATTTTCTTTTGCAATATCGCGTTGCATATTAAGTAAAAACGCCCTTACTTCCTTTTTAGCCGAAACGGCAGAAGCCATCATAGATGCTTCGGGAGTTCTAATTTGTGTAGACACATCTTCACCGCAAAGGAGCACAAGTTGCGTGCCGTTTATAAATTTAAGTTCAACCTTAATATCATTTAAATAAGGTGTTAAATCTTCTAAACTTTCGGGTTTAAAACCCTTTCTTATAAAGTAAAGACCAATAGCGCGGTAAAGCGCGCCTGTATCAACATAAATAAAGCCAAGTTCTTTTGCAACCGCCTTTGCCAAAGTGCTTTTACCTGCACCTGCAGGGCCGTCTATTGCTACCGAAATTCCTTTGTTTTCCATAATTTTACCACCTTATATATTACTTCCTGCCAAATAGCCGGTTGAAAATGCAATTTGCAAATTAAAACCGCCTGTGTAAGCATCAACATCAATAACTTCACCCGCAAAATATAAACCTTTAACAAGTTTTGATTCCATTGTGGCGGAATTTATTTCTTTTACACTTACCCCGCCCCTTGTTACAATTGCTTCTTCAACAGGTCGGGTGCCGATTATGTGCATTTTTATACCTTTTATTAAAGCGCAAAGGTTAGCGCGCCCCTCTTTTGTAATTTGGTTTACCTTTGTTGTGCCGTCAATTCCGCTTAATTTTACCACTGTTGGTATCATTTTAGCGGGTAAAAGTTCGCCCAAACTATTAGCAAAATCTTTGTTTGCATTTTTTGCAAAATCCCTTAAAATTCTGCTGTCTAAAGTGTTAATATCAAGCGCGGGTTTCATATCAAGCAAACAGTAATACTCTTTTTTAGCAGTATCAATATGCGCCGACGCGCTTAACACAAGGGGACCCGAAATACCAAAATGTGTAAACAGCATTTCACCTTGTTCGCAAAAAACAGGTTTCTTTTCGCCAACACAGTATACTGTTAATTTAACATTTTTTAGTGAAAGCCCCATCATTTTTTGTGCAAAGCCCTCGCGTATTTTAAGGGGCACTAATGACCCCGATAATTCATTTACAGTGTGGCCAAGTTCTTTAGCAAAGCGGTAGCCGTCACCCGTTGAGCCGGTGCCCGAATACGACGCTCCGCCTGTGGCTATTATACATTTATTGCAAAGAATTTCGCCACCGTTTTTAAGCAAAACCGATTTTATTTTTTCGTTTTCTTTAATAATTTTTAAAACAGTATCGTTTATAATTTTTACGCCGTTTTTTTTGGCGGCTTTAACCAAAGCGTCTACAATGTCGCTGGCTTTGTCACTAACGGGAAAAACGCGGTTTCCGCGTTCGGTTTTAAGTGCTACACCTTGGTTTTCAAAAAATTCCATTGTATTACTTGAATCAAAGGCATTAAATGCGGAATACAAAAATTTGGGGTTGCGCAAAGTATTTTTAATAAGTGTTTCTTTATCGCAATTATTTGTAACGTTGCATCGTCCCTTACCTGTAATCATAACCTTGCGGGCGCATTTTTCATTCTTTTCAACAAGAATTACATCGTTATTGTTTTTAGCAGCAGTTATTGCTGCCATTAACCCTGCGGCACCACCGCCAACTACAACAACTTTCATTTTAATTCCCCAAACTAATTAAAAAATTTTGCAAATAATTTTCTTAACCTGTAAAGGTAAAAAACTGCCAAACGGCTTAAGCAAATATCGTAAAGCAAAAAAGCAAAATTGCCCAAAACCAAGCCAACTACCGCAATATAAATTCCTGTTTTGCCTTCTAACAAATTAAGTCCAAAAAGTTTTGAAAAACCGCCGTAAACAAGCAGTAGCGAACAGTTAAAAACAAGGAATTTTAATAAATATTCTGCCACCCTTGATTTTAAATTTTCAAAAACTGCCTTTAAAACGGGATACCACCCAAAAAGGCATAAGTACATAAGTTTTGCTTCGGTTTCGCAAAACAGTAAAACAGGCAAAATTGATGTCAAAAATGTGGCAAAGCCGTATTTTTTGCCAAGTTCTACAAGCGGAATTATGGTAAGCGCGCCCGAAAGCGCGGGAACGGCATAGGTTAAATACGGAAAATATGCCGTTAGCATTAAAACCGTTATAAGCGCCGCAAAGGTGGCGCACAAGGTTATTTTCTTTGTTTTTTTCATTAACAGCACCTAATAAGGTCGCCGCCCATCATTTCGCAACAACAGTCGGCACAAATTAAGGAAGAACAGCAGTCACACGCGTCGTTTCCGCCCATATTGGGACTGCTTCTGTATGGGTTATAGTTGCGTGACCTGCCCTGAGCCGAAATTCGCCTAAATGCTTCGGCGTATTCAGGGTTACCGGGCTCCATTCTGGCGGCGGTGGCAAAACTTGTGTATGCCGAATCAAAATAACCGCGTTTATACTGCACCGTACCGCTTAAAAAATACCATTCGGCGTTTCGCTTATTAACAGGTACACCGTCAAGCAAAATTTGTGCTTTGTCAAGTTCGCCCCTGTTAATAATTTCCCTAATATCAGCAAAACCGCCGTTTGTGTAACCGCCGCCTGTAGACCCTTGATTACGGCGCGAATTCATAATTTCATCGTATGCTTCGTTAATTTCTTTCATTTTTTCGGCAGCAAGGTCAGAAAGCGGATTATCCTGATAACTGTCGGGATGATATTTTCTTGCAAGTTCGCGGTATGCCTTTTTAATTTCTTCGTCACTGGCATCATGGCTTACGCCAAGAACCGAATAAGCATCTTTCATTTAAGTAACTCCTTTTTCATTGTATCTTCAAGACCAACATAAATAATGTTTCCCAAAATATCTTTATACCTTTTAAATTCAATAAGGTTAAACGCTTTTATTGCTTGGTCAATTATAATGTAAATTTGTGGTGTAATTCTTTCAATTACCTGTTGCTTTGAAAGTTTGCCAAGCGGGTTAAACCTGCCTTTTTTTGCGTCTTCTTCACAGTCACATGCGGCATCCATTAAATAAATATACCGACCCATTAAACTGCCCAAATAAGAAAGTGTGCGTTTTTCTGCTTCGTTTTTTGCGCAAAGTGAAAAAATATTCCCCAGTAACTGTTGTGTGGGTAAAGCGCAAATATCAAGCGTGGTATTCTCTTGTTTTTCGGCTTTTGCTTGTTCTGTTATAAACTCTTTAGCAAAAGTATTTATTTGAGGGTAATTTTTTACCGCCTTTTTGTATGCCCCTTTAAAAAAAAGTTTTAAAAACTTGCTAAGCAGTTTTTTAATTCCCTTTTCATCGCTAATATCATCGCACAGTTTGTAGTAAAGCAAAATTACTGCCGCCGCGCTTGATAATGAATACCCTTTATCACTTAGCAAATAATTGCACCGCTTTAACGGGTTGCAAACACACGCTTTTCTGCAAAGCGTACCGCTTTTTTCATTAAGGGAAAGTTGCAAAAGGGCAAGAAAAGTAAAATCGTAACTTAGGGTAAAACGGGTGAAAAAGCCGTATTCTTTGCCAAGAGTACGGCAAAGCGAACAGTAAACGGCTTTATACATTTCGTATTCTTTTACCTTAAGTTCGCCCTTACTTGCCTTTATATAGCCAAACACCCAATTCACCTCTTAGTAATCTTAATATATTTTTGTTAAAAAAGTGTGAATTTACAGCACTTTTTTAAGAAATTCACCTGTAAATGAATTTTTACAGTTAGCAATTTGTTCGGGCGTACCAACCGCCACAACCGTTCCGCCGCCAGAACCCCCTTCGGGACCTAAATCAATTATATAATCGGCGGTTTTTATAACATCAAGGTTATGTTCAATAACAATTACGGTGTTACCCGCTTCCACAAGTCTATTCAGCACTTCAATTAAGCGGTGAACATCGGCTGCGTGAAGACCTGTTGTGGGCTCGTCTAAAATATAAACCGTTTTACCTGTGCTTCGTTTTGAAAGTTCGGTTGCAAGTTTAACCCTTTGGGCTTCGCCGCCCGAAAGCGTTGTTGCGCTTTGGCCAAGTTTTACATAGCCAAGCCCAACTTCGTAAAGGGTTTTTATTTTGCGGTGAATTTTTGGTATACTTTCAAAGAAATACATTGCTTCTTCAACCGTCATATCAAGCACTTCGGCAATGTTTTTACCCTTGTAACGAACAGCCAGTGTTTCCTCGTTGTAACGGCTGCCGCCGCAAACTTCGCAAGGCACATAAACATCGGGCAAAAACTGCATTTCAATTTTTAAAATACCATCGCCTTCGCAATGTTCACACCTGCCGCCTCGCACATTAAACGAAAATCTGCCAGGTTTATAACCGCGCATTTTGGCGTCTTTTGTTGCGGCAAAAAGTTCGCGTATATCGTTAAACACGCCTGTGTAGGTCGCAGGGTTTGAAGACGGCATTCTGCCAATGGGCGACTGGTTAATATCTATAACCTTATCAAGATTTTCTATACCGTCTATACTTTTAAAACTGCCCCAAACCGTTCTTGCGCGGTTTAGTTTATTGGCAAGATATTTATAAATTACTTCGTTTACAAGACTTGATTTACCCGAACCGCTAACACCTGTAACACAAACAAAACTGCCCAGCGGAATTTTTACATTTACATTTTTTAAATTGTTTTCAGCCGCGCCTTTTACGGTTAAGAAGTTGCCGTTACCCTTTCTTCTGTCTTTTGGTACGGGAATTTTCTTTTTACCAAAAAGGTAATCTGCCGTAACAGAATTTTGGCAGTTTTTAAGTTCGTTTATAGTTCCCGAAAAAACAAGTTCGCCGCCGTGAACACCTGCGCCCGGGCCAATATCAACAATATAATCTGCCGCAAACATTGTTTCTTCGTCGTGCTCAACCACAATTAAGGTATTGCCTAAATCGCGCAGTTCCTTAAGCGCGTTTATAAGTTTTTGGTTATCGCGCTGATGCAAACCAATGCTTGGCTCGTCTAAAACATAAAGTACGCCGGTTAAATAAGAGCCAATTTGGGTAGCAAGGCGAATACGCTGTGCTTCACCGCCCGAAAGCGAACTTGCCGAACGCGAAAGGGTTAGGTAATTAAGCCCAACTTCGTTTAAAAACGAAAGTCGTTCGCCAATTTCTTTTAAAATGGGTGTAGCAATTTGTTTGTTTCCGCCCGTAAATTCAAGTGTTTTAACAAATTCGCAAGCGTTTGATACCGTCATTTCGCAAAATTCGTGAATACTTTTACCGCCAACCGTTACCGCCAATGCTTCGGGTTTAAGCCGCGCACCGCCGCATTTACGACAAACGCTTTCAAACATATAACCTTCTATTTCGCGTTTGGTGTAATCGCTTTCGGTTTCATTATAACGGCGTTCAAGGTTTCCTATAACTCCCTCAAAAGCGGAATTATATACACCGCCGCCCCATTCGGAAAGTTTATTAAGGGGTATTTTTACACCGTTTGTGCCGTATAAAACCATATTTCTTTGTTCTTCGGTAAGTTCTTCGTAGGGCGTTTCCATATTAAAGCCCATATAGTTTGCCACGCCTTCAAAATACATATGGGCAATGGCGCCCCTGCTAAATGCACCTTTTTCGTTGCAGTTCCAACCCGATGCCCTAAATGCTTTATAAAAAGGAAGTGACGGGTCTTCAATAATAAGGTTGGGATTCACCTTTAAAAATTTACCAATACCGCTACAAACAGGGCAAGCGCCAAGGGGGTTATTAAAGGAAAACAGCGTTGGGGTAAGTTCGGGCAAACTAATGCCGTGTTCTTCACAGGCATAGTTTTGCGAAAAATGAAGTTCTTCACCGCCAATGACATCAATAATTAAAATACCGCCGGCAAGTTTTAGTGCCGTTTCAACGCTGTCGGTTAAACGGCTTTTAACAGTTTCGTTTATTACAATTCTGTCTACTACAATTTCAATTTTGTGCTTAATATTTTTATCTAACTTAATTTCTTCGCTTAGTTCGTAAAGGTTGCCGTCAATTCTGGCGCGCACAAAACCCGATTTTTGCGCCGAAGCCAATTCTTTTTCGTGCATACCTTTTCTTCCGCGCACAACCGGCGCCAAAACCTGAATTTTGGTGCCGTCAGGTAATTTTAAAATTTTAGAAACGATTTGGTCGGTTGTTTGCACCGAAATTTCTTTTTTACAAATTGGGCAGTGCGCCACGCCCACCCTTGCGTATAAAAGGCGCAAATAATCGTAAATTTCGGTTACAGTACCAACCGTTGAACGCGGGTTTTTAGAGGTGGTTTTTTGGTCTATTGAAATGGCGGGAGAAAGTCCCTCTATCATATCAACATCGGGCTTGTCTACCTGGCCTAAAAACATACGGGCATAAGAAGACAGGGACTCAACATAACGGCGTTGTCCCTCGGCATAAATGGTGTCAAAGGCGAGACTTGATTTACCCGAACCCGAAAGGCCTGTAAAAACAACCATTTTATCTCTGGGTATGGTTAAATCAATGTTTTTTAAATTATGGCATCTTGCACCTTTTACAACAATTTTATCTTTTGCCATTTTCTTCCTCCAAATATCTAATCTATATTATTTTACCCTAAATTTATTTAAAAGTAAATATATAAATAAAAAAGATGTATAGTTGGTGTTGTATCCGTAAGGACACAACGCCAGTTTTATTCGCCTTTTCACCCCACAAAAGCCGCGGTTTTGTGGGGACCCCGTTCGGCGAGTTATATTGCTACGCAGTTATATTCGGCTACCGCCGAGTGATATTGCCTGCGGCAGTTTATAGGCGAATAAAATACCACTGAAACCGCAAGGTTTCAATATCACTTTTGATTTATCAAAAATATCACTGTGAGACTTGTCTCACAATATCACTTCTTCTGAGATGGGTAAAGGGTTTTAGGTTCTCCTAACAAGAGGAAGTTGATATACAAGTTCCCTGCTTGTTCCGGTATAAGACAAACTAAAAGGATGTGTAGAATTTCTACACATCCTTTTTTCTGTCCTTTAGAGTAGGTCTCTTTTCCCATACACCTTTTCGTTTTTAAGTAAAATAGCCCTTTTTGTTAATTTGATTATATCAAATAGATATAATGAAATAAATATTAAAAAGAGGCGCTTTTAACCTTTATTTTTGTTGTTTTTATGCAGCATTACGCTGGCTCTTTTTATACTGTTTTTACCGAATTTTTTGTTTATTTCGTCCATTTCGTTTTCAATTTCGTTTTGTTTTTCGGCTTCATTTTCGCCAAACAAATTTTGTTGCACAAAACCACAGTCTTTTTTTAAGTTTATTACCCTTATTCCAACACTTCTTAAGGGCAAAACCTTGTTATTTTTAAACAGTTCCATTCCTGCTTTGGCAATTATTAGCCCAACGTTTGTTGGGGTGTCTAATTTTTGCGAAAACTCTTTACTAATTAAATCGGGTGTTCGGGTTATTAACTGAATACCCGTGGCATAAAGTTCTTTTTTTCGCAGTTCTTCTGATATTTCTTCGCTGTAACTTAAAAGGGCGTTCCACACATCAGTTTCGGTTTTTAAATCGTACTTCCCTGTTTCACTTTTGCCAATACTTTTGGGAAGCGGCGCCGTCGTTTCGCTTACAAGCGGTGTGGTGTCAAGCCCGTTTGCACAAAGGTACAACTGTTCACCGTGTTTGCCAAAGGCGTGTTTTAAGGTTTCTTTTGGGCAATCGGCAATATCGCCAATTTTATAAATTCCAAGTTCATTAAGCCGTTTTGCCGTGTTTTTACCCACAAAAAGCATATCGGTAACGGGCAATGGCCAAACAACTTCTTTAAAATTTTCTTTGGTTATTTCGCTTACGGCGTCGGGTTTTTTTAAATCGGACCCAAGTTTTGCAAACACCTTGTTAAAACTAACGCCAACCGACGCCGTTATGCCAAGTTCTTCTTTTATTTCGCGTCTTATTCTTTCGGCAATAGTCTTGCCGTCGCCAAACAAAAAGGAACTGTGGGTTACGTCTAACCAACATTCATCAATTCCAAACGGCTCTACAATATCGGTATACCTATAATAAATTTCTTTTGCCAAACGCGAAAATTCTTGGTACTTTTCGTAAATTGGCGGAAGAAGGCAAAGTTCGGGGCATTTGTTTTTTGCCTGCCAAACGGGCTCTGCCGTTTTTACACCGTATTTTTTTGCAATTTCGTTTTTAGCAAGTATTATACCGTGCCTGTTTTCTTTGCTGCCTGCAACGGCAACAGGAAAATCTATTAGCGTTTGGTTATAAAGAAGACTTACCGACGCAAAAAAATTGTTAAGGTCACAATGCAGTATTACCCTATCCATTCGGCAAACCTCCTTTTATTTTTGTGACTATCCTTAACTATTATATTGCGGTTTTTCGTAATTGTCAATAGCTAATTACGAATTTCCGTAAAAATATAAGCTGCTATATACACATAGATAAACTTTAAATTCTGATTTTAATTTTTGTACTTGCTTAAAAGACACCCAAGTGAAATTCACTTGGGTGCTTTTTTTATGTAGTTATGGTTATATGTTCCAATGCTTTAATATGAAGCCGTTCAATTTGCCTTTTACTGTAATTAAGAATGTCGGCAGTTTCTTCAAGCGTTTTGCCAAGCAGGTATTTTTGAGCCAAAATTTCGCTTTCAATTTCATTGCTCATATTCATTATTCCCTGTTCTATGCTGTCGCGAACGGTTCTTGCTTTATGTATTTCTTTATTATATACTTCGCGGTTTTCGGCGTTTATTAAACTTTGCTCTTTAAGTCGGTTTATTTTTGCCTGTAACACAAGGTAACGGCTTAAATAATCGCGCTTTTCTTCGTAAACAGAACTCAAATTGCGCCAACCCCTTTTAAAGCAAAATATTGGCCGTAACTTAAACGGTTTCCCGTTCTTCTGTTATAATCTTCCACTTCGATAATTGACGTAATTAAACCATCTGTTTTTCTTTTTTCCTTTCTTTCTTGTTCTTTTTCGTAAAGTCTTTCGCCGTTTTTTTGGCAAGAAACCGAACAGTATTTTCTTCCCGGCAACTTTAACGGCATTCCGCAATAGGAACAATATTCTCCCCTTTTTTCAAAAAAGTCGGTACTGTTACAAAATGGGCACAGTAAAAACCTTTCATATCCCCAGTTTTCTGCCCCTTGCCACTGGTTATAAACCCTGGCATAAAAAAATTCTTTTCGGCAATTTTTGCAATAGTACAATTTTATTCCTCCGTTTTTTAAATTCTTGACATTAACGAAAAAATATGATATCCTGTAATTGTGGGGCGAACAATTACGCTTTTTCGTAATGACACTATCATTATATTGTGTGATTTCGTAATTGTCAAGTCCTTTATTACGATTTTTCGTATTTTTTAGAAATGGGGATGGAAATTTGGAAAAATTATATGAAAGAATAGAAAGTTTATGCAAAAAATCAAACCTTACGGTAACCGACGTTTGCCGTGACTGTGCTATACCAAGGGCAACTCTTTCTGACTTTAAAAAAGGCAGGGTTAAATCACTTTCAGCGTCTGTACTTTTTAAAATTGCCGAATATTTTTCGGTTAGTGTTGATTATTTAATGAACGGCAAACAAAAAACCGCCGAAGAAGAACTTAAATTTGCCCTTTTTGGCGGTGACGGCGAAGTGACCGAAGAAATGTGGAACGAAGTTAAACGCTACGCAATGTATATTAAGGATAGGCAAAATGCAAACAGATAAACTTTATGAACTTGCCGAACAAAACGGTATTACGGTTGAAGGGCACCCTTTGCCCCAAACACAAGCGGTAACCGTTAAACTTGGCGAAAATTATTTTGTTGCCATAGATACTGCCGTTCTTTGTTCGCCTTCGGGTGAACGCGTTTGTTTGGCCCACGAACTTGGGCATTGCCAAACCGCTTCTTTATATTCACAAAATGATGATAAGAATACAAGGGGCAAAAATGAGAGACGGGCAGAAATTTGGGCAATTAAAAAACTTGTTCCTTTTAAGGAACTTACCGATGTTATAATTAAAACAGGAAACGATGATTTGGTTTCTTTAAGCGAACACTTTAGTGTTACGCCTGAATTTATGTATAAGGCACTTCTTTATTACCAAGAAAAAAAGGGAAACAATATAAAAACACCCAAGTAAGTGTTACTTGGGTGTTTGCTTTTTATATTTTAGAGCCCTTATTGCCCTTTGCGCCTTTTAAATTAACGCTTGATAATATGTTTGTATCTATTGTAAAGGTTAATTCTTTTCTTGCGCGGTCGCGTTTAAAGGCAAGTGAAATCATTTTATCAAGCAGTTCGGTATAAGGTGTTCCTGTTGCTTCCCACAAATAAAACGCAAGTGAGCCGGGTATGGTATTGATTTCGTTAGCGTAAACGGTGTTTGTGTCTTTATCTATCATAAAGTCAATTCTAACAACACCGCTACAGCCAAGCGCTTTAAATATGTCACAGGCAAAATTTCTTATATGTTGGCTTTCTTCTTCGGTTAAATCGGCGGGAACCTTGCGTGAAAGCGAAGCCATACCTTTACTGCCGCCCGTTTTGTTTTTACCGCCGCTTAAATATTTATCTTCATAAGAAAGAATTTCATCGTTCATAAAGGGTTCTTCGCAAACCGAAGCAAAACATTCTTCGCTGTCACCCAGCACAGAACAGTTAATTTCGCGAAGCGAAGTTATTGCCTTTTCAACCAAAATTTTATCGGCAAAACTTGATGCCAAATTCAAAGCATCGTAAAGTTCTTCTTTTGTGTTTACCTTGCTGATACCAACGCTTGAGCCAAGGTTTACGGGTTTAACAATAAGGGGAAGCCCTACCTTTTCTATACAGTTTTGGCAAACTTCGTCACCGTTTAAAGCAAATTCCCTTGCGTAGAAAGTGTAACAGTCTAAAACGGCTAAGCCCTGTCTTTTAAGTACATCTTTAAACACAACTTTATCCATACCAACGGCACTGGATAACACGTCGCAGCCAACATAAGGCAAGCCCAAAAATTCAAAGTAGCCCTGAATTGAGCCGTCTTCACAGTTTGTGCCGTGAACAACGGGGAAAGCAACGTCAATAGGCGTGCTCTTTTTAGAAAACGCCCCGCCGCTTACCATATAAACCGCACCGTTTTGGGACTCAAAATTAACCTTTTTTGACCCCTTTAAAAGCGCGGGAATATCTTTATAATTTGCAATATCAAAAAGTTTTTCACCGCTGTACATTTCGCCGTTTTTAGCAACATAAACGGGTATAATGTCATACTTTTCGCGGTTTACGCTGTTCATTGCCTGTACTGCCGAAATAATTGAAACTTCGTGTTCAACACTGCGGCAACCAAAGAAAAATGCAACTGTTGTTTTCATAATTATCACCTTAATTCAAATAGTTATCGGGTAAATCGTTTTCAAAAAGAATAACGGTATCCTTATTACACATTGGCGCAAAAATTTCACTGGCATGAGCAAAAGATTTCGCAATATATAAATTTTCCATATTAAAATTGGTAGTTTTTAAACCATCAACCAGCGGTTTACTGCGGTTTTCGCCCACAAAAATTACAATATCGGCGCTTTCTGCCGCCTGCGCCCCCAAATTAAAATTACATTCGTATTCCTTTTCACCAAGTTCAACAAGGCCGGGGGTTACAATTATGCGCTTTTTACCGCTAAAACGGCTAAGCACTTTACACGCTTCAATACTGCCAACGGGGTTAGCGTTATAAGCATCGTCAATAAGCGTTGCGCCGTTTATATATTTTTTAAGTTCTAAACGATGCTCTACCGGTGCTATACGCGAAACCGCAACTGCAATACTTTCTTTACTTACACCCATATTATAAGCCAAAGCCGCCGCGCCCACAATATTTGTTATATTGTGACTGCCAAGCAGTCGGCTTGTAACGGTAATTTCTTCGCTGTCTAAATGCAAATTAAAAGTTACACTGCGCTCTTTGTATTCAATATTATCGGCGTAATATTTAAATTCGTTATTAGTGCCGTAACAAATGAAATCGCTCATAATAAAGCGGTTTTTAATATATTCGTTATCGGCATTGGCAAAGGTTTTACCGCCCTTTTGTTTAACGCTGTCGTAAAGTTCAAACTTTGTGTTGGTTACATTACGAATATCTTTAAAGGTATCAAGGTGCTGTGGGCCAACCGAAGTTATAATAGCATAATCGGGGTGAACTAAATCGCAAAGTTCTTTAATATCACCCGTTTTTTTAGCACCCATTTCGCAAATAAACACTTCAGTTTGCCGTGGCAAATGTTCCCTTACCGTTCTTACCACGCCCATTGGGGTGTTATAGTTAAGAGGTGTTACTGCAGTGTTAAATTTTCTAGACAGCATTTTATAAAGAATATTCTTTACGCCTGTTTTACCGTATGAACCCGTTATACCAACAACCGTTAGTTTATTTTCAAAACTTTTTAAAATCTTTTTAGCATCGTTTATATAATATTTGGTAATGCATTTTTCAAACGGAAGCATTACCGCCCACAAAACTATTACGGTTATATACGGGAACAGCGAAAGCAAAAATGCCAAACTTAAAAACCAATAATATTCGCCCTTTGCCACAAAAATTTGCAAAGCCAAAATACCCAAAAACAAAACCGCAGCCGCAAAATACATTCTTTTAATACGGGATGTGAATTTAAGTTTTATTACCGATTTTTTTTGCAAAAGTATACCGTTTATAACACTATATACCATAAAAACAGCCGATATTAAACTAAACACAAGCAAAACCAAGTGATTTTTAAGATTAAAAAGCGAAAACAAAACAAAAACAATTATTTTTGCAATAATTCTTTTGGTTTCGTTTTGCTTTAGCCACGGAAAATACCTTGCGGGGAAATACGAATTTTGCTGAAACATTTGTGTTTGCCTAAGTGAAGTAAAAACACCTGAGAAAGCCAAACAAAAAGTGCAAAACGCAAACAAAAATTCTTTGTTTAATACTGTTTGTAAAAGTTTTACTAACATTTTTTGTACCTAACCTAAAAAACTTTTTAAAATTGCCGAAGCTTGATAAGGGTTATCTAAAAAGGCAAAATGACCGCCGTCTTTTATAACACAAAGTCCGCTGCCTTTTATACCCGCTTCAATTATTTTGGCGTCAGCAAGCGGTGTGGCGGTGTCTTTTTCGCCCCAGATTAGTAACACCGAACTTTTAATATTTCCAAGCAAATGCCGTAAATCAACATTTACAACATTTACCAAAGTTTTACGCAAAACTTCGGGCGCAGCATTATAATCGGCACTGCCATAGCGTTTTCGCGCTTTATTAAGCAATTCTTCGCGGTTATTATTAAACATGGGCAAACTTAAAACCTTTTTAATTGCCTTAAAAGATTTTGCCCTTATTTTTTGCTTAACACTTTTTTGGGGAATAAGCCCTGCTGAATCTAACAGTACCACCTTTTTGGGGTTAAGCATTTTTTCGCCAAGCAGTTTTAAAATTACCCTGCCGCCGTGTGAATGGCCTATTAGCGTTGGGTTATTTAAATCAAGTTTTTTAATAAACTCTAAAACAAAATTACAATAATCATCAATGGTCCAAGGGGTTTTCATTGTTTCGCTTTGTCCGCAACCGGGAAAATCAAGCGCAACAACGCGGTGGGTGGGCTTTAGGGTGTTAATTAAATTGGTAAAAGGCAAAATGCTGGACCCCCAACCGTGCAAAAACAAAACGGGGTCACCTGCGCCTTCATCAATATAATTTATTTTTAAACCGTTTATAACTGTTTCCACGCAATTCACCCCTTATTACTTATTTTATTTACCATATAAACACAGAACATTATTATAACACAAAGTATTAAAACAGGAAACGAAACTTCTTCTTTTAAGAATATTATTCCTGCCGGCACACTTATTACTGTTATTATATTTGAATAAGACGATGCTTTAACAACACCAATTTTGCCTGTGCAGTAGTTATACATTAAAAACGCGCAAACGCTTGATAATACCGACAAATAAATTATGCTAATTATTATGTTTGGGCTTACAACTGCCTTTGCGATTTCGCCAAAATAACCGTTTCCTATTGTAAAAAACGGTAAAACCGCAAACACCAAAAATCCGGCAGCAAACATTATATATGTTCTTTCGGCTGCCGAAAAAACACCCGCGGTACTGCGGCTTAAAATGTTAAATGCCGCCGCGCAAACAACCGCAAGTATTAAAAGAAGTAAACCCAAAAGCGAAAAACCGCTTCCGCTTTCCGATATTATACTTATACACCCAACGCACAAAAAGGAAATTACTGTAAAAACAGTTTGCGTTACGGTGGGTTTTTCTTTTAAAAACACAGCCGACATAACACACACAAGCACCGGCACAAGGGCTAAAATTACGCCCGAAACCGCGCTTCCGACTTTACTTAAACCGTAAAGTTCAAAAATAAAATATAAAACCGGCTGAAAAACCGCCATTAACAAAATTTTGCCAATGGGTTTGTTTTTAAAAGAAACTTTTATAGCGCCTATTAGCACTAAAATATTTATTACCAAAAACGACACAAAAAAGCGTATTGCCAAAATTACCGTTGGGTGAATACCCGTAGATAAAGCCGTTTTTGAAAACAAAAAAGAAAAGCCGAAAATAACATTTGCTGTAATTCCGCAAAGCATTGGCAAAAAGTTTTTTTGTTTCATTATATTCCCTCGTTTATTACTGTTTTTGCCAAAGAATAGTTATTATACCGCCTATCATTTGTTACTTCTTTAATTACCTTTGTAAAAGGCGGTAAATTAAACTGTTCGGTTTCGCTTTTCAGTTCAATTTCTAATATGGCGCGGTCTTGCCAAAACGGAAAAATATCTATTTCAAAAAAGTGGTTATCAAATTCATAAACAAAACGGGTTTTAACAATTTTACTTGTTCCCTCTTCTATTTCTTTTAAACCATTTAAAAATTCGGTTTTTGTTATTTCCCATTCTTTTTCAAGCCGTTTAATATCGCTTATACGGGTTTTTATAGTTTTAATATAAACCGTTTTACCGCCCTTTTTAATACTTCTTATGCGCGAATGGCCTTTTAAATACGCTTGAGTAACTTCCCATTTTTCTTTGCAGTTTTCCTCTAAAAAAGAAACATTTGGCATAAAAATTAAAAACCTGCGCTCAATTTCGTAAGTACCCAAATTATTCTTCCTCTTAGCCAAAGCTTTTAAACCCGAATCAGATTTTGGGGTTATGATTTTACGCTGTGGCTTTGTTAAAATACTCGTTAATCCGTTAGGATTAACTGTGTTTTGTGCCTCGCCACACCATAAAATCCTTTAATCACAAAACTCTACGACCTAAAAGGCGCGGATTTATGAGTGAATTTTGGTGATGCGAAGCACATAAGGCCGTCGCCTATGGGCGACAAAGAGCCAAAAGGCGCCTTAAACCCGCCCTTTTAGGCTGGTTCGGGTTTAAATGCTTTGGCTTTATATTTTTCTAAAAATGCGATGGCGCGGGCATTATATTCTATTGCGGTTTTGTTGTTTTCAACAAGAGTGCCTTTAATGTTTCGCGCCGAAATTATAAGCCCTTCGCGCAAATACAGTTCCGCACTGCATTTTTCATAAAACTCACTGTTTAAGGGCACCGCTTCGGTTAATAAATCTTTATCAAGCCCTAATTCATCAATAAATTTATAGGTTTCTGCACTTGTTATATAAAGCATAGCTGTTTCATCGGCCGCAATTACGGTTTGTAATTTTTGCATTTTTGTTTGTTGGTATTCGGCGGTTGATTTGCCGGCCCCAAAGGTGCAGTCAACAATAGTAACAACCGCTTCGCCGTCGCCGTTAATGTCACCGCAAAGGTTTTCAAAATATTCTTCCATTTGCGCTATTTGAGAATGTACTATTATTTCGTTATCAAAAAGTACAATTCTTAAATCATCTTGCTTTTTATTTGAACACTGAACAACCAAAACCGCCAAAATTCCCGCCGAAATTATAACCGCAATTACGGCAGTTTTATAATATTCCCAAAAGTTAATTACCTTTTCTTTAAAAGTTTTTGGATTTATTTCACTTTGGTAAGGAATATGCTCTTCGCTTTTTTCTTTTGATTGCATTTTTATAAGTTCAATTTTGCTTTGTTGCGCGCGGCGGCGCTGTGAAAGAGTTTCACTTTCTTTTTTATTCATTAATTTGTTTTACACCTTTCTTTTTGCAAAAAGAGTTCATTACACAGTTTTTGCAAAGCGGTTTTTGCGCCTTGCAAACACTTCTGCCGTGAAGCACGGTGCGGTGGCAAAAATCGTTAGATTCTTCCCCTGGCAACAGTTTTCGCATTTTGTCTTCAACCTTTCTTGGATTAGTTGTGTTAACAAGGCCCAAACGGTTGGTTATTCTAATAAAATGCGTGTCGGTTACAACGGCGCTTTTTTTGTAAATATCACCGCAAACCAAATTTGCCGTTTTTCTGCCCACACCGGGAAGTTTAATTAGTTCTTCTATTGTATCGGGCACAACCGAATTGTAATTATGGTAAAGCATTTTGCCTATTCCTATTAAATCTTTGGCTTTTGTTTTGTAAAGACCGCAGGTTTTAATAAGTTCTTCTACTTCCGCTATTTCACCGTTTGCTAAGTCAAATGGTGTGGGAAAGCGTTTAAAAAGCGCGGGGGAGATAGTATTTACCCTGGCATCGGTGCATTGTGCCGAAAGGCGCGTTGCTATAAGCAGTTCATAGGCATTTTTATAGTTAAGCGAACAAATGGCTTCGGGGTATTCCCCTTTTAATGCCGTTACCGCTAATAATGTTCTTTCTTTATTAGTCATTTATACCAAGTTTCATATAGCCGTTTTTAATAATGTTGGCTTTACGAAGTGCTTCACACACAGCCAAAGTAACTACGGCAGGAAGTATAAAGTGCATTACAATTATTTCTAAAAGCGCAATAATGGGGTCAACACCAGCGGCAGTCATGGCTTCGTAAGCCGCAAACTGACCAACAAGACCCGCACTGCCCATACCCGAGCCAACGGGGGTGCTTACCATTTTTAAAACTGCCGAAGAAACGGGGCCTAAAACTGCCGAAGAAACAATTGCGGGTATCCAAATTTGCGGATGTCTTACAATGTTGGGCATTTGAAGCATTGAAGTACCAAGACCCTGCGCAATTAAACCGCCAAACTTGTTTTCGCGGTAACTTGCAACTGCAAAGCCAACCATATTACAGCAACAGCCAATGGTTGCAACGCCTGCCGCAAGGCCCGAAAGGTTCATAGCAATACCAATTGCCGCCGAAGAAATGGGCAATGTTAATAAAATACCCATAACCACCGAAACAATTATACCGCCAATAATGGGGTGTGCTTCTACATTGTAGTTTACAATATTACCAAGCCATTTCATTGCAAAAGCAATATAGGGACCCATAAACAAGCCAGCCATTGCGCCTGTAATTATGCTAATAAACGGCGTAACAATAATATCTACCTTGGTTTTGCCCGAAACAAGCATACCAAGTTCAATTGCAACATAAGCCGCAATAAATGCGCCAAGCGGTTCGCCCGGTGCGCCAAAAGAAAAAGCGGTTAAACCAATTTTGGGGAATGCGCCAATAAAGCCCGCAACCGCCGCCGAAACGCTAACCAAGGGCGATGCTTTAAGTTTACACGCAACGCCAACGCCAATGCCGGCACCCGTTAAGGTTTTAGCAAAACCGCCAATGGCAATTATGTAATTGGCAACGGCACCCGCAGGTAAAAGATTACCAATTTGGGTAATAATTGTACCAATAATAAGGGTGGAAAAAAGGCCAAGCGCCATACCCGAAAGACCGTCAATAAATAACCTGTTTAAAAATTTTTTCATTTCAATTCGCCTCGTTTTAGAAAATGCTGTTTATTTTATGCGTTTTTGTTTAACGCTTTTTACAATTAAAACAATTATTACAACAATAATTGCAACCACAATTTGCGCACAAAGGAATGCCAAAACCACAATTAAGTTTCTTCTGCCCGCATTAACACTAACAAGCGCGGGCTTGCTTCCTTCTGAATTTAAGTCACTAAATTCAGCAAACCTTTGAATTGTTTCTTCCTTTGTGTCATATCGGTAATAACCAAGTGTACCCTTTGCCGATTCGCAGTAAATAACCGCGTAATCGGAATAGGCGGTATCGGTGTATTTATAACAAGGAATTTTATTTACACCTATTTCTACTTCACTAAGGTAGAATTTATCGTTTATTTTTTGTTCGGCATCAAGTTCACGAATTATAAAGGTATCGTTTAAACTTTGAATATATTTAAATTCTTCTACCGCGCCGTCTTTATACATAACCAGTACTTTGTCTTGGCTGTTATCAATGTTTTCAATACAAACAAGGGTAACATTTTTACTTGCCGAAACATAAGCGGTGTATTCTTTTTCACCAATTTTTAAAATATCAACACTAAACGAATTTGGGGTTTTAATGCCTTCGTAATTATCGGTAATTTTATAACTTGCGCCGTTATAGGTTAAATTGTTAACGTCGGTTTCTTCTTTCTTTTCTTCTTCTGCCGCGCGGTTAAAGGTAACGGTGTAGGTTTTGGTTGCGCCGTTGGGGGCGGTAACCTTCACGCTACGAACAGTTTTTCCAACCTTTAATTCCCTGCTTCCCGTAATGCTTATTTTAGCATATTTATCGGAAGTGGTGCAGTATAAAATACCGTCGGTTTTATCGTGCGGAACATTTACCGTATATTCGGTTATGTTTGGTTTAAAGGCAGGGGACAAACTGCCGGCTGAAGCGCGAAGCGAAGTTAAGTTCGCGTCACCCGAAGTACTTGCAGGGGTGCTTGACTGGCCTTCGTTGCCGGTAATGGCATTAACCCTAATGCTTTGGTCAGCAACGGTAATTTCGGAACTGCCGTTTGAAACAACGCAGTCACCAAGGTAAACGTTACTGCTTCCTGCCGCTTTTACCTTAAAGGTAATTGCAAAATTAAAACTTTTTGCACTTGAGCCCGAAAACGCAACCTTTACTTTGTTTGCCGAAATTAAATTACAGTTTTCACCCGAAACATATTCAAGCACACTATTGTTAAAGGTAAGCGAACCCTGAATAGCATTTATATTTTCACTTGCATTATATATGGCGGTAATTTTAATTGTATCGCCAACCTTTGGGCTTGTGTTACTGCAACCAATTCTTGCAGTTGCGGTAAGTTCTGCCGAAACACAAAACGCAAAACTGCTAACAAGCAGTAGTGCAGTAAGCAAAACCGAAAGTAAAACTTTTAACTTGTTTTTCATAATTTTATCCCCCCAAAAAATTACTGAATAAATTCAATTTCAAGCAAATGGCGTTGTACCTTTGCTAAATCTAAAAGCGAGATTTTATTTTCACCGCTAACGTCGGCCGCCTTAAAGTAAATACCGGTTTGCAGTTCAATTTCAAGAATATGGCGTTGCACTTTTGCTAAATCTATAAGCGAAATTTTGCCGTCACCGCTAACATCGCCCTTTACTATTACGGTGAAACTTTTAAATATACTGCCGTCAGTATGCAAAATTTCTAAAATATCGCCCGTAGCAACATTGCCCACCTTGGCTTGTCCTTTATTGTTTTTTACAACGGCGGTGCCGTTTTTAACATTAAGTTTGGAAATTAAAGTACCTACTTCGGTGCCGGGTGCTATACCTGTTACTTCATTTTCGGTAAAGGTGTAGCTTTCGGTGTATTCAGGTGCGCCATCGCTATAATCCCCGCGCACCACAACAAGTGTATAAACATTTTCTTTACCGCTTGTTGCGGTTACCTTAATTTCAATTTTATTTGTGCCAACTTTAAGTTGGTGTTCACCCGCACCGCTTACTTTTGCGTTTTGGTTTTTGGGTACGGCGTTTACATATATTGATTTTACAGGCCCGTCAACAATAAGTTCATAGGTGTTATGGTAAAAGTCAAAGGTTGGAGAAAGCGAATAGCCGTCAATTGTAAGCGAATCTAAATAACAGTTGTTGTCGCCGCTGGTTGAGGGGTAAGGTGCAACCGTTTCAGGCATATTTTTATAAACGGGAATTTTAAACACAAGCGCTTTATCAAGCATTGATAAATATGCTTCTTTTGTATTTTTGCCCTCTTTATCGGCACCCTCAATGTTGGTCATATATTGGTGCAAATTATAAGGGGGCGACACAACATTAAACTTTTTATAATAGAGTGTGTCTTGCCCTACGCGTATGTAGTCTTTTGCGTAAAATTCGGCACCGCCCATTATTGATTTAACCCTTGTGTTCCAAGGTCTTGACAGCGAACCGCTTCCCTTTGCATAAGCAAGACCTGCTTGAACAGAATCAAGCCCACCGTGCGGATAGGCGTTTATGTTAAGAAAGTTATAATACCCTTCGTACCCTGCTACTTTCCCCGAAATTGAACCGCTATTACCTGCACTGCCCTGTTCAAGCAATATCATTGCAGCCAACGAATAGGGGCTCATTCCGTAAGTTTTGCCTGCGGCAATAAGTACATCGTTATAGGTTTTATAGGTTTCGTGCTCTTCGGGTAAATCGCCCTCCATAAAAGTGCCGTTTAAAAGTTGTTGAAGCGACTCTTTTGTGTGCAAGGTTGCATCGTAACTCATTCCAACAAACTGAAAAATATTATTGCTGGTTAAAAAGTTTCTTGGGTCTAAATAATAAGCAACCACCCTGCTGTCTGCCGCGCACCAGTTACTTCCCTCAAAAACGGTGTAGGTACCGGTATTAAAGTTATATGCGCCTGCCTGCATTGAACGCCAAGCAGGGTAAGAAGTTTGAATAAGACTTCTGCCAAGGGTGGTTTGCGCCGCCAAAGTATCGGCCCAAGTAACATTAAGTTTGTCCGCCTTAAATATCCAGTTGGGGTAAAGCGCGTGAAGTTTTCTAAGCGGTTCTTTATAACTTTCGGTAAAACCCTGTTCGGTTAAATATTCTTCAAACGCTTTATCATAAATATATTCAGCATAAAGTTCAACGGTGGTGTT
>JAZOOT010000025.1:0-22335 GCA_045655165.1 Acutalibacteraceae bacterium
AAGCCGCGGTAACGCTGACGCGTACCGCGGCTTTTTAACACATTAGACCGCAAAAATTTACTTTTTAAGGCATTTTATCCCTAATCACAACTCCCGTTTGTGAGGTTTTTCTTTTTGAAAAGGTATAATTTCGGTGTCTTCTTTTATAAACATTTCTTCGCAGTTTTTTTGGGCGGTAATTAAAATATTTATGGCTTTGGTTACTTCGCCAAAAAGATAATGGTACATTTCTTTATGTTTTTCCACTTTGGCTCTCCTGTTTTTTAATATATTTTTGCCAATATATTAAATAATATATTAAATTTAAAAAATATATTTTAATTTTGTAACTTTTATGGTATAATGAATATTGAATATGGAAATATGAATATTTCCATAAAGAGCCGTTTTCACGGCTCTTCAACAACCAAATTTTCAATTTGGTTGTTTTCAACTTCATTGTAATGCTAAAAGAAAAATTTTTATTTTTTGAAAGGGGAGAAGTTGTTTTGAAAAACCTAATAATAAAACGCGGGTTAGTGGTCGTTTTATGCTTTTCTTTTTTGCTTTTGGGCGGTTGCACACCTTTTTCGGGCGACTTTGACCTTTTAATGAATCCGCCTGCGTTAAGCGGTGAAATGGAGCCAATTGGCAAAGCGTTAAACCAGGGCATTAGCGGTAAATACACCTTAAAATTCCCCGCTTCGGGCGATAACAAAAACGCAATAAATATGATTGACCTTGATTCTGACGGCCAACAGGAAGCCGTTGCAATTTACAGCACCACGCGTGACGGCGCTGTTTCTATGAATGTTTGCGTGGTAGACAACATTAACGGCAAGTGGCAAGTTGCAGGCAGCCAAAGCATTTTGGGCGCAGGCGTTGAAAAGGTTATTTTTAAAGACCTTAACGGTGACGGCAAAAACGAAATTCTTATTGGTTGGAATGTTTTTGGCAGCGCGCAAAAAACTCTTTGCGTTTACAGTTACGCGTTTGGCGGTGTAAATTGTATGCTTTCGGAAAGTTACACCGAATTTATTACCTGTGATTTAGACGATGACTTTACAAACGATTTGCTTATTATAAATCTTGATACAACACAGCAAACTGCAAATGCAAGTTATTTTAACATTGATGAGAACGGTATTACCGAAATTGGTAACTGTGAACTTGACCCCAATGTAACGGGTTATTTTCCGCCCGTTTTAACAAAACTTACTTCGGGCAAGTTTTGTGTTTATCTTGAATCATATAAAGGTGCGGGTGTTACAACCGAAATTATTTATTTTGCCGACGGGGTGCTTAAAAACCCGCTTTATAACAAAGAAACAAACAAAAGCATTACCGACCGAACAACCGTTATAACCAGCCGCGATTTTGACGGCGACAGTAATTTAGAGGTGCCGATTATGACAGCACTTCCGGTTGAAGAAAGGTTTTCGGTTAACGAACTGGCATATTTAACCACTTGGTGCCGTTTTGACGGAAACGAGTTTGTGCCAACACTTTACACACTTTTAAACTACACCGACGGTTATTATTTTAATTTAAGCCAAGAACAAACCAAACAAATTACCGTTGTGCGCAATGTGCAAAACCGCGAAAGAATTATTTACGAGTACGATTACAAACACAACCGTTTTGGCGAAGAAATTTTTAGCATAAGAACCGTTTCAAAAGCAGCGTATGATGCCGGTACCTATAACGGCGATAATTACCAAAAACTTGGTGAAAACAGCGATATTGTTTATTTAATAAAAATGGCGAAAACAAACTTTTCGGGCTTTACAAAAGAAGATATTCAAAAATCGTTTAACGTAATAAGAGAGGAATAAAACATGAAAAGAATTTTACTTGTTGAAGATGAAGTTGCAATAAGGGAATTTGAAGCAATACACTTACAACGCGCGGGGTATTCTGCTGCGGTTGCGGGCAGCGGCGAAGAAGCGCTTGAAATTTTTGAAAGCGAAAACGGCGGTTTTGATATTGCTCTTTTGGATATTTCAATGCCGGGTATGGACGGTTTTCAACTTTGCAAAGAATTAAGAAAGCGCAGTGCAACGCTTGGTATTATAATGCTTACTGCAAGAACGCAGGAAATGGATAAAATAAGCGGTTTAATGCTTGGCGCCGATGACTACATAACAAAGCCGTTCAGCCCAACCGAACTGCTTGCGCGTGTGGATTCGCTTTATAGGCGTGTTGAAATGCAAAACAATGCTGCTCAAAAGCAAAGCGGCGACGTTATTACACTTGATAATTTTGTGCTTAACTTAAGAAAAAGAACACTTAACAAGGGCGTAAAGAACATTGAGCTTACACAAGTTGAGTTTCAAATTATTGAATATTTCTTTACTAACCCCGATACCGCGCTTGACAGAACCGATATTTTAAAAAAGGTTTGGGGCGAAGCATATTTTGGCGAAGAAAAAATTGTTGATGTTAACATAAGGCGTTTGCGTATGAAAATTGAAGATGACCCATCAAGCCCAAAACACCTTGTTACCGTTTGGGGCATGGGTTATAAGTGGAACACAGGCGTTTAAAATAAATTAAAAAACTTGCAAAAGGAGGTGCAAACAAATGGATTTTGAAATTAAGTTTAAAAGTATATCTAAGCATTGGGTTTGGAACGTTTTTGCCCCTGCCGTTATTTCGGTTTCAATACTTACTATTGCTGCCTGTTTGTTTGTGCGCTCCTATTATATTGAAAATATAAAACGTACCGCAAAGGAATATGTTTCGGCGTTTTCGCTTTTGGCGGGTACCGACAGCGAATATTTCGTTTCGGGCGCAAGAAATTACTGTGAACAGTTTGAACATAAAGACAAACTGGAAGTAATGGTTATTGATAATAAAGGTGAAATTGTTGTTAGCACAATGGGAATAGAGCGAAGCGGTGTTAAAATGCCCGATTACCAACAGGCATTAAACAGCCAAACCGGAAGTGCCGTTTGGATTGGCAGAAGCGAAGTCGGAGAAACCGTGCTTGCAGGCACCGAAATTCTTGCTGATTACGGCTCGGGCAGTAACGGTGCCGTTCGTTATGTTGTGTCGCTGAAAGAGTGCAACAAAAGAGTTTTTGTAATTTGTGCAGTAATAATCGTTCTTGCTGTAATTATTTTGTTCTTTAACGTGTTTTCAGGCTTTTTCTTTATAAAATCTATTGCAAAACCCGTTAGGGAAGTTTCGGCGGCTGCCAGAAAAATTGCGCTGGGTGATTATAAAGAAGAAATTAAAACCGATAGAATAGATGAAATTGGCGAACTTTGCGATTCTATTAACTATATGCAAGCCGAACTTAAAAGCGCTGAACAGCTTAAAAACGATTTTATTTCTTCGGTTTCGCACGAACTGCGTACTCCGCTTACCGCCATTCGCGGTTGGGCAGAAACCTCTAAAATGTCGGTTGGTTACGATGAACAGTTGGTTATTCGCGGACTTGATGTTGTTTTAAGCGAATCTGACCGTCTTTCTGATTTGGTTGAAGAACTGCTTGATTTTTCAAGAATGCAAAGCGGAAGAATGTCTATTGAAATGATGCCTATTGGCGTGGTTTCGGTTTTAAAAGAAGCGGTTGATATGTATGTTGAATTAGCGCGCGAACGTGAAATTGAAATTACATTTGCCGAACCCAAAACCGAAACTATTGTAAACGGTGACAAAAACCGTTTAAAACAGGTACTTATAAACATTATTGATAACGCCGTTAAGTACACAAACGAAAAAGGTCAGGTGCTAATTGAAGTAGCCGAAGCCGACGGTTGTGTTAGAATTGTGGTTAAAGATACGGGTGTGGGTATTCCTGCCTCCGATATTGACCACGTTAAAGAAAAATTTTACAAGGCAAACAAAGAGGTGCGCGGAAGCGGTATTGGCCTTGCTGTTGCCGATGAAATTGTTAAACAAATGGGTGGGCTTTTATTCCTTGAATCTACCGAAGGAATTGGCACAACGGTTACAGTTGTGTTACCGCTTTATATAGCACCCGAAGAACCTACCGAAACAGTTCTTACACCCGAGGGTGAAGATATTACCGAAGAAGGAGCAAACAATGGCTAATTGCAAAAAGTGCAAATACACAAGTATTGGCGGACAGGCGCTTATTGAAGGAATTATGATGAAATCACCGCAAAAGAGTGCTTTGGCGGTTAGAATACCCGACGGAAGTATTGATATAACATACTTTAACGAAAAACCGCTTAACCAAAAAAATTTCTTTTTTAAATTGCCAATAGTTCGCGGTGTTGTGGGTTTTGTTGATTCGCTTTTAAACGGTTATAAGGCAATGATGCTTTCGGCCGAAAAATCGGGTTATGCCGACGAAACCGACGAAAAAACCGGCGAAACCAAAAAACTAAGCGAAAAAGCGTGGGCAGGCATTATGGCGGTTGCCAGTGTGTTGGCGGTAATATTAAGCGTTGCGCTTTTTATGTATTTACCAAGAATTGCGGTTGGCGGGCTTGAAAAACTGTTTAGGGTAACCTTTAATTCTTTTTGGCGTTCTGCCGCTGAACAGTTTATTAAACTTATTGTATTTTTGGGTTACATTATTGCCGTTTCGTTTATGAAAGACATTAAACGCGTTTTTTCTTACCACGGCGCCGAACACAAAACAATTTTTTGTTTTGAAGCGGGGCTTCCGCTAACGGTTGAAAATGTTAAAAAGCAAAAACGTTTTCACCCCCGTTGCGGTACTTCGTTTATGATTTTAATGATTATTATTAGCGTTATTTTTTCAACAATTATACAACTTTTGTTTAAAGATGTTTACAGTAACGCTTTAGTGTGGACACTTATTAAACTTTTAATGATACCGCTTATTTGCGGTGTGGGTTACGAAGTGCTTCGCTACTGCGGACGGCATGATAATCTTTTAACCAAAATTATTTCTGCCCCCGGTGTGTGGGTACAAAGAATTACCACAAACGAACCCGATGAGGGCATGATAGAAGTAGCAATTGCCGCTATGACAGCGGTTTTACCAAAGGAAGAAAACAATGACAATATTTGAGTGTTATAACCAAACCAAAAAAATGCTTAAAGCCGCGGGTGTTCCTGACGAGGTTTTTGAAGCAAAACAGTTAATAAAGTTTATAACAAAAATGAACAACGCCGAAATTCTTGCAAACTACACCGCATCACTTGATAAAGTGCAGGAAGCGCTTTGGACAGTAACGGTTAAACAGCGTTGCACACGCTACCCTTTGCAGTACATTTTGGGCGAATGGGATTTTTACGGACTGCCTTTTTATGTGGGCGAGGGTTGTTTGGCGCCAAGGGCTGACACCGAAACTTTGGTTAGTTTGGCAAACGAATGGCTTATTAGAAAACCCGATGCCAACGTGCTTGATTTGTGCGCGGGAAGCGGTTGTATTGGCATTACCGTTGCAAAGAAAAACCCACAAGCAAGTGTTACTTTGGTTGAAAAATACGATGTTCCGTATGAATATTTAAACCGCAACATTAAACGGCACGAAACCGAAAATGCCACGGCGGTTATGGCGGATATTTTTGAATATGTACCTAACGAAAAGTTTGATTTAATTCTTTCTAACCCGCCGTACATAAGTACCGATGAAATGTCGCTTTTAAATAAGGAAGCAAAAATGGAGCCAACCACCGCGCTTTTTGGCGGGGAAGACGGGCTTGATTTTTACCGCCACATTTTAAAAGAATACAAAAAGTATTTAAAGGTTGGCGGTGCCGTAATGGTGGAAATTGGTTTTTCACAGGGCGAAGCGGTAAAAGAACTGTTTTTAGAAAACGGCTTTATAAACGTGCAAATTAAAAACGATTACCAAGACAACCAAAGGGTTGTTTTTGGGACACTGGGTTAAGTATAATTGATATAGATAATTAAGAAGGAGAATGGATATGGCAGACGATAAAATTAAAGCACTGGAAACCGCTATGGCGAATATTGAAAAGCAGTTTGGCAAGGGCGCAATTATGCGTCTTGGCGAAAACGTTGATATGAAGGTTGACCACATACCAACAGGTTCTATTGGTTTGGATTTAGCGCTTGGCATTGGCGGTGTTCCCAAGGGCAGAATTGTTGAAATTTACGGCCCCGAATCTTCGGGTAAAACCACCTTGGCACTTCATATTGCAGCATCGGCTCAAAAATCGGGCGGAACTGCTGCGTTTATTGATGTTGAACACGCGCTTGACCCCGAATATTCAAAAAATTTGGGCGTTGATATTGATTCGCTTTTGGTTTCGCAACCCGACACGGGCGAACAGGCACTTGAAATTGCCGAAGCGCTGGTGCGTTCGGGCGCAATTGATGTTATTGTAATTGACTCGGTTGCCGCGCTTGTACCCAAAGCCGAAATTGAGGGCGATATGGGCGATAACCACGTGGGCCTTCACGCGCGTCTTATGTCGCAGTCGTTAAGAAAATTAACAGGCGCACTTTCAAAATCTAACTGCACCGCAATTTTTATTAACCAGTTGCGTGATAAAATTGGTGTAATTTACGGCAGCAGCGAAACCACCACAGGCGGTAGGGCTTTAAAATTCTATGCTTCGGTAAGAATTGATGTTAGAAGAATAGAAGCCATTAAAAACAACGGTGAAATTGTTGGTAACCGCACACGCGCAAAAATTGTTAAAAACAAAATTGCTCCCCCGTTTAAAGAAGCCGAATTTGATATTCTTTACGGCAAGGGAATTTCTAAAGAAAGTGAAATTGTTGATATTGGTGTTAAAACAGGCGTTCTTACAAGAATGGGCGCGTGGTTTTATTACGGCGAAACAAGAATTGGTCAAGGCCGCGATAACGTAAGACAACTTCTTACCGATAACAAGGCACTTGCCAAAGAACTTGAAGAAAAGATTGTTGCAAAAATAAAAAACCCGCAAGAAGAAACTGTAAATGAAACCGTTACACCGCCCGAAGCCGAACCTGTGCGCAGGACCCGTAAAAAAGTGAACATTGATATTGCAGTAGACGAATAATGATAATAACGCTTATAAAAAAACGGCGCGGTTTTTTAAATGAGGTGCAGTTAAGTGACGGCACATATATTTTAATTGACCGCGCTCTTTGCGAAGAAAACTGTTTAAAAGAAAACAGTGAAATAACCGAAGAAAAATTAAACTTTTTAGAAGATGAAACACAGCGTAGACGGTGTAAATCGCGTGCGCTTTATTACCTTTCTTGCAAAGATTATTCAAAGAAAAGTTTAACGGTAAAATTATGCGAAGCGGGCTTTTTTGAACCGTTTGTTAGCGAAACGGTAAACCGTATGGTAGAACTTGGGTTAATTGATGACATCCGTTTTAGCGAAAGGTTTGTTGACTGCTGTGTTATGAATAATATGTCTAACCGCGAAATTATGGGGAAAGCATATTTAAAGCACGCCGACATAAACACCGTTAAAGAACTTTTAGAAACCGAAACTTTTGGGGCAGAAACTTTGCGTATTAAAAATTTGCTAAACACAAAGTATGCCCAAAAAGAAGATAGCGATAAGGTTATTGCCGCACTGCTTCGCAAAGGTTTTTCGTTTTCAGATATTAAAACAGCACTTTTTGAAATAAAGGAAGAAAAAAATGAGTTATAAGGTTAGTATGGTGTCGCTTGGGTGCCCAAAAAACCAAGTTGATGCCGAAGCCATGCTTTATTCTTTAAAAGAAGCAGGGTTTATTATTGGTTGTCCTGAAGCAGAAGCCGATGCAATTATTATTAACACCTGTGGTTTTATTGAAGATGCAAAGGGCGAAGCCATTGAAAATATACTTGAGGCCGCTGCACTAAAGAAAGACGGCAATGTTAAGGCGGTTATTGTAACAGGTTGCCTTGCCGAAAGGTACAAGGACGATATTACAAAAGAAATTCCCGAAGCCGATGTTGTTGTGGGTATTGGCAAAAACGGTGATATTGCCGAAATTGTTAAAAATGCAATTGAGGGTAAAAAAGAAAATTATTATGCCGATAAAAACTGTTTACCGCTAAATACCAAAAGAATTTTGGGCGGTTACCCCTTTAGCACATATATTAAAATTGCTGAAGGGTGTAATAACTGTTGCACCTACTGTGCAATTCCGCTTATTCGCGGCAGAATGAGAAGCCGAAAGATTGAGGATATTGTTAATGAAGCAAAAGAACTGGCAAACGGCGGTGTTAAAGAACTTATTGTTGTTGCGCAAGACACAACGGCATACGGAAGTGATATTTACGGAAAACCCTGCCTTGCAAAACTGCTTAAAGAACTTTGCAAAATTGACGGTATTAGGTGGATAAGAACCCTTTACACCTACCCCGATAAAATTGACGATGAACTAATTGAAGTTATTAAAAGTGAAGATAAACTTTTAAAATATTTTGATATTCCCATGCAACACTGTGACAGCGAAATATTAAAGCGAATGAACCGAAAGGGAAGTAAAGAAGATTTAGAGGCGTTAATTAAGAAAATTAGAAAAGAAATTCCCGAAGTAACACTTCGTACAACCTTTATAACAGGTTTCCCCGGTGAAACCGATGAACAGTTTACTTCGTTGCACGAATTTGTTAAAAAAATGAAGTTTGACCGCCTTGGCTGTTTTGCCTATTCACCCGAAGAAGATACTTTGGCAGCAGAAATGCCAAACCAAACCCCTGAACAAGTAAAGCAAGACCGGTTAGACCTTATTATGAACAGCCAAATGGAAATTTCGGCAGGGAAGAATGCCGAAAAGGTTGGGCAAACAGTTGAAGTTTTGGTTGAGGGGTACGATGACTACATAAAATGTTATTTTGGCAGAAGTAAAAGTGACGCCCCCGAAATTGACGGCAAGGTGTTTTTCTTTGCCACAAGACCTCTTGAGTTTGGCGAGTTTGTAAATGTTTTAATAAACGACAGTATAGAATATGATTTGTTGGGAGAAATGACAGATGAATTTACCGAATAAATTAACAGTAGCGCGAATTATTGCCACACCGTTTTTTATGTTTTTTATGATGTGGGAATTTAAGTACAACTATTTAGTTGCGTTAATACTTTTTGTTTTGGCATCACTTACTGACTGGCTTGACGGCAAAATTGCAAGAAAATATAACCTTATTACCGATTTTGGCAAATTTTTAGACCCCATTGCCGATAAAATGTTAACCACTGCCGCACTTATTGGTTTTGTTTTTGGCCACATTGGTTGGCAAATTAGTTGGATTGTGTTTATTGTTTTATTCCGCGAATTTTTAATTGCTTCGCTTCGTATGGTGGCAGCATCAAGCAGTAAGAAAAAGGTTGTTGCGGCTAATATTTGGGGCAAGGCAAAAACCGTTAGCCAAATGGTTGCCATTATTTTTGTTTTGGCGGCAGAACAGGTTAAAGTTCTTGTTGGCGAAGGTGCCATTGCAGATGCGCTTGATATTTCGGGAAGCGTGCTTTTGTGGTTAAGTGCAGTGCTTTGCATTGTTTCGGGCGTTATTTATGTTATTGATAACAAGGAATTTGTAAATACAAGCAAGTAATTGGCTTGACAAAAGAATAGTTTGTGAATATAATGTATAAGAAATATAGATGCTATCGGTTAGATTAAGTAGGTGTTAAAAACGCCAAAAGGGAGCAAACCTCACCGACTGAAAGGGTTTGCGGGAAGGTTTTAACACGCGAAATGCACTAAACGGCACCCGTTGGGAAACTAAGTATCTTCGGGCGTATAACTGCGTTAAAGTTTTTAAGTAATAAAGCGAAGTGGAACCGCGAACAGTCGCCTTCGGTGTATTTGCACCGAAGGTGTTTTTTATTGGAGGGATGGTTTTGTTCGAAAGGATAAAAGAGGATATTGCCGCCGTTAAGGAAAGGGACCCGGCTGCCAGAAACAGTTTGGAAATCTTTTTCTTGTACCCCGGCGTTAAGGCGCTTAGAATGTATAGGCGCGCGCATTATTTTTGGCAAAAGGGACACCATTTTATTGCGCGCTATATATCACAAAAATGCGCAAGAAAAACGGGTATTGAAATTCACCCGGGCGCCAAAATTGGCAAACGTCTTGTAATTGACCACGGCCACGGTATTGTTATTGGCGAAACCGCCGAAATTGGCGACGACGTTTTGCTTTACCAAGGCGTAACCCTTGGCGGTACGGGCAAAGACACAGGCAAGCGCCACCCAACAATTGGCAATAATGTAATGATAAGTGCGGGCGCAAAGGTGTTAGGACCTATTAAAGTGGGCGATAACGCACGTGTTGCCGCAGGCGCAGTGGTGCTTAAGGAAGTACCTCCCAACAGTACCGTTGTGGGTGTACCTGCAAAGGTTGTAAAGTTAGACGGTCGAAAGGTTGTTCCGCTTGACCAAATTAACATACCCGACCCAATTGCGCAGGAAATTGCACGTCTTGAAAAGAAAATTAAGGAGCTTAAAAAACAATGAAAATTTTTAATACATTAACCCGCAAAAAAGAAGAATTTGTGCCCATTGAAGAAGGCAAAGCAAAAATTTACGCTTGCGGACCAACAGTTTACAACTATATTCACATTGGTAACGCGCGTCCTCTTTGCGTGTTTGACGTTTTGCGCCGTTATTTAGAATGGCGCGGAATTGATGTAACCTTTGTTCAAAACTTTACCGATATTGATGATAAACTTATTAAAAAGGCAAACGAAGAAGGTATAACTGTGCCCGAAGTTGCCGAACGCTTTATTAAAGAATTTTGGGTAGATGCAAAGGGAATGAACATTCGCGAAGCAACCGTTCACCCAAAAGCAACCGAAAATATTGAACAAATTATTGGTATTATTGAAAAATTGGTTGAAAAAGGTTATGCTTACGAATCAAACGGCGATGTTTACTACCGCGCCAAAAAGTTTAATGGTTACGGCAAACTTTCTCACCAACCGCTTGAAGATTTAGAAAGCGGTGCCAGAATTGCCGTTGGTGAAATTAAAGAAGACCCAATGGATTTTTGCCTTTGGAAAGCCGCAAAACCGGGCGAACCGTTTTGGGCTTCGCCTTGGGGCGAGGGCAGGCCGGGTTGGCATATTGAATGTTCGGCAATGTCGGGAAGGTATTTGGGCAAAACCATTGATATCCACTGTGGCGGCCAAGACCTTGTTTTTCCCCACCACGAAAACGAAATTGCACAAAGCGAAGCAGCAAACGGCTGCGAGTTTTCGCACTATTGGATGCACAACGGCTTTATAAATGTTGATAACCGCAAAATGAGTAAATCTTTGGGCAACTTCTTTACCGTAAGAGATGTTGCTGAAAAATACGGTTACGAGCCAATTAGATATTTAATGATTTCTTCACAGTACCGTAGCCCCATTAACTATTCGGTTGATATTATTGAACAGGGCAAAAACGCGCTAGACCGCCTTTATAACTGCCGTGACAGAATTGATTTTGCAATTAAACACCCAGGCGAAAAGAACGACTTTGACTTTACGGAAAAACGCAAACAAGAGTTTATTGATGCCATGGAAGACGACCTTAACACAGCCGACGCATTAGCAGCAGTATTTTCTTTGGCAAAAGACATTAACTTGGCTATTGATGCAGGCGCAAGTGAAACTGCACTTAAGGAAATGGCAAAGGTGTTTGATGAACTAACCGGCGTTTTAGGCCTTTTATACCAAAGAAAAGAAGAAACCTTGGATACAAAGGTAGAAGAAATGATTGAACAAAGAACCCTTGCCCGTAAAAACAAAGACTTTGCCACAGCCGATAAAATACGCGATGAATTAAAGGCAATGGGCATTGTGTTAGAAGACACACCGCAGGGTGTAAAATGGCACAAAGCGTAATGGAAATTAAGTACGAACCGCTTTTAAACGGCAGTGATTTTAAAATAAGTGTTTCAAAAAACCACACCTTTGGCACCGATGCCGTTTTGCTTTACAACTTTGCAAATGCAAAGGCAAATGATACCGCCGTTGATTTGGGCACAGGTTGCGGAATTATTGCGCTTTTAATGCTTAGGGACAACAAATGCCAAAAGGTTTACGGTGTTGATATAAGCGATGAAGCAATTAAACTTTGTCTTGATACAAAAGAACGCTTAAATCTTGAAAAATTTGAGCCAATTCTTTGTAATTTAACCGAACTAAAGGGGAAAATTCCCTTTGGCAGTGCGTCGCTTGTAGTGTGTAACCCGCCGTACAAGGCAAAAGGAGCGGGAATAAAAAGCCAAAACCCGCGCGAACTTGTTGCAAGGCATGAAACCGAATGCGAACTTAGCGATATTGTAGAAACGGCGGCAAAACTGTTAAACACAGGCGGAAGGTTTTGTGTTTGCCAACGGCCCGAACGAGTGGCGGAATTGCTTTTTTTAATGAGTAAAGAAAAACTTGAGCCAAAGCGAATTCGATTTGTTGCAAAACGCCCCGAAAACGAGCCGTGGCTTGTTTTAATTGAAGGCAAAAAGGGCGCAAACCGCGGAAACAGGGTAGAGCCAACACTTTTTGTTGAAAAAGAGAACGGTAGTTTTTCAGATGAAATGCTAAAAATATATGGTAAATATAAACCGTAATAATAAAATTTATGCCCCCTTTTTAATAAAATGGGGCTTTTTTGCAATTTTATAGAAATTGACTAAAAATAACAGTTGACAAAACCGGCTTTTTTATTGTAATATATAATAGCATAAAAGTACAGTGGTGCATTGCCACTTTATCTTTTGCAAAAACGCAAAAAGGAGCAAAAACAATGAACAAAATGCGTAATTCAGTTTTGGTAAAAGTTATTGGATTAGTTTGCACTTTGGCACTTGTTTTGGGCGCAATTTATGTACCCGTAACGCTAAGTGCTTTTGCAGCTACAATTCCCGTAACACCTGACCAAACCATTACTTTTGGTTTTGAACCAAGTGAGGATCCAATTAGCGGTAGCTGGGCAGACGGCCGCGCAGAAGACGGCTTCGGCTGTGCTTCTTGGGGCATGACTATTATGACTGTTGATAACCAACAGGCAATTGGTAGGAATTGGGGCAATGCTTGGACCCAAGGCGGCGGTTACCGTTTAAACAACAAAGATGGCGTTTACCGTCTTGAAACAAACAGTCGTTATGTTGTTAGGATTAAGGCGTCGTTTAGAAAAGCACCTTCGCTTGATACTGCTCGAACTGCAGAACCTTACCTTAGTTTAGGTTATGGCTTTACAGGCCCTGATTCAGACAATCAGGTTGTTACCATGAGTGCAACTATTGCAAAAATTGCCGAAAGTAGTGGTCTTACATATACAATTTCCGATATTTCGGGCACAAGGGTTATTGAACCTTCAGATGAATGGTACGACCTTACCTATGTATTTACCACCCCTGCCGATTTTGCGGGTAAAAACACTTCGTTCGGTTTTTATCAATTTAATGTTCAAAATACCGAAATTTACGTTGACGACGTTAAAGTAACCAAACTTGGTTCTAATACGGGCATGGTAATGGCAAAAGATGAATACAACGGCGAAACTACCGTTTTGTTAGGCAATATTGGCGAAAACGCCCAACTTCCCGTTTTGGTTGGCAAACAACCCGAACACGAATTTAAGGGCTGGTTTACCGACGAGGCAAGAACTGTTCCCGCCGAAAACGTTAAATTTACTGCAGAAGTACAAAACGTTTATTCAAAATGGCGCGCACCCGTTTCTATAACCTTTGTTGATGCGTACAAAAACACCAATAATAAAATTGACGGATTTTCGGGTGACGTTATTCCGTACCCTGCAGAACCTGTAGATTTTACAAAACCTGCACAAAAATATTTTGCGGGTTGGTACACAACCGAAATGTTTACCCAAAAATATGATGAGGAAAAATTCGGCTCTTCCGATATTACTCTTTATGCTAAATGGATAGACCGTCAAACCGAATATGTACAGGATTTTGAAAATTATGAATATTCGGAAAGAGGAGAAACCACAACCGATTCTAAAGGCAACGTTTGCTACGCAAACCGCGGCATATTCGGCGAATCAATGACTAAAATTGATGACCCGACCGAAAGCGGCAGAGGCAAGGTTGTTAAGTTTAATTGGGATTCTTCAATGGTAAAGGTACCTGAAGACCCTAACACTTTTGAAGCAAAAAATTACGACAACGAAGTTTACTATGGCATTACAATGGGTACCCAAACATTCAACTACGGTACACAGTATGTAATGTATTTTGACTACTATGTTGAAAACATTGAAACGCAACACATTACAATGAAATGCCAAAACATACGCGCGACTTCGGGTTGGCCTCGCAGTGAGGATCTTACCACTAAAACCTATAACGTTACCTCGGCCGACAAAGACGGCAAGTGGCACACAGGCGCTATTGTTTTTACAATGAAACAATATGCAGGCATTGACCCCAATGTTCACGCAATATTCAGACCTTCGGGCAACAAAAACGCTACAGTGTACCTTGATAACTTCCGCTTTGTTCCCGCACAGGCAAACGAAGTTATTATGACAGTTAACGAACAAAACGGTAACCCCGCAAAACACGTTCCCGTTGTAAAGGGCGACCCAATTGATATTGAAGTTCCTACTTACGGCGAAAGAACCTTTAAGGGTTGGTATCTTGACGGTGCTTGCACTATTCCTTTTGAAGAAACGGTAGTTCCCGCCAAAAACTTTGAAGTTTTTGCAAGGTGGTCGCCTACTCCCGAAAACTTCCAAAACTATCCCCACAGCACAACAAACGCATCGATCTTTGGCCAAACGATTAGCATTGTTAAAGGCGAAGGCGTTGGTTATAAAGATAACGCGGTTGCTAAATTCGTTTTAGATGGCGATGCAGTTTATTCCCAAGACGGCGATAAAGTTACTTACTGGGCTGCTCGTTCACAGTCTTGGGGTCACGTAATTAAACTTGACGACGTTAGTGAGGGTACTGTATATAGAATTTCCTTTATGTATAAGGGCGATGCTTCGGCAAACGTTAACTCAGTAATTCGTTTCCAAACCGCACAACCAAATAACTGTTGGGGCCATGGTAAAGATTACGAAGGATTTTCGTTAACCGTTACTCCTGATATGAACGAATGGCAAAAAGCAGAATTCCTTATGCGTTGTTCGCTTGCAGACTCTATAGGTAGTGGCTTGTTCTTAAGATTCCAAACATCTGCTCCTGTTACTGATTTTGAACAATACGCCGTTGCTTATGTTGATGATATTCTTATTGAACCCATTGATAAGCCCTTTATATTGTATGATGGTCAAAACAACAAACAACCCACCGTTGTTCAGGGCAAAGTGGGAGAAAAAATTGTTCATCCTGCAACACCCAAAAAAGTTGGTATGAAGTTTGTTGGTTGGTACCTTGATACAGAATTTAAACAACCTTTTACCGACACAGTTTATGCCAAAGATATGAACATAACAGTTTATGCAAAATACGATTTTGCCGATAACTTTACTGTTAATTTTGAAAACGTTGGCAAAAACCGTGGCAAAGAAGATGACTCATTGTTCTTCCGCGGTGGCTTGGGCTCTGTTGCAAAAACAGGTTACAATAAATCAAAAGGTCTTGTATTTGACCGCGGTTTAACAGATGCTTGGTCAAGCGGTAACGCCCTTTTTGAAGATTCTAACCAAGTATTGCTTTCTAACACAAACAACTATTACATAACCTTTAAATACTGTGTTCAAAGACAACTTACCGATAACAGTTTCTTGTCATTCACTTCGGGTCATGCCGGTAATGCATGGGCATTTAAGCACAGTCTTGACACCACAACTGAAAACGCAGGTGAAATTTCAAGCGAATGGTCAATTCCCACAACTTGTGAAGTTGGCCGTTGGTACACAGGCGCTTTAATTCTTGATACCAGCAAGATTTTCGTACACGATAAAAAAGGCGAAAACGGCGAAGTTATTAAAGGCGACCCGAAAGAATACGCTGCTGTTTATTTGTGGTTGCGCGGCGGCGGTAAAGGTATGGTTGTAGTAGATGATATTACCTTTAAAAAGTTACCCGCAGGCCACCAAGCATATATTGTAGATAACGGCGGCGCTAAAAGCGTTCCCGGCTATGTATCGGGCAGAATTGGCACAAGCTTTAGAGGCCAACTTCCCAGAAATCCGCAGTTTGAAAACCACATCTTTAAAAATTACTTCAGATATGATGTTAACCACAACCAAGCAATTATTGAAGACAAAGATATGGTATTTACCAAAGACCAAATAAGTGTTGTAGCAAACTGGGTGCGTTTGCACACAGTTCAAGATTTTGAAAACTATGCAATTTTGCTTAGTGCTTACCCCGGTCTTGGCCCTGCCGACCACGATTATGAACTTTACGATGGCAAAAAAGACGGCAATTCACTTGATAATGTAACTTCCGGCAGATACAGTATTCACCGTCTTGGCACATCGGCTTACTGTGAAAACATTCAAATTCTTTCCGATGATTTAAGAATTTGCGGTGATGAAAAGTTCACGGTAAAAATGAAGGTTAAAATTGGCAAACACTTCCACACCGACGGCGCGGTTAAGATTGTTGGTTGTAAATCGCCAACATATGCTTGGGCTACTTCGGGTTCGTTCCACCCAATTGCCGTTATTGCCGATATTGCAGACGGCGAGTGGCACGAAGTAAGTTATACCTTTAGTTCGGTTGAACGTTACTTGGCAATTCAAACACCGGGTTATGTTGAAGTATTTATTGATGATGTTGTAATTGACCGCGCTGACCCCGAAATGCCTGTTTCTACACCGCCTGAATACACCGAATACGTTCAGGCACTCCGTGATAAAGACGGCAACCTTATTGAGGTTGACACCACAAGCATTGACGTTGGTTCAATTATTGACTTCTCGCTTTACATTGGCGGTGTTAATGTAGTAACTATACTTATTATTGTTGGCGGCGTACTTTTGGTAGCTGCAACAGTATTCGCAGTGCTTTTTATAATAAAAAAGCGCAAGGCAAAAAAAGCTTAAGGAAAGGATGGTAAACAATAATGAAAACAGTTAGAATTATATCTTTAATTTTAAGCATTTGTCTTATGGTTTCCGCCCTTTCTGCATGTTCTATCTTTGGCGGGGCAAAACTTCCCGCCAAAATAGGCGATGACGGCAAATTTATATTTAAGGTTATCCGTTCTTCAAAGGCAAGTGACGAAGCCGAAGAAGTGGCTAAGGTTTTGCGAAACACAATGCGCGAAAACTTTGAATGCAAGGTAGATATTGGTAAAGACGCAACTACCGAATACGCTGAAGACACTTTTGAAGTTTTAATTGGCGATACAAACCGCCCTGAATCTTTAGAAGCAAAAACAGTTTTGGAAAATAGCCGTGCAAACACCGCTTTTGACTTTATTGTTAAGGTTGTTGGCAAAAAGGTTTGCATTCAGGTTACCAACGATGAAATGATGCCTATTGCAGGTGCTTGGTTTGCTGAAACTTTTTGCGACAGTATTGAAGACTGGAAATTACTTACCGAAGATTACGAATTTATTTACAGCAAAAAGTTTGATGCTGTAAATAACCAAATTGGCGGTGTTGACCTCGGTTCGTTTACTGTTGTTAAACCCTTGTTTGGTGATTATATTTCCTTAATGGAAATTGAAGAACACATTAAGTTTTATGAAAACTACGGTTACAAAATTGCTTATAACGATGATATAGATGCTGAAACCACCTACGAAATTCTTTTGGGCAACGCCGACCGCGAAGCTTCTAAAAGCGTTACAGTTGAAGGCGACAACTATGTAATTAAAGTTGTTGGCACAAAACTTGTAATTAAAGGTGGTACTTCGCTTGCAACATTCCGTGCAATTCGCCATTTTAACGAATTAGTTAAAGCACCGCAAAACGGCGGCGAAGCAATTAACTGGACCGATGGTTATGTTATTAACGGCAAGTACGATGCAAACGAAGCAGGCACTTACACCCTTAACTGGGGCGACGAGTTCGAAAACAAAATAGACCTTTCTATTTGGTCGGGTCATATAAGCGGTTCTCAGGCCACTTCGGTTTTGGGCGGACACCTGTGGGAATATGGCCCCGACGGTAAACACATTCGTACTTCTGAACTTGCGATTCCCGGTAAAATGAGTTATATTACCGACGGAAAATGGGCTTTTGAACACTACCGTGTAGATAAAGATTTCTTCAGCCAGGGCTTCCAGACAATGCAATCAACTGTTTGGAGATATGGCCTTGCAGAAATTCGAATTCAAATGCCCGAAGCTCCCTCCAGCGTTTCGCTTTGGTTTAATAAACCAAGAGCAAGTTGGAACTTGGAAAACGGCAAAACCTTAAACACAGGTACAGGCAACACCTTTACCGAAATAGACCTTGTTGAAAACTATGGTCGCCCAAACAGTTTTGCCGCTTGTGTTCACCGCTGGTGGACCGAGCCCTCGCTTGACGGTTTGTTAAACACCCTTGCGCACAACGTTGCACTTGACCCAAGCTACTTGGATAAAAACAGTAAGACTGATTATGAAGTACCCGAAGAAAAATACGGTGCTGACGGTATGGCCGATAAAACCCAACATGTATATTCTTGGTATTGGGACCAAAACCAAATGAAGTTTGCTTTTGACGGCAGACGTTGGTGCACATATGACTTTACCAACACCGATGCCGTTTCAATTCACAACATTTACACCGGTGCCATTATTGGTGGTTCGTTTGGTAACTCTACTTACGGTGTAACCTGGAAAGAGGGCAACCCCGATTACACAATTGGATATGTTGATTACGTTCGGCTTTATCAAACAGATGCAATTAACAGCCAGTTAATTCTTGGTAAAACAGACCCTGAAGTTAAAGCAAAAATTTTCTACCCAGAGCATACACTTGTAGGCGAACATTAAAAATCTTAAACCGCGTACTTATGTACGCGGTTTTTGTTGTAAAAACGGAAAATATTTGATATAATAATTAAAAATGAATTTTAATGGTGTTGTTATGAAAATAAGGGTAAAAAAATTAAACAAAAAAGCAATAATTCCCACAAAGGGTTCAGCACAAAGTGCAGGGTATGACCTTTATGCGTGTTTAGAAAGAGACTGCATAGAAATTCCCCCGCAAAGCTGTGTTAAAATTGGTACAGGGCTTAGCATTGAAGTACCAAACGGTTACTTTGGGGCAATTTTTGCCCGAAGCGGTCTTGCAACAAAACAAAATCTGCGCCCCGCAAACTGTGTTGGCGTTGCCGACAGCGATTACAGAGGGGAATATATTGTTGCTTTATATAACGATTCAACAGTGCATAAAATTATAAATAACGGCGAAAGAATTGCCCAACTTGTAATTATGCCGTATTTAGATGTTGAATTTACGGAAACCGAAAATTTGTCGGAGACCGACCGTGCTGACGGCGGTTTTGGCTCAACAGGAAAATAAAAAGAAACCCGCAAGGTGTAAGTCCTGCGGGTTTTGGTTTTAATATTTGTATTCGGTTTCAAGATTTACTTTTTCGGGCGGAAGTTCTAAAAGTTCGGGGTTTCTTAAATATTTTCTTAATTTGCGGAAAGCACAGGCAAAATATGTACCCGAACAAATTCGTTCGTCCATAACAACGCCAAGCGGAATACATTTTTCAAAATAAATGTTATCATCTTTATCACGTTTGGGCACTTCGCGCATATTGCCAAGCGTAATAAACACACTGGTGGTACCGAAGTTATATATGTGGTGGAAAATGTGGTTTGTGCGTATACTTGCAAGGTTAGAAATTGTTAAACTTGCGTGGAACGGGCTTGCTTCAATAATTGCGCGGGGAAGTAAATTGTGCTTATCCATCCATTTAAGAACGCTTACGCCAACACGCAAAAGGCCCGGAATTCCCAAAAGGGTTGCAATTAGTTTATCGGTTTTGTTAACCGTTTCGGCTTCGCGGTTGTCTTCAATATATTTCATCATTTTTTTATCAACATCGAAAACGGTATCTGTGGGCAATAAATTCACTTTAGACATTGTGCCGTTATCAAGTTTGCCGCCCTTTAAAACAACCATGGCAACAGCAAGTTCGTTACGCGCGTAAACGCGCTTATTAACAACAAAGCGGTTTAAAAGCGGAAATTCAGCAATAACCCTTGTGTAAGCCGCGGTAATTACACTTAAATGACTAAGTTTAATGCCTTCTTTTCTTTTTTTGTTAAGATATTCGCGAATAGGTGCTTCGGGTATATCAACCTCTATCATATTTAAAGCATCGTTACGGTTTACCATTATATGCGGAACAATAGCATATTCGGCATCGGTAACCTTAACCTTAACCCCATCTTTTCTCATAAAATATAAACCCCTTTTTTATACTATATATATAAATTTTACTTTATTTTTGCCCAAAAGTCAATGAATTGTTGATTTTTAAAAAATGGTGTGGTACAATTAAATAAACGAGGGAGGCGATTGTTATGAAAGAATTAACAGGCACACAAAAGTTTTTAATTGGATGCGGTGTTGTTGCTGTAGCGGCTGTAGCGGCTGTTGGTGTAGCCGTTGCTGTTAAAGAGGTGCAAAAACGCCTTGATAAAACGGTTGCCACGCTTGAGTTTGATGATGATAACGAAGAAGAACTGACAGAAGAATAATTACAATTTAACTAAGCACTGCAAACTTTGCTTTGCAGTGCTTTTTTGTTTTTAAAACCTTGACATAAAAGGTGTTTGCCAGTATAATAATTATGTATAATTGTAATTTTTTCTGAAAGGATTTATTATATGAAAAAGTTTTTAAGTGTGGTTATATCTGTCTGCTTAATTTTGGCGTTGGTTGTTATTCCTACTAATGCCGGTTATGTTTATGAGCACGATAAATCAAACAACTTCTCTTATGAAATAAACTTTGAAGAGGGCTCACATACAATGTATTACGCCCATTGGCAGGGCCTTATTACTTGGAAAGTGAACCGTGAATATACATATTCATATTATCCCGGCGGTTACGGTTCGCCAAGTATTGCCAAAAACCCCACAATAGTGGGCGACGATGTTAATGGTGTTGCGAATAACAGTGAATACACCTTAAATATGAAAAGGGCTGCAAATCAAGGTTGGGCCGAAAGCGGCGGCCAGGTAATGAATGTTTCTACTGCAAACGGTTACGCCCCAATTATTTTGCAAAACGGTGTTACATACCGACTTTCCTTTGATTATTTGGTTGAATCTACATACTTTACTGAATCGTTTATAGATGAAAACGGAAACACAAAAACCAACTCGGGCGAAGACCTTATTGTTATTGGTTACGGTTACGATATTGATGCCACCAATTACCCCGAAAACCCCATTAAAAAACCGTTAACCCAAATAGATAAAATATTCTCTTATAACAAAAGCGAAAACTCTGCAGGTACTTTTACGGGTGACAACGGCACAACCCGTAATATAGGTAACTGGTATCATGTTGAATATACCTTTACTCCACAGGGCTTGACCGAATTTGATTACAACGCCACGGGTGATGTTGTTGCCGAAGACGGCGCACCGTTCCTTGTTTTGTATCATACTTTCTGCTATGGAACAAGCGTACATTTTGATAACATTCAAGTAGCACAGGAAGTTAAAGTAAACGTTAACCCAAGGGATGGTTCTGATAATTTGTATTACGCAAAAGGATTTTGCGGTAATGAAATTAAGCTTGATGGAACCGTTGGTCGTTTTGGATATGAAGTTGAAGATTGGTATTATGACGGTGCTTACACCCGTCCTGTTGAAGATAATAAATTCACAGCCGATATGCACGGAAAAACCATTTATCCTAAATGGAAAATGGCAAAGGTTATTGACTTTGAAAATTATTTATCCCAACCTGGTTTTGCTAACGGTAACCGTTTTGCAGTTGTAACACATGCAGAAGATTCAAGAGTTCCTACGCCCATTAGCGGAACAAAAGTAATGAGGTTTGAGCAAAAGTATACTAGCAGTTGGTGGGGAGGTACTACCGATAATAGCGACTACAACGCAAAAACTAACTGCTTTGCAGTAAAAACCATAGGGCCTGTAAGGAATACTCAAAAATATAGAATTACGTTTTGGCTTTATTATTACAGTCAAGGAGCTAACATAAATGTTTATCCGGCCTTGGGAACATCTTCTTCTAATATGAAAGAATATACCGGAAGCAGCGTACTAATAGGCGAAGCAAGTAAGAACGAATGGAAAAAGTACACACTTTTGGTTGACATTTCAGAGGAAGACGTGGCTACATATTCTGACAACCTTTCACTTCGCGTGTATGCAACTCAACCCGATGCACCGGCAAGGGCATTTTTAGATGATATTTGCGTTGAGGCAACCAGCGGAAATTACGGCACATTAACCGTTAACGCAGGCGAAGGTACAATCGAGGGTGCATCATCTGCTACGCTTACCTTAGACTATACTACACCGCTTGCAAATCTTGAGCTTGAAAACGATGATAAATTTATTGAAGGTTTCTATAAAGATTCTGCATTTACACAAAAGGTTACAACCTT
>JAZOOT010000026.1:0-19561 GCA_045655165.1 Acutalibacteraceae bacterium
GTTTTTGAAAGTGTCATAGTGGGTTACATACTTTAAGGAGAGTAAATACTTGCCGAAAATAAAGAATATCTTATTCGGCAGGTACAGTGATATTGCAAACTAAAAGTTTGCAGTGATATTTTTGCCTTACAGCAAAAGTGAAATAAAAGCCTACGGCTTTTGTGATATTATATTCGCCACAAAACTCGGCGTAGCCGAATATCACACGTCATAGCCGTATATCACTGCGAAGCAATATCACTCGCCGTCAGGCGAATATAACTGAGGCACACTTCCTTACGGAGTGTGCCTCAAGGCACTCTTGTTTTTTAATATATAGGAATTATTAGGGCTTTGTTTTCTTTAATGGTGTCGTCGTCTATTTCGTTTAAACATTTTAGTTCTTCAATATTGCTGTTATGGTTTTTGGCAATATCCCAAATCGACTCGCCTTCATTTGCATAATATATAACCGCCTGACAGTTTTTTGTTTTCTTTTCTTTCTTTTCTTTTGGCGAAGTAACCGTTACAATAAGCGGCATTTTGTTTGTAGAATTTACCGAAGCAGTTACCTTAAATTCACTTCTGAATTCAATGCTTGAATCTGAAAGTATTGTATAAGACGAAGAAACCGAATAAAACTTGCAGTCGCACACCATGTTGTTTATATCGTTATCGTTATAAAGGTACTCCCATGTAAAATCGCAAGTTTTTTCAAAATATAATGTTTTCTTTTGGGCATCTAAACAAATAATGCTCAACAAAAGTGTTGCATCGGCAATAATTTTTCCGTCTTTTAACTGGCAAGATTTAACAACCGTTTCCGACCTATAATTTATTATATCAAATATGCTGTCTTTGGGGAAATCAAAAACGGTTTTAAGCATATAACTGTCCTTTACGGTGGTTGCAAGGCGTTCTAAACAGACCTCTTCTTTTTCTACCTCTAACTCTTCTTTTGTTGAATATATATCGCATATAACGGGCAAGGTTAACTCGCAAAATGCCTTTGCAGTAACGCAAACTTTGGCGTTAATAAGCAAAGTTTTACATTCATCATCACCCTTTTTAAGCCGAACTTCAAAAAACGAAAGGTCGGCACTTGCATCAAACCGACAGTCATCATTTACGCCGTCAATATCTATAAACTGGCTAAACGGCAAAGTGGTTTTAAAGGTGTGGTATTTTGAGTGTCCCTTTGTGCAATACATAACGGTTACTGCTAAATCGCCCTTTACAATAACCTTTTCTTTCATTGGTTTAATTTCGGTTACAATGGGGGTTGCATAATACTGCAAAACGCAGTCTATTGCTTCATTTTCGCCCGACGGCACTTCTTCTTCAATTAAAAGGCACTTTTCTGCCATACCAATACTTGTAGTTGAATGAATATCTTTGCGTTTTGTTTGAATATTACCGTCATCTATATCGCAAATAACATCGTGGTTTTTGCGCACCGTTACCTTTGCTTTAAGATTAACTGCGCCGTGAATATCAACACGCCTTTCGGTTATGGCGCGGCAAGAGGCGTATTCACTTAAAACACAAGCAGTTACAAAGCCGTTGCATATTTCCTCTTCACATACAAAGGTTTTTGAAAACGGCGAGGTTTGTTCGTAAGAATAAATACAACCTTTTTCATCGCAATACATAACATTTACGCAAATATTACCTTCAATATTAACGTCGTTTCCGTTAATTCCTTTAGAAGAAATTCTGGGCATAACCCTGCATTTTAAAATTTTAACAATATCGGGACAATAATCGGGCAAGGTAAAATCAAACTCAAAAGGCACCTCGGCATTTTTTGAAAAAACAGTTTCGTTAACGCAAACCGCCTGTTTTACTGCTTTATAATCCATAAACAATTCCTCTCTCCTTTAGTTACTGCTACATTATATTAAAGCGAGAAAGAAAATATGCAAAAACGGCGCAGAACTGCACCGTTTTTTATTCTTTAATTATTAAAAGGCAACCCGAAACACCCGTGTAGTAATAAACTTCATCATATTTACTGGTAATGTTAAAAAATTTATACCTATCAAAAAGGTCTTTTTTTGCCTTTTCGCACTCTTGGGCGGTGGCATACATTACCGATATTTGATTATTGTTTAACTGCTTTTTAATTATTTCTTTGGTTGTTGCAAAGGAATAAGCACCCGCAAACATACCACTTTGTTTGTAATAATTATTTTTTTCACCCAAACATTCAGGTGCAAGTTTGTTTTCATCTAATATATGGGTTAATTTAAGTTGTTCGGTTGTAATACCAAAATATTCGTAACTCTTGTAGTCCGTAGCGGTGCCGTCTTGGTTTTGTGTATCGCCCCAGGTAACGTCAAAGAAGTAATATTCGCCGTCTAACAGCGCAAAATTCCATTGGTGAGCGACACCCTCTTCTTTATCTTTACCAAAAGCATTTCCGCACAAAATACCCATTTTTTGCAAAATTAGCTGAAATGCTTCGGAATAACCGCTGCAAATGGCATTTCCCTCTACCAAGCAACCGTATGCCGTTTGGGCAGGGTAAATGGTGGTTTTTGCTTCTTCGGTATCTAATTTATCGGCCGTTTCATAATCGTATACCGTGTTTTCCACAATATAATCATACACAAACAAAACCTTTTCGTATTGGGTTTTATATGTATTTGCCTTTTCTATTATTTCATTAACCTTTTTATCAAGTTCAGTTATTTTTAGTTCAAGTTCTTGGTCTACCTGAAGCGAATTAGCGGTAAGTTTTAAAAAATTAAAATCAACCAAACCAAGCAAAGAAAAATTGCTTAATGAATATTTATAACCGTCAGAAAGCCAAAAAAGTTCGGGGTGGTCGTGCACCAAAGTTCGGTATACCCTTTCAATATCCTTTTCATCGGCATCAAACAAATCAAAGGTTGTTTCTAAATTTTTAGCACCTTCAAGTATTTCATTGTAAATACTTTGTTCCACTGCGTTAAGGTTGTTATACCCATAATACAGTGTGTCGGTTTGCACAGGTGCTTCTGCATCGCGGAAGACACAACCGCACAGTGAAATCAGCATTAAAACTGCCAATATAACCGCCAAAATTTTTCTTTTCATATCTCCCCTTCTTTCTTTGTTTTATAAGTTTATTATACTGTTTTTTAGGGTTTCAGTCAATAAAAACAAAGCGTTGGCTAACTGCCAACGCTTTGTTTTTCAATTTTAAAAATAAATCTAAGTAACCCGCTTAAAAATTTAGGGCTTTTAATAAGTACAACCTTCACAAAAAAACCTCCTAATGACATCTAACAAAAGATATTCCGAGAACAATGACCGCTATGGCAAGTGCCGCAATCAGCAATTCATTAGGGCAAAAACACGCAAGTATTAGCCCCACTGCAAACGCTATACAAATTATTCCCTTATTTGCGCCCTTTTTATGCATTATGCCACCACCGTTTCTTCTCTATTAGCAGTATATTGCAAAAACGGGTTTATGTTACAAAAAAACCCGTGGAAAACCACGGGTTTTTTACTATTAGTAGTTGTATTTCTTACGTGCTGTGTAAGAGGTGTGTAATGCTTCGTGTGCTTTGTGGCAACCGAAAGATTCAAACCACTTGCCTTCGCCGTAAAGTGCTTTAACAGCAGGAGATTCGTGTGATTTACGAAGAGTCATTGCTTCATCTTGGTCGTAAAGTGCTTTAGCACGAACTGTCTTCAAATCAACAGTATCTCTTACATACTGGGGTTGAATTGGCTGACCGCCGCCGTTTACACAACCGCCGGGGCAACCCATAATTTCAACAAATGCCCAACCGTTCGGATTACCGTTTTTAATAGATTCCATAACTTCTTTAGCAGCTTTAGCGCCCGAAGCAACGGCAACTTTAAGTTCGGTACCTGCAAGGTTAACACTTGCTTCTTTAAGACCTGCAGTACCACGAACTGCTTCTAGCGCAACAACTTCGTTGTCTTTGCCTGTAAGCCAGTCGTTAGCGGTACGAATAGCAGCTTCCATAACACCGCCTGTTGCGCCAAAAATAACGGCAGCACCGGTATCGGCTGCAAACGGGTCGTCAAATTCTTCATCGGGCAATGCTGTGAAGTTAAGACCTGCACGCATAATCATACGGGAAAGTTCTCTTGTGGTAATTGCAATATCAACATCTGCAACACCGGCAGCGTTTTGGTCGTCTCTGCCAATTTCAAACTTCTTAGCAGTACAGGGCATTACCGATACAACAACTATATCTTTCGGGTCAATGCCTTCTTTTTCTGCATAGTAAGTTTTAATAATAGCGCCTGTCATTTGCTGCGGAGATTTGCAGGAAGAAAGATGTGCTATCATATTGGGATAATAGTATTCGCAGAACTTAACCCAACCGGGCGAGCAAGAGGTAATCATGGGGAGTGTTCCACCATTTTTAATGCGTTCAACAAGTTCGTTTGCTTCTTCAACAATAGTGAGGTCGGCACCAAAGTTAGTGTCAAATACCTTATTAAAGCCCAAACGACGAAGTGCAGCAACCATTTTACCTTCAACATTTGTGCCAATTGGCATATCAAAACATTCGCCCAAAGTAGCACGAATAGAAGGAGCAACTTCTACAACCACATGTTTGGTTGTATCGGCAAGGGCTGCCCAAACTTTGTCAGTATCGTCTTTTTCGGTTAATGCGCCTGTGGGGCAAACAGCAGTACACTGTCCGCAAGAGATACAAGGAACATCGTTAAGGCCTTTATTGAATGCACAACCGATAGAAGTATCAATACCGCGGTCGTTAGCACCAATAACGCTAACGTACTGTTCTTTACAAACAGCAACACAACGACGGCAAAGGATACATTTATTATTATCTCTTACAAGGTGAGCAGTTGTGGTATCAAGTTCATATTCGGGTTTGAAACCTTCAAATGCTTCGCCGTCTACACCGTATTCCATGCAAAGTTTTTGAAGTTCGCAGTTTGTGGAACGGTTACAGGAAAGACATTTTTTATCGTGGGTAGAAAGAATTAACTCTAAAGTTGTCTTTCTTGCTTTTTGAACCTTTTCGGTATTGGTTTGAATTTCCATACCTTCGGTTACGGGGTAAACACAAGCGGTAACAAGACCTCTTGCGCCTGTTGCTTCAACAACGCAAATACGGCAAGCGCCGATTTCGTTAATTTTTTTCATATAGCAAAGTGTGGGAATTTCAACACCGGCTACGCGGGCAGCTTCTAAAATGGTAGAGCCCTTGGGTACACTTACGGCAATGCCGTTTACTTTAACATTTAACATTTCCATATTATAACGAGCTCCTTTCCTTATTGTTTGCTAATGGCTTTAAACTTACAGTTAGCCATACAAGCGCCGCACTTAATACATTTATCTTGAACGATTTCAAAGCTTGCGAGTTTGTGACCCGGAGCAATATAATCGGTTCTAACAATTGTATCAACAGGGCAGTTTTTAGCACAAAGACCGCAACCAATACATTTGTCTTGGTCAATGGTAAATTTAAGAAGATTCTTACATACGCCCGCAGGACATTTCTTATCAACAATGTGAGCAATGTATTCATCTCTAAAGAATTTAACTGTTGCAAGTACGGGGTTAGGTGCAGTTTGACCTAAACCGCAAAGCGAGTTTTGCTTTATGTAGTTGCAAAGTTCTTCAAGTTTATCTAAGTCTTCCATTTCTGCTTTGCCGTCGGTAATTTTGTTAAGAAGTTCAAGCAATCTCTTTGTACCAACACGGCAAGGTGTACATTTACCGCAAGATTCATCAACAGTAAATTCAAGGAAGAATTTAGCCATATCAACCATACAGTTGTCTTCGTCCATTACAATAAGACCGCCAGAGCCCATCATACAGCCCATTGCAATAAGGTTATCGTAGTCAACTTCAACGTCCATAAGGTTAGCAGGAATACAACCGCCGGAAGGACCGCCGGTTTGAGCAGCTTTAAACTTCTTACCGCCCGGTATCCCCCCGCCGATATCTTCAATAATTTCGCGAAGTGTTGTACCCATGGGAATTTCAACAAGACCTGTGTGGGTAATTTTACCGCCCAAAGCGAATACCTTTGTACCCTTAGATTTTTCGGTACCCATGGAAGCAAACCATTCGGGTCCGTTAAGAATAATTTGAGGAATGTTAGCAAAGGTTTCAACGTTGTTTTCAACTGTGGGGCAACCGTAAAGGCCCTTAACAGCAGGATAAGGAGGACGGGGACGGGGTTCACCGCGGTTACCTTCAATAGAAGTCATAAGAGCAGTTTCTTCACCGCAAACGAACGCACCTGCGCCCAAACGAATGTAAAGGTCAAAGTCAAAACCGCTTCCGAAAATATTTTTGCCTAAAAGGCCATATTCCCTTGCATCGTCAATTGCCTTTTGCAAACGGCGAACAGCAATGGGGTATTCAGCACGAACGTAAACGTAACCCTTTGTTGCGCCAATAGCGTAACCTGCAATAGCCATTGCTTCAATAATGCAGTGCGGGTCGCCTTCAAGCACAGAACGGTCCATAAATGCACCGGGGTCACCTTCGTCGGCGTTACATACAACATATTTTTGGTCTGCTTTGTTAGGAGCAGTTAAAGCCCATTTTCTGCCGGTGGGGAAACCGCCGCCGCCACGACCGCGAAGTCCGGAATCAGTAACAAGTTTAATAACGTCTTCAGGTGTCATTTCGGTTAAAACTTTACCTAAAGCAGCATAGCCGTCCATTGCTATATATTCTTCAATATTTTCAGGGTCAATAACACCGCAGTTACGCAAAACAACACGTTTTTGTGTTTTGTAGAAAGCGGTATCATTAAGAGAGATATTGCCTTGAACTTCTTCTTCGCCAGTATCTTTGTAAACAAGACGGTCTACAATACGGCCTTTTAAAAGGTGTTCTTCAACAATTTCTTTAACATCTTCAGTAGTAATACGGCTATAGAATGTGCCATCGGGGTATACAATTACAACAGGGCCCAAAGCGCAAAGGCCAAAGCAACCTGTTTGTACCAATTTTACTTCTTCGGTAAGTCCGCATCTTTCAATGTTTTCGGTAAATGCTTTCTGAATTTCTTGGCTACCCGAAGATGTACAACCCGTACCACCGCAAATTAAGACATGCGCACGAATCATATTTATTACCTCCAAATTTTTTTAGATTTTTGCTTCGGCAATAGTGTATTCAGATACAACTTTACCGTCTTTTAAATGTTCTTTAGCAACTCTGGCTGCTTTAGCGGCATCCATTTTTACATAGGTGATTTTTTCTTCGCCTGCTTTGAAAACCTCAACAATGGGTTCATACTGGCAAAGACCGATACAACCGGTTTGAGAAACTGTTACGTTTTCGCCAATACCGAGTTCGTTTACCTGTTCAACCAAGGCCTGAAGAACGGGGCGAGCGCCTGCAGCAATACCGCAAGTAGCCATACCTACTACTACGCGAATTTCCTGTCCGCCTTCACGAAGAACTACTTTGTTTTTCATTCTCTCCTTAATTGCCTGTAATTCGGCTAATGATTTCATAAATATCTCCCTTTCCGTAAATTATTTATAAAAATTTGAATACTGTTCTTTCAAATATTCTTCTATCCAGTTGATAACCTCGTAACTGCCAAGCGGTACGTCTTCAAGTACCGCTTTAAGTTTAAGGGTATCAAGTTCCACTTCATTTTCACCAAATCTGTGCCTAAACAAAAATTCGCATTTTGCGCTATGGGCATAAATTAAGGTGGTAAGGGTGGAAATTATATCGCCAAGCGGCGTATAATCAATGTGTTTTTTGTTAAAGGTTGCCGTAACTGTGGTGCCACAGTCAACAGGATATTCGGTTTTGCTTTTAGAAGCAATACTAAATGTTCCGCCGCAAAGTTCAGCTGCCATTTTGAAAAGCGGTATACCCATTCCAACCTTGCGAGTTGTTCGGGTTGTATAAAAGGGGTTTTCAACATTTTCCAAAATTTCTTTGGTCATACCCTTGCCGTCATCTTTTATGGTTATTGAAAGCGTTTCTTCGCTTTCTTCTAAAAGGATTAAAACCTTAGTTGCTTCGGCTTTTACCGAATTTTCGGTTATGTCAAGGATATTAAGCGACAATTCTTTCATATTGGGTTATGCAGCCTTTCAAAAAGACATTTTACAATTTGTTCTGTGTCACCGTATTCGGCATCAAGCATTAAAAAGTTTTCCTGTTCGCTTATATCCCACAAATAATGGGCATCTGAACTAACAATAAAACTGTTTTCACTTAAGCCCGAAAAGGCGGCAAATTCTTCTTTTTTGGCTTTATCGTGCAGTTCTGCAATTCTAAAACCGTTTGGGAAAACACCTAAAACCGAAGTAGTGCTGTTAGATGTGCGGTCAATGTGGGCGGGATAGCAAACGCCACCAAACTTTTCAACAAAAACCTTTGCCTCATCTAATGACAGTGAAGTTGCATTTATAAGCAAATGTTCTACCTCACTAATAACATTGTCGTTTTGATCAACAACCAACTGGTTGCCAAAAACAACCGGTTTGTTTTTAACCTTTATAAGCAGTTTTTCAATCTCGCTGTCAAAGTCCATGGCACTTTCTAAATTTGGCAACAAACAAACGGCGTGAATATCTTCACTTGTTGTAAGTTCCATGCCAAAAATTGGGGTTATGCCGTGGCTTTTTGCCGCAAGCGAAAAAGCCGGACAATTTTTTGTACTGTTGTGGTCGGTTAAAGCCACAATGTTAAGACCGTTAAGTTCCGCCATTCCCGCAATACTGTCGGGTGTTGATTCATTGTCACCACACGGAGAAAGGCAAGAATGTATATGAAGGTCGTAATAAAACCTGTTCATAACTTTTTACCAAGTGCAACACAAAGCGAATATGCACTCTCATCAGAGGAAAGCACGTTTATTCCCTTTTGTTGGGCGGTTTTTAATGCATTATCATCAAGTTTTACACCTTCGGCAAGAATAACACAAGCAACGTCGGTAAGTTCAGCCACTGCAACAACGTTTATGTTAGACATAATTGTTATCCACGCGTCACCTTCATTGGCTTTGCCCATAACCCAACTAAGCAAATCACAGCAGTAAACACCGTTTACTTCCCTGCCTCCGTCGGCAATGTTTATTGCCGTTAAAGAACACAATTCGCAAAGTTTTGTTACAGTCACTTTTTTCACCAACCTTTATTTATTCTTGCAGTTTAGAATTGGACAATCTTCTATTTTAGCGTTATTTTTCACAATATCTTCTGCAAACGCCCTGCAGGTGGGAGCACCGCAAGAGCCGCAGTCAATACCGGGCAAACTTTCTTTAATTTCAGTAATTTTAGACATCATACGAAGCGATTCGCTGAAACTGTCGCTAAGTTTTGCAATTGGGCGATAATCGGGAAAACTTTCAAAAAGGAACTCTTCGGGAATAATTTCACCCTCTTGTTCAAGAAAATTACAAGAAACAGGTAAATACCTTCTTAAACTTCTTAAACGGGCTTTTGCAATAAACGGGTTTTGAATATTCATAACACCGCCAACGCAACCGCCTGTGCAAGCGTTAAGCTCAACAAATTCAAGGTTTGGTATTGCGCCGTTATCAATTTGTTCAAGCACGTGTATACAGTTATCAATACCGTCGGCCGCAAGGTAGTTGTCGTTAAATATTGCCGTACTTTCACCGCCCGAACTTGCCCAACTGATACCGATTTTACCCGAATTTGCAATTGGTTTAAGGTCATCGCTTTCTTTCATGGTGCCAATAAGCAAAAAGTAAAGTTCCCTTATTGGAACAACAACGTCTACCTGGCTTTTATAAGCGCCAAAACCGTTGTTTACATAACTAACCTTTGCAGGGCAAGGCGAAATAAAGAAAATGCCAATATCTTCGCTTTTTAGTTCGGGATTGTTTAAAAGCGCCCTTTTACGCGCCATTCCTGCCGCAACTTCCATTGGCGGAAGCATGTGAATAATGTTTTCTGTTAAAGATGGAAAACGCAATTCAATAAGGCGCAAAATTGCAGGACAAGCCGAACTGATTGCGGGCTTTTTAACGCTTTCGTTTTTTAAATATTCCCTTGTGTAAGCCGAAACAATTTCAGCCGCCGCGGAAACTTCAAAAACATCATCAAACCCAATTTTTAATAAACCGTCAAGAATAATATCAACGTCTTCTAAATTTTCAAACTGCCCGTAAAGACTTGGCGCGGGCAAGGCAATATTCCATTTGTAGTTCTTCATTTCTTCAATAGAACCGCAAACTGTTTTCTTTGCCTTGTGCGGACAAACCCTTATACATTCCCCACAGTCAATACAACGGTCGTTATCAATAACAGCGTGGCCGTTTCTAATACGTATTGCTTCTGTAGGACAGTGCCTTAAACATGTTGTGCAACCAATGCACTTACTAAGTTCGAGCGAAACCGAGTGTTTATATGTATTCATAAACATTCTCCGTTAAAATTTGCTTTGTTAATCATAGATTTACCGTCATAATAATTTGGGTACCCTGCCCTAAAACAGAGTTAATTTCCATGCTGTCGGTGTAACGCTTCATATTGGGCAAACCCATACCTGCGCCAAATCCTAACGACCTAACCTGTTCTGATGCAGTTGAATACCCTTCTTGCATTGCTTTGTTTATGTCTTTAATACCGGGGCCTTTATCACAAAGTTCAATGGTAATGCACTTTTCATCAACCGTTACCTTTGCTTTACCGCCGCCGGCGTGTATAACCATATTAATTTCACCTTCGTACATGGCAACCGAAACACGCCTGATTATTTCAGCCGGTATTCCAATTTGCCTAAGGTTTTGTTTTACCTTAACCGAGGCCTGCCCTGCCGAAGTGAAATCCCTGCCGTCAACATCAAAACTAAAAGTTAATGAATCAGGCATCTTTTACCTTGTTTCCAACAAGACCATTGCTGTATAAAATACCGCAAGACTCGTACATAGTTTTGGTGGTTGCCAACAAAACAATACCGCTTTGTTTAGCAAGTTCAACCATTTCGGGTGTTGGTTTTTTAGAACGAACAAAAACAATGCAAACCATATCCATCATAACAGCGGTTCTGATTACCTGTGGATTAAGTAGTCCCGAAAGCAATACAGCTTGGTCGTTTACGTAAGCCAAAACGTCGCTCATCATATCGCTTCCGAAAGCGGAATAAACATCTTTGCCAAGAAGTTCTTCGTTGCAAACAACTTCTGCACCAAGAAGCTGCTTAATATCGCTTATTTTCATAACAGATGTCCTTTTTTAAATTAGTCGTTATATTTAGCAATAATGCCTTCAATATCGTCTGCAGTTAAACGGCCGTAAACGTCTTCGTTAACGGTTAAAACAGGTGCCAAACCGCAAGCGCCAATACAACGGCAAGCGGTAAGCGAAAATTTACCATCGGCAGTGCATTCTTCAGCAGCAATGCCAAGTTTTTCTTCTAACTTTTCCATAAGGATACCTGCGCCGTTTACATAGCAAGCTGTACCAAGACAAACAGAAATGTTGTACTTGCCTTTTGGGGAAAGCGAGAACTGAGCGTAGAATGTTGCAATGCCGTAAATTTTTTCAAGCGGCACATCCATACCCTCGGAAATTCTCTCTTGCACTTCAATAGGCAAATAACCGTAAACATCTTGTGCCTGTTGCATTACAGCCATAACCAAACTTTTATCGTGTTTGTTGGCATCAATAATTTCCTGCAACTTAGCTGCCTGTTCAGGTGTGTCCTTAAAAGGAAGTGTACTGAGTTTTTTTTGCATTAACAATTCCTCCTTAATAAAGTTCATAATAACTACTGTTATAATATAATAATATATAACACATTACTATTCAAAATAGATTATAACACATAATATTACATATTTCTATAGTTTTTTTAAAAAAAGTTAAATTTTTATCAAACTTTTTTGTTCTTTTTTCTTATTGACAAATTTAATTTTTGTGTTATAATATTTCTTGCTGATTTGGGCCATTAGCTCAGCTGGTCAGAGCTCCCGGCTCATAACCGGTAGGTCCGGGGTTCGAGTCCCTGATGGCCCACCAGTTTTTTTATTAAAACTACCAAATCAGCAATATTTAGGGGTATGATGTAATGGTAACATGCCGGTCTCCAAAACCGTTCTTGAGGGTTCAAGTCCTTCTACCCCTGCCACGAAAAAAGAGTCTTTTGTCTATCAGACAAAAGACTCTTTTTTCGAACTAAGTGTGCCTTGCGGCACGATAAGTACACCTTTGGTGCGTGAAGCGATGCTTCGCATCGTGAAGTACCTGCGGGCGTGGGTGGCACACTTAACTTCACTTTGTGCGAAGAACAATGCTTCACAGCGACATCGCCGCTGCTTCACTTGGCAAAGCCAAACTTCACTAAAAATTGCTTATTGCAGGTATTTGTGGTATTATAAAAATTAAAGCAACCAAATCAGTACTGGGAATTATTTTATCTTTCATTGGATTGTTGGAAAATTTTATCATATTTCACGGAATGTACTATATCGGAACTAGATTTTAATCACTCCGCTTTTAATTTTCACTATGCAACAACAAAGCACCAACTTTCGTTGGTGCTTTTACTTTATTTCTTTGCATCCAGTTTGTTGCGCCACAATACCCAAAGCGGAGCCGAGATGAACAAGGACGAAAGACATCCTGAAACAAGGCCGAACGCCATTGGAATTGCAAAAGTACGAAGTGAAGTTAAGCCGTAAATTTCGGCAACAACAATAATTGTTGCAACAGCCAAACTTGTTGTAAGTGTTGTAACAATGTTACGCACTTTTACGCGGTTAAGACTTAAATTAACAAGTTCTTCGGTGCCTTTTTCGGGCATATTCTTTTTAAATTCACGAACGCTGTCGTAAACAACGATTGTATCGTTTAATGAATAACCTAAAATTGTAAGAACAACTGCAATGAAGTTAGAGTCAATTTCCAAGCCAAAAATTGGGCAAACCACAAAGGCAGTAGCAATATCAAGCACAAGTGCAACCAAAGCGGTTAAAGCCGCGGTTACACCACCAATTTTTTTAAAGCGGAATGCAACATAAATTACAACCAAAATTGCGGTAAGTAATACTGCCGCCAAACTTTTTAAGAAGAAGTGTGTTGCAAGTGTGGGGCTAACAGAAGTTGAAGAATAAAGTTCAATTTCATTGTCTTTATACTTTTCACCAAGTGCCTTTGTAAGTTCTTCCAAAGCAGAAGTATCAATGGATTTGTTTTTAACAAGCGAAACAGTAAGGGTGTTTGCATCGGTTGCAATAGCCGAGCCCTTTGTAACGGTTGCGCTTGCCGATAATTTTTCTTGCACCAAAGTTTTAACTTCTTCGGCATCAAGGTCTTTTACTGTGTCGCTGTATGTATAGTTATAAGTAACAACAGTACCGCCTTTAAAGTTTATATCCAACTTAACGCCGAATATAATGCTTGCCACAATACCAATTACCAAAAGTGCGGCATAGCCAATAGCAACAAACTTAAAGGATTTGCAAAAATCAATGTTAAACTTTTTAGCCATTATTTCGCACCTCCGTAAAGCCAAGGTTTACGCAAGAATTTAAACTGCGAAACGCTTTTAAGCATAAGTTTAGAGCAAACAACGCCCATAATTAAGTTGAAGATAACGCCAACTAAAAGTGTGCAACCGAACGAATAAATAGAACCGGCAATGGATGCGCCGAAGATAAGCGAGAAGAGTTTATTTATTATAAAGCCCTTTGTACCAAAAGCGCCCATAAGCACAACTGCAACAATAATAATGGTTACGTTACCGTCAATAATTGCGCTTAACGAGTTCTTAAAGCCGCTGTCAATAGCGCCGTCAATTGTTTTGCCGTTTTTAAATTCATCGCGAATTCTTTCGGCCGAAATAACGTTACAGTCAACACCAACACCAATTGAAAGGATAATACCTGCAATACCCGGTACAGTTAAGGTGAAACTGTTTGCATTTGGGAAAAAGCCCGAAATTGCGGCAATAGAGCCGGCCAACTGGCCCAAAAGCGCAAAAGCAGCAATAACGCCGTTTAACCTGTAACGAACAATCATAAGTAAGCACACAACACCAAAAGCAATTGCGCCTGCAATAAGCATAACATTAAGCGCATTAGAACCAAGTGTTGCAGATACAATTGAAAGTTTGCTGTCATCAACCGTTAAAGCAAACGGAAGCGAACCCGCGTTAATTTTATTAGCCAAATCGGTTGCGGCTTCATCGTCTTCCATACCCGTGATAATAGCATTACCGTTGGTAATTACCGCTTGTACGGCAGGAGCACTTAATACAATACCGTCCATACAAATAGCAATTTGACCGTTTGTTGGTTGGAGTTCGGCAGTTGCTTTTGCAAAAGCATCGGTTCCGGCTTCGTCAAGTTCAAGGTTTACAACGTAACCTGTATAGTTTTCATCCGAAACGTAAGCAGGTGTTGCATTTTTAACGCTGTCGCCCTTTAAAATAACCTTAGAAGCATCGTATGTAGAGCCATTACAAAAAGTAAGTTCGGCAGTTTCGCCAAGCTCTTTTACTGCTGCTGCAGGGTCGAAATCGGCATCATCAGCTGCCCAAGGAAAACGAACAACAACCTGGTTATTTTCCTTATCGGCATAAATTTCGTAGTCGGTAATATTCTGGTCTACAAGACGAGTTTCAATTATTGCTTTAGCAGCATCAATATCGCCGTCGGTTATTTCGGTTTCGGTAATGTCGGGTGCAAAAACCGCTTCAACACCGCCGCGAATATCAATACCCCAACGGATATCAGAAGCGCCTTTTACGTACACGTTCTTAATATCGCCATGATAATTCGCAACACCGAAAAACGCGGTGTAGGTCAGAACAAGAATGAAAGCAAGTACCAAAACAAAAGTAACCTTGCTTGCACGTTTATTTTTCATAAACTTGTCCTCCGTTTTGAATTTACTACAATGAAATAATTATAACTTTTTTACACAAAAAAGTCAATTATTTTAAAAGCAATTTTTCGCAACTTGCATATTTAACCGCACAGCAAAGCAAGGTTGCTGCTTTTTTAATTTCTTCTGCGGTTGGGTAAGAGGGCGCAATTCTTAAACCGCTATCGGTTTTATCAACTCCGTAAGGATGTGTTGCACCCGCATTTGTAAGCACCATACCTGCTTCTTTGCAAAGTTCGGCTACCCTTTTAGCACAGCCGTCCATTACCTTTAAATAAACAAAATATCCGCCGTTTGGTTTGTGCCAAGATGCAATACCACCGTTGCCAAGTTTTGTTTCAAGTTCATTAAGAACTGCATCAAACTTTGGACGAATTAAATTAGCATGAATTTTCATATAGCGTTTAACCGCATCCATATTGCCAAACATTTTCATATGGCGAAGTTGGTTCATTTTATCGGGGCCAATTGTTTGGTATTTGATTCTTTCCCTAATTAAATCAAGGTTTTTCTTACTTCCCGACATTGCCGCAACGCCTGCACCGGGGAAAGAAATTTTTGATGTTGAAGTAAATGTAAGAATATTATCTTCGTTGCCGTATTTTACTGCTTCGTTATAAAGGTTTAATAATTTATCACCTTGGCCGTAAAGGTCGTGAACAATGTACGCGTTATCCCACATAACCAAGAAGTCATTTGCGGCAGGTTTCATTTGGGCAATTTTTCTAACGGTTTCATCACTGCAGGTTACACCTAACGGATTGCTGTATTTAGGCACACACCACATACCCTTTACAAGCGGGTCTTTAACAAGTTCGTAAACCGCTTCCATATCGGGTCCTGTTTCGGTCATATCAACCTGAACGAGTTCAATGCCAAGATACTGTGTAACCGCAAAGTGACGGTCGTAACCGGGGGCTGGGCAAATAAATTTAACCTTGCCTTGTTTACACCACGGTTCGCCGCCCATACCCTTTGCCATTGCCTGAATAAGTACATCAAACATCATGTTAAGCGAAGAGTTACCGCCAACAATAACGTTTTCTTTTTCAACCTCAAAAATTTCGGCAAACAGTTCTTTTGCTTCATCAATACCGTCAAAAATGCCGTAGTTTCGGTAATCGGTTCCGTTTTCAGACTTAAACTCTATGCCTTTTTCGGTTTCTTTATAAAATTCATAAATAGCGTCAAGTTGTTCAGGCGCAGGTTTGCCGCGTGACATATCAAGTTTTAAGCCCAACTTTTTAAGTTGTTCATATTCTTCTTTTACTTCTGCAAATTCTTTTTCTAATTCGTTTACAGGAAGTAGCTTATAATCTTTCATTTTATTTCCTCCAAGGTAAATATAACAAATATTATATCAAAAACTTCACTCGTTTTCAATTAAATTATACTTTTTTGTCCATTTAAACTTAAAAAACACACTTTTAGCGGGCGGAATTGACACTATTGACAAAATTTTATCAAAAAGCGGGTGTTTAAATTCCAAATGATAAGACCAAAGTGCAATTGGTGTCTTTCCGTTATCCTTTTCGTTTTGTTCGCCGTACTTTGTATCACCCAACAAATAATACCCGCGCGAAGCAAACTGCACCCTTATTTGATGAGTTCTGCCCGTATATAATTTAACTCTAACAAGCGTTAAATTTTCTTTTTCTTCTAAAACAGTATATTCAAGTTTAGCATATTTTGCTTTTTCGGTTGGTTTTTTTACCGCAAAAACCTTGCACGCAGTTTTATCTTTAACAAGATAATCTTCAAAAACACCGCTTTTTTCTTGCAGTGTTCCCTTTATTACGGCAAGGTATTCTTTTGTAAATTTATGGTTTGCCATCATTTTGGCAAGTGGAATTGTTGCCTTGCCGTTTTTTGAATAAACCATTACACCGCCCACATTTCTGTCAAGGCGGTGTATTGTATCAATTTTATATACCCCCGTTTGCCTTTTTAGCATTTCGGACATATTTTTTTGGCCCTGCACGTATTCGCTTAAAACACCAACGGGTTTTTCACAAACTATAATGTATTTATCTTCGTAAAAGGTTTTAATCATTTTTTTCCCTGTTTTGCTTTGTAAAGTTTATAAAGTGCTTTGCTGTCACGCGTGCCCCTTATAATTGCACCAAGTTTTTTAAGACCGTATTGTTCAAAAAACACCTTTAAAATAAACCATTTTAAATATACCATCCGTTCGGTTTTAATGTTAATTTTACCCCTGTATTTTTTCATATAATAATGAATATTACGGGCGTAATAGTAGGTTCTTTCAAGTGAATGGTTATAGGTAAAAACGGGCTTTTTAAATTTGTTTATGCCAAGTGCCCCTGCAATTTTTATAAAACTTCTTACTTCCTTGGCTTCGCCCAAACGGTGATGCAGTTTAGCAGCGGGAATTTGCAAAATTTTATAGCCGTTTAGTACTGCGTTTGTGCAATAATCAAAATCAACGCAATCAATAAACATTGCTTCATCAAAACCGCCGATTTTACGCCAAACAAACACGTTTGTAAGTCCGCCCGAAGTTATGGCGCGTTCCACTTCAATTACATCGGGCAAAACGTTACTTCTTATTAAATTTTTTTCGTTATCGTCAACAATAAGCGGACAAAGAATTGCTATATTTTCTTCTACATAAGGTTTAAATTTTTCAACCATATCGGGGTCCGCAACCGAATCTTGGTCAAGGGTAACCATCCAGTCAAAACCGTTTTCTTCTGCCTTTAAAAGCAACATGTTAAGGGCTGCGGCAATACCTTTGTTTATGCCGTTTTCAATAAGTTCAATCCTTTTATCTTGTTTGCAACAAAAACGAACGGTATCAATGTTTGTTGAACCGTTATCAACAATATAAACCTTATCAACTTGATTTTTTATGGCTTCAATGTTTTTTTGCAAACGGCGCATATCGGGATTATAAAGCACAATCCCCGCACACATTTTATGCAACCTTAACACCCCCTAAAACAATATCCAAATTATGAATACTGCCTGTACTGACTGCAAACTTCCTTGGTTTCGCCAAGCATTTTAATATTTCCCTTTTCTATCCACAAAACGCGTTCGCAAAGGCGTTCAATTTGGTCTATTGAATGGGAAACAATAACAACGGTTGTACCGCCGTCCATTAGTTCGTTTATGCGTTTTTCGCACTTTTCCTGGAACAAAAAATCGCCAACCGCCAAAATTTCGTCAACAATTAAAATATCGGGCGTAATAACGGTGGCAATGGCAAAGGCAATACGCGCAACCATGCCCGAAGAATAGTTCTTTATTGGCATATCTAAAAATTCGCGAAGTTCGGCAAAATCAACTATTTTATCAAAATTTTCATCTATATACTTTTTGCTGTAACCCAGCACAGCGCCGTTTAAATAAATGTTTTCACGGGCAGTAAGTTCACCGTCAAACCCTGCGCCAAGTTCAATTAAAGGCGCAATGTTTCCGCACACGCTAATTTTACCACTTGTGGGTTTTAAAATTCCCGAAATCATTTTTAAAGTGGTACTTTTGCCCGAACCGTTTGTGCCAACAATACCAAAAACTTCGCCTTTTTTTACCTTAAAGGAAATATTATTAACGGCAATAAAATCTTTAAAATGAAGTTCGCCTTTTATTAGTTTTAAAAAGTATTCTTTAAAACTTTCAAGTTTTTCCGAAGCCATATTAAAATGCATTGAAACATTTTCGGCAATAATAGCGTAATCTTGGTTAATAATAATCCCCCCTTAAATATGAAGTATAAATTTGTCTTGGTTCTTTTTAAATGCAACTGCACCTATTAAAAACGCAAAAGCAGCATAACCAACGCATAAAATCACTTCTTTAATATTTGGTGCGGTATGGAAAAGCACAATGTTTCTGAACATATTTATATATTGGTACATTGGGTTGTACTCGAACAAAAACAATAGTATTTTTTGCCACCAAACCGAAGTATTAGTATCAATATTAAGAGATTCCAAACTGTAAAAAATCGGGGTTAAATATGTCCACGCAGTAAGAACAATGCCGTGGATATGAAGTGTATCTCTAAAAAATACCGTAAGGCAGGAAAGCAAAAGCCCAAGCCCCAAGCAAAACAAATAAAAGGCAATAAAAAGCAAGGGTAAAAGCAACATGTGCCAACTTATTCCAACGCCTTCAAACAAGCAAACTATTAAAACCGCAACCATTGAAACCAAAAAGTTCACAAAGGAAAAAGTAACCTTTTCAAGCGGGAAAATGTATTTAGGGATATAAACCTTTTTAATGAGCGAAGATGATGCCAAAATCGACTGCATTGCTATATTTGTGGATTCAGACAAAAAGTTAAACATTGTTTGCCCCAAAATAACGTAAACGGGGTAAGATTCTTTCATTTCTACCCTTATAACAATGCTGAAAACAGCCGAAACCACTATCATCATAAACAGCGGGTTTAAAACACTCCACGCAATGCCCAAAAATGAACGGCGGTATTTAACCTTAAAATCGCGCACAATAAGATATTCAAGCAAAAAACTGTGTTTTTTAAATTCTTTTAAAAACTTGCTCAACCAATATCACCCCATTTTTTAAATTTTAACATATTTTTAATAATAAATCAATAAAAAGAAAAAGACAGGCCAAAGACCTGTCTTTCGTTTGTGTCGGCATCTACCTATTTTCCCGGGCGGCTGCCCGCCAAGTATTTTCGGCGCAAGTGAGCTTAACTTCCGTGTTCGGGATGGGAACGGGTGGACCCTCACCGCAATCA
>JAZOOT010000027.1:0-44108 GCA_045655165.1 Acutalibacteraceae bacterium
CAATTGCTTTGCTATTGCGGTGGAATGACCTGCGCCGCCTGCTGTGCCATCAACATATATTCCGTCACTTTTAATTTGAAGTGCCGATATTGTTTCATTAAATAAAACCGGAAGATGTTTAAAATCCATAACAGCACCTTAAAAATTAAGTTCTTCCATAATAGAAGCAACACTTTCGGGTGTGTACTGTTCGTTTTCGGCTTTCCAAAGTTCAGTATTCCAAACTTCAAGGTTTGAATCCATACCAATAATATGGGCGTCATTTGTAAGTTCGGCATATTCACGCAAGGTTTGAGGAATAAGTATTCTTCCTTGCGAATCACACTCAACCGAAAATGCGCCGTCGTATAAAAAGCGTTTAACTACGCTTGATTTTGTGCTTGGCAAGGTTTTAATTTGTTCAACCAAGTTTTGCCATTCGGTTTGCGAATAAACACAAAGGCAACGTTTACCGTAAATACCACGGCAAATAATAAATTCATCACCAAGTTCATCGCGAAGTTTTGCGGGAATGAACATTCGGCCCTTTTTGTCTATATTATGCTGATAACCACCGTAAAGCACCGAACTTCACCTCCAAAACCTTGAAATTAGCCACTTTAAACCATTTTTACGGTAAAATTAAACACTTTTAACCACTTTTACAAGTATTATAGAACATTTTTTATATAATTTCAACTGTTTTTTTTAATTTTTTAAAAAATTTTTTCATTTTTCTTGTTTTACCCTCTTTTCTAATGTAAAATAAATAAAAACACTTTGAGGTGGATTATGAAAATAAAGACCAAAAAGGTTGATTATTCTTTTACCCAAAAAATAAAAGCACCTAAACACAAACGGCCAAATAAGCCGTGGGGTGTTTTAGGTGCTTTAATTAACCTAATATCTGTTCCCGATTTACTTGCAACAAAATTCAGTTACACGCGTGAGCGAATGGAAGAAGCAGGCAAAGGCCCATATTTAATTTTAATGAATCATTCATCTTTTATTGATTTAAAAATTGCTTACCGCATTTTTTGGCCAAAGCCATTTTCAATTGTTTGCACTTCCGACGGTTTTGTTGGCAAAAACTTTTTAATGCGAAAACTTGGTTGCATACCAACCAACAAGTTTGTAACCGATGTTTCTCTTATTAGCGATATTATTCACTCGCTTAAAAAGAACAACTGCAGCGTGCTTATGTACCCAGAAGCAAGTTATTCGTTTGACGGCACTGCTACTCCCCTGCCAAGAAAACTTGGTTTGCTTATTAAAAAGTTAAATGTTCCTGTTGTTACCGTTATTACCGAAGGTGCTTTTTTGCGCGACCCGTTATACAATGGTTTACAGTTAAGAAAAACAAAGGTTAGCGCAAAGGTAAAATGCCTTTTTACACCCGATGATATAAAAGAAAAAAGCACCGCCGAACTTGACGAACTTTTAGACAAAGAATTTACCTTTGATAATTTTAGAAGGCAACTTGAAACAAAAACCGAAATAAAAGAAAAATTCCGCGCCGATGGACTTCAAAGAATATTATACAAATGCCCCGCTTGTAAAAAAGAGGGAGAAATGGTTGGCAAAGGAATTCATTTAACCTGTAACCACTGCAAAAAGGTTTACGAAATGAACACTTTGGGTCAGTTAAACGCGCTAAACGGCAAAACCGAATTTTCGCATATACCCGACTGGTACAACTGGCAACGCGAATGTGTTAAAGAAGAAATAGAAAACGGCGCTTATAAACTTGACACCGAAGTTCAAATAGGAATACTGGCAGATACAAAAGCAATATATATGGTTGGCAAAGGCAATTTAACCCACACGATAGATGGCTTTACGCTTACCGGTTGTAACGGAAGATTAAATTACACTCAACCGCCCACTTGGGCATATTCGCTTTATGCGGATTATTTTTGGTATGAAATTAGCGATGTAATTTGCATCGGCAACAAAGAACGGCTTTATTACTGCTTTCCCAAAAAAGCCGACGTTGCAAAAGCAAGAATTGCAACCGAAGAAATTTATAAAAAAATGAAAGACAGATAGCAGTGCTATCTGTCTTTTGTTGTTATTTAATGAATATTATCGTAAATTAACTTAAATTGTTTTCTTTGTTGTCATTACTAATTTTTTAATTTCTATAATACTATTGGGTTGTGGCGGCAAACTGCCCTTGCTTAAACAAGCCGCACTGCCGTAAGAAACTGCGGTTTTAAAACATTCTTCAGTTGTTAAATTGCTCGATTTTGCACTAATAAACCCAGCTATCATACTGTCACCCGCGCCAATGGTTGAAACAACTTGAATAGGCGGAGTTATAGCTTCAATAATTTCGTTTTCGGCACAAAGCACAGCGCCGTTTTCACCCAAAGAAACAATAACGTTTTCTATGCCGTGGTTTTTCATTTCGGTGGCTTTTTGTGTTGCTTTTTCTTTAGTGGTAATTTTTTCGCCGAAATACGTGCCAAGTTCATCTTGGTTGGGTTTAACAAGCCAAGGTGAAACCTCGTAAATATCAGCAAGATTAAACGATTTTGTATCTACAACAATTTTCGCGCCGTCTTTTTTAATTAAACACAAAAACTCTTTTGCCTGTTCTTTGGTAATACCTTTTGGTATACTGCCCGTAAATGTAACGATGGTATTTTCATCGGGTTTAATTACATTATAAATTTTTTGTAAAATACCACTACTTACTTCTGCGCCGGTAAAACTAATTCGTGTTTCTTTACCGCCGTTTGAATGAAGAGTAATATTTTCCCTAATTCTTCCCTTTTCCTTAAAGAAAATGCAGTTAAGTTCTTTTGACATTTTAACAAAGTCATCACAGTTTTCTTCGCCAACCACAACAATTGCAGTATTAGGTGTACCGTTACTATTAAGCGCACGGCTTATATTATAACCCTTTCCGCCTGCCTGCCTTGCAGTAACTGTTGCATGAACTTCACTAAAAGCCATAAACTCATCACAACAAGCATGAATATCGTAAGCGGGGTTTAAAGTTAAGGTAAAAATTCTCATAAAACCCTCCAAAAAGAATTTATGAGTAAATTATACTATAAATAAAATAAAATTCAAGTGATATAAAAAGTGATCCATCGGGGATGAAGCCGCCTTGCGTCTTCCCTGCTTGGCGACCCAAAGGCGTTGCCTTTCGGTACCCGCCTTCACACCGCTTTGTTACAAAACAGTTCACTGAACTGTTTTGCTTAACACTCCGCGCCCTCTCAGGGTTCGAATCCCCTAAACACATATAAAATAAAAAACCGACCAAAAGGTCGGTTTTTCTATTTGGTGATCCATCGGGGATGAAGCCGCCTTGCGTCTTCCCTGCTTGGCGACCCAAAGGCGTTGCCTTTCGGTACCCGCCTTCACACCGCTTTGTTACAAAACAGTTCGCTGAACTGTTTTGCTTAACACTCCGCGCCCTCTCAGGGTTCGAATCCCCGTACACAAATAAAAAAGCCGAAACACTAAAAAGCGTTTCGGTTTTCTTGGTGATCCATCGGGGATTCGAACCCCGGACACCTTGATTAAAAGTCAAGTGCTCTGCCAACTGAGCTAATGAATCATTCGCGACTTTGATATTATAACAAAGGCAAGTCCTTTTGTCAAGCAAAAAATAAAAAATAATTATTTCCTAATTCACAAGTTTAGATAGAGAACAGTGAAAAGTGAAGAGATAAAAGTTAAAAGAATAAAAAGCAAAGACCATCTTGCGATGGTCTTTGCTTTTGGTGCGGATAATGGGACTTGAACCCATACGTCGGTTGACACACGCCCCTCAAACGTGCCTGTCTGCCTATTCCAGCACATCCGCATTTGCGACTTAACTATATTAACACAGTCATTTGTTTTTGTCAACCACATTTTTTACATTTAATAAAAAAAGAGTGCGGTTTTCCGCACTCTTTAGTTTTTAGTACATACCGCCTTGGGCTGCCGCTGCCGCCGCCGCTGCGTTTGCTGCCGCTGCGTCTTCTTTTCTTTCGGCAACCAAAGTTTCGGTTGTTAGTATCATTGCCGCAACACTTGCTGCATTTTGGAGTGCTGAACGGGTTACTTTTGTTGGGTCAACAATACCGGCTTCTATCATATCGGTATACACTTCGTTATAGGCATCAAAACCATAGTTTGCTTTATTGGCAGAAATTATTTTTTCTACAATAACAGAACCCTCAAGACCTGCATTTGCCGCAATTTGACGAATGGGTGCTTCTAATGCTTTAAGAACAATTGAAACACCTGTTTTTTCGTCACCTTCAGTTTTTTCCAAAAGTGCCTTAACCGCATTTGCGGCGTTAATAAGAGCAACACCGCCACCCGCAACAATACCTTCGGCAACCGCCGCTTTTGTGGCAGAAAGAGCGTCTTCAATACGAAGTTTCTTTTCTTTCATTTCAATTTCGGTAGCAGCGCCAACCTTAAGCACTGCAACACCGCCTGCAAGTTTTGCAAGGCGTTCTTCAAGTTTTTCGCGGTCAAAATCAGAGGTTGTAACTTCAATTTGGTTTCTGATTTGTGCAACGCGGTCTGCAATTAACTCTTTATTACCCGCGCCTCCAACAATAACGGTGGTTTCTTTGCCAACCTTAACCTGTGCTGCCCTACCAAGTTGAGCAATGGTAGCATCTTTAAGGTCAAGACCAAGTTCATCGGTAATAACTTCGCCATCAGTAAGAATAGCAATATCGCGAAGCATATCTTTACGTCTATCACCAAAGCCGGGGGCTTTTACACCAACGCAGGTAAACACACCGCGAAGTTTATTTATAATAAGATTTGAAAGCGCATCGCCCTCAATATCTTCGGCAATAATTACAAGCTTTTTGCCCGACTGAACAATTTGTTCAAGCAAAGGCAAAATTTCTTGAATGGAAGTAATTTTCTTATCGGTAATAAGAATTAAAGCATCGTCAATAACCGCTTCCATTTTATCGGAATCAGTAACCATATAAGGTGTAATATAACCGCGGTCAAACTGCATACCTTCAACAACATCAATATATGTTTCGGCGGTTTTAGATTCTTCAACAGTTATAACACCGTCAGCCGAAACCTTTTGCATTGCTTCGGCAATAAGTTTACCTACATTTTCATCGCCCGCCGAAACGGTTGCAACACGAGCAATATCTTCGGTACCCTTAACATTTTGCGAATTTGCAACAATTGCTTCTACGGCAGTATCTACTGCCTTTGCAATACCTTTTTTAAGAACCATTGGGTTTGCGCCTGCGGCAACGTTTTTCATACCGTCACACACAAGTGCCTGTGCCAAAACAGTCGCGGTGGTAGTACCATCGCCGGCAGCATCGTTAGTTTTTACCGATACTTCTTTTACAAGTTGTGCACCCATATTTTGAAACGGGTCGTCAAGTTCAATATCCTTTGCAATGGTAACACCGTCGTTTGTAATAAGCGGTGCTCCGTATTTTTTATCAAGCACAACGTTTCTGCCCTTGGGGCCAAGTGTAACCTTTACAGCGTTTGCAAGTTGGTCAACACCTGCTTGTAACGCTTTTCTGGCTTCTTCGCCGAAAATAACATCTTTAGCCATAGTAATTATCTCCTTATTCTACAATTGCCAAAATATCAGTTAGTGAAACAATGTTATATGTTTCGCCATCTAATTTTACTTCGGTGCCAGAATACTTATTAGTTAGCACTTTATCGCCAACCTTAACAGTCATTTCTAAAAGCACACCGTCTTTATTATATGCGCCGGGGCCAACCGCAACAACCTCTGCAATTTGCGGTTTTTCTTGTGCCGCAGCAGTTAAAATAATACCGCTTTTAGTTGTTTCTTCGGCTTCGCACGCTTTAATAACAACTTTGTCGGCTAACGGTTTAATAGTCACAAAAATCATCTCCTAAATAATTATATTAAATATTTTACTATTATTTTACTAAAATTCAAGTACTTTTTGTCGTTTTTTCTCTTTAATAAATGCGAGGGACTTTGGCAAACGGAATTTTATAAAATCTTTAAGTATTTCAAAGCTCATTTCTGCGCGTTCAAAAATTTCGCCGTCTAAATTTATTGGCAAAGGTTTATTTGCCTTAAAACTAAATTTTTGACAAACGCCTGTTGAGCAAAAACTAAATTTTTCACAGTTGCCGTTTTCGTAATCTTTTAAAAAGAAAGGTATTTTAATTTTACTAATGGTTTTTACCGTTGTAAAATCAAGATGTCCGTCATAAGGAAGAGCTTTTGGGGTGGCATAATAACCACCGCCGTAAACCGGTCCGTTACCAACAACGGCAAACAACAAATTATCGAAAATGGGCTCATTATCATCAATACGAAGTTGAAGTTTTACCCCTATTTTACCCAAAAAAGTTTTAACTATTGCCAATTTATATGCCATTGGTCCGCTAACCAAAGGCCAGTTTTTAAATAACGACATATCTCTTGCCACAACGGCGTCCATACCAACCGAACAACCGTTAAGGCAATAAAATTCATCGGCTTTAATAACATCCGTTTCTATGGTAACACCATCTATTATTTCGTTTAAATCAAAGAATTTTTCTTTGTGTTCGTTACCGAAACTTTTAAGAAAATCGTTAGCGCTGCCAATGGGAGTGGCGGTAAGAGTTACATTATTATATCCTGCAACGCCGTTAAGAATTTCAAACATTGTGCCTTCTCCGCCGCAAGCAAAAATTAAAAGGTCATCGCCTGTTTCGGCCTCTTTACGCGCCTTAAGGCCAGCATCCCCCCTGTTTTTAGAAAAAAGGATTTTATACTCATCATTTCTATCCTTAAAAAATTCTTCAACCTTTGGCACAAAATCAAGATATTTTTCCTTTTTACCCGCAGCCGGATTTATTATGAACACATACCTCATTTTTTTATTATCCCCTTTGTTTGAAAAACATATAAAGCTGGCACCGTATCATTCCGTTATACAGTTTTCGTTTTTTATCGCTTTCGCGGTTAAAGTGCTTTTCAAATTCGTCGTGTGCGCTTATAATAAAATACTTTTTGCCCTGCCCGTTTACAAAGCGTTCACCCATTACCTTATAAAGTTCTTCCGCCGCCTTTAAATCAAGCAATCTTTCGCCGTACGGTGGGTTGGTTATAAGGGTAAATCTATCGTGATTAGGGCTAAAATCTTTTACATTGGCAACTTTTGCTTTAATAAACTTATCTACACCCGCTTTTTTGGCGTTATGCATTGTAAGTTCCACACAAGCAGGGTCAACATCACTGCCAAACGCGCAAAAATCTATATCGCGTTTGATTTGGTCACGTGCCCTTGCCCTTTCTTCTTGCCAAGCTGTATCACTTATAAAGCCAAAGTTTTCGGCTGCAAAGTTACGGTAAATGCCGGGCGCGGTTTTTGTTGCCATTAAAGCAGATTCAATAAGCAAAGTACCTGAACCGCAAAAAGGGTCGTAAAGAGTGGTATCGGGGTATATTCTTGCGGTATCGCAAATTGCGGCGGCAAGTGTTTCTTTTAAAGGTGCGGCATTAGAATTTTTGCGGTATCCCCTTTTATGAAGCCCCTCGCCCGAAGTATCTATCATTGCGGTTACTTGGTTTTTATGTATTGAAAAACGCACGGCAATATTTGTGCCCGTTTCAGAAAACCACGAAATGTTGTATTTAAGTTTTAAACGCTCAACAATGGCTTTTTTTACAATTGACTGACAGTCGGGTATACTTGCAAGTTGCGAGTTAATTGACCAACCGTTTACGGGAAACGCATCGTATTTACCAATGTATTCTTCCCAAGGAAGCGCTTTGATTCCTTGAAAAAGTTCTTCAAAGGTTACTGCGGTAAACTGCCCAACATTTATTAAAATTCTTTCGGCAAAGCGCGAAAAAATGTTTGCCCTTGCTAACATATTTTCGTTGCCTGATAAAAGCACCCTGCCGTTTTCAGCAGTTACACTTTCAAAACCCATTCTTTTAAATTCATCGGCGGCTATACCCTCAACCCCAAAAAGGCAAGGTGCCACCAAATTAAAGTTATTCATTTTTCACCATTCCAATAATTTATAAAAAGGGCAGACTTTTGTCTGCCCGAAGAATATTTTACTTAACACCCGCACCGCGTTTTTGACGGCGTACATCGGGATTTTTGCGTTTCAAATCAGAAAACTTCTCATCACTTCTTTGTTTAAACCTGTTCATCATTTCTTCAAACGAAGTCGGTTCGGGCTGTTTTGGTGCCCAAGTGCAAGTTTTGTCAATTACATTTTGTTCAAAAGCAGGTTTTGGTCTGCGCTGTTTTTGAACAGGTTTTTCGGGCGGAAGTGCCTCTTTAATGCTTAAACTGATTTTACCGTCATCGGATATTGTAAGCACCTTCATTTTAACGGTATCGTTTTCCTTAACAAATTCGCGAATATCCGTAACGTAATTTCTTGCTATTTCGGAAATATGTACCATTCCCGATGTGTTGTCACCAAGGTCAACAAAGGCACCGTATTTGGTAATGCCTGTAACCTTTCCTTCAACTATTTGGCCAACTTCAAGTTGCATAAAGCTGTAATTTCCCCCTAAAAAACTAAAATGCTTAACTGCCCGAAATATCTATAAAAACCTGCTCGTCCGCATAAACATAGCCAAGACGTTCTCTGGCAGCTTTTTCAATAATTTTTGCTTCGTTGCCTTCCGCCAAAAGCTCTTTATATTCGGCAATTCGGCGGTCGGTAATTTTAATTTGTTCACGATAATTTTCAAGTTCTTTTTGCTTTGCAATTAACTCAGTGCACAAATCGGTTAATGAATAAAACAAATAAAATGAAACGCATAAAACCAAAATTCTTAAGATTATACTTTTTTTCTTTTTTGTCTTCATATCGTTTTCCTTTAATTTATTTACAATCCCGTATAAGTATACAACAAATATAATTATGGTTTCAAGAGTTTTTTTGCTTTTTTAAAGCGTTTTTATATAAATTTTGGGCTTTTTTTAATATGTAATTCTCAAACGTGCCTAATATTTGGTTGGTTTTGTTTAAAATGCCCTCAAAAAAATTATAAATCCTATTTAAAACAGAAATAAAAAAACCAACTATTTTAAGCCAATAATAAGATAAAAGCATCCTAAAAAGCACAAAACCAACAAGTTGGCTTATTAACAAATATGCCCTTATTGCACCGTTGCTTAACGCCATTAAAAGCAAAAATTCAAGCAAAGCGCAAACGCATGAAAAAAGCAAATCTTTAAAAAATACAAACAGTTTGCTTGGTTTTTTCTTTATACAGTATGCCTTTAAAACATCGTAAAGCAAGGCAATTAAAAAGCCAAAAGCAAAAGAAACCAAAACACCGAAAAGTTGGTTATAAAGTGTTATTTCCCACATAACTATTTAAAAAGTTTTTTAAAAAAACTTTCCTTTCCGCTGTTATCATCGGTATAATAAACGGCATTTATTTTACCAATTAGCCCTGCTTCTCCTTTTTCGGTATTAAAAAACAAAATTTTTAAATTCTCTCCGCGCACTGCCAAACCGCCCATTACAGTTTGCAAATTTACTGCAGTGTCATCAAAAGACAAAATTTCCTTTACACCGCTAATTGAAAGTTCCTTTCGGCTTTTTAAAATGCAGTCTTGAAAAACTAAAGCGTTTTCCACTTAAAATCACCTCTAAATAATATATTCAAAGGTGAATTGTTTTAGCCCACAATTTTATAAAGCAAAGCCGAATCTTCTTTTTTTATTACTTCGCTAACCTGTAAAACCTGCACCTTTACGGTTCTTTCGCCAAAGGCAATTTCAATTATATCGCCTATTTTAACATCGTAAGATGCCTTAACGGGCTTGCCGTTTACCATAACTCTGCCGCCATCGCATGCGGTGTTTGCAACGCTTCGCCTTTTAATAATTCGCGAAACCTTTAGGTACTTATCAATTCTCATTTAAAAGCACCTTCTTGTTCTTTTTTAGAAAAGTCATTTATAAACTCTTCGGTTTTTTTATAAAGCAGTTCTTCGGCGTTTTCACCTTTTGTTCTGGCTAAAGCCACTGCGGCAAAAAGAATTTCGCCAATATCACTGCTGTTTTTAATTTTTTCCATTGCTTCTTCTTCGGTAATTAAAACCCCTGCTTTTTGGGCACGTTTTTGCACCTTTTCTGTCCTTAATAAAGCGGGAAAAGCGCTTGGAACACTTTTTAGAGTGTCGGTATAGGTTTGCTGGTGCTTTTCGCTCATTTTAAGTTTGTCCCAATTTTCAAGCACTTTTTCGCTTGTATCGGCCTGCACGTTGCCAAAAACGTGCGGGTGGCGGTAAACAAGTTTTTCGCAAACTTCATTAACCACATCGAAAAAATTAAAATTCCCATTTTCTTCGGCAATAACGCTATGAAAAACCACCTGCATTAAAACGTCGCCAAGTTCTTCGCGCAAAGCAGCAAAATCGTTATTATCAATAGCATCTGCCGCTTCGTATGCCTCTTCAAGCATATTGTTGCGTATGCTTTGGTGGGTTTGTTCGGCATCCCACGGGCAACCGTTTGGAGCGCGTAAAATACGCATTATTTGTAAAAAATGCTCCATGGTATATTTATTTGTTAATTTATCTTTTTCTACTGTAACCATTTTTACACCATTTTATTTAATTAAATGAAGTTTTACCAAAAGTTTTGCAATTTTTTCGCCTTTTGGAAAGCTTTCAACATCTTCTTTTGATAATGTTCTTAAAGCAAATATAAACGCCACGTAAATTACTGCGGCAACCACTATGCTTCCGCCAACAATAACCACATTTGACTGATTTATGCTTTCTAAATATCGAGAAACAAAGAATGCACCTGCACCGCAGAAAAATGCCGAAACAAGCGGTTTAATAATTGTGGCAAAGAAGTTAATTTTTACACCGCTTACCACCTTTAAACAAACCATATTTGCCACACAAATATACAAATAGCAAACAGCTGTGCCAACCGGTGCGCCCTTAATGTTAATTTCTGGTCGGCTTACCAAAATAAAGTTCGTAACAATTTTTAAAAGTGCGCCAACAACAATGTTTATAAGCGGTAAAGTGGGTTTGCCCATTGCCTGTAACATACTTGTAATAGGCACCGAAATACCCGAAAACAGCGCGGCAATACCAAGTATAAACAAAAGCACCGAGCCAATTTCAACCGATGCAGTACCATCGTACAAAAGCCCCATAATATAAGGGCTTATTGCACAAACACCAATACCCGCAGGTGCGGCAATTAAAGCGGTGGTACGCAAGATTTTTTCAATGTTGCTTTTAATAGAAAGCGTATTCTTTTCAACCCAAGCGGTTGTAAGAATGGGAATTGCACCAATACCCAAGGTTGTGGTTAGCGTGGGTATAAGGTTATAAATTGTATATGCCTGACCGCGAATACCGTAAAGGAAAGTTGGCATTGTTGCGGCTGTAAGTTCGGTTGCCGAGGTAAGATTATGGTCGGCAATAGAATTTTTATACATTTCGGCAATAACACTGTAAGAGTTATCCATAATGTTTTTAAGTTGCCATTTTATCATTGTTGTATCAATAAGCAAGGTAATGTTTGTTGCCATTGAACTTAACACAACAGGAATTGCAATTGCCAACAAGCATTTTAAAATATATTTATTACTACGGCTTTCGGGCGAAGCGGCAATTTCTTCGTTACTTACTGCCCTGCCCTTAATTTTAAGGCGAAGCCACAAATACAAAGCCGCCAGTGCGGTACCAACCATTATACCAAGCAAAGCGCCTGCCGCAGCGTATGCCACGTTGCCTGTAATTTTCATAATAACAAAGGCAAATGCAAAACCCAAAACAAGTTTGCTTAATGCTTCAATTACTTCTGATACCGCGGTGGGCATCATATTTCTCATGCCCTCAAAATAACCCCTAAAGGAAGAAAGTATACAGCAAAACAAAATTGCAGGGGCTATTGCCAAAATACAAACTGCAATATACTTTGCGTCGGTTGGGTTATTTGAAGTTGCTTTTGTAAAGGGGTAAATTGCGCCTATAATAGCAATAAGTCCAACAATACCGGTAAAAAGAAATGCTTTTTTTGCAACCGAAAAGGTTCTTTCGGCTTCTTTAAAACGGCGGTCTGCCACGTTAGATGCAATCATACGAGAAACGGCAACGGGAAGCCCCGCCATTGAAAGCGCGTATATTGGCAAATATAGGTCATAAGCCGATGAAAAATACCCAAAGCCCAAAGTGCCTATAAGACGCTGAAGCGGAATTTTAAACAGTGCGCCTATTACCTTTACCAAAATTGCCGAAACCAAAAGTATTACGGCACTTTGTTCAAAGTTTTGCGGTGTATCTTTTTTTAACTTCATAATATCTCCTTAGCCAAAGCATTTAAACCCGAATCAGATTTTGGGTTTAGGATTTACGCTGTGGCTTTGTTAAAATACTCGTTAATCCGACAGGATTAACTGTGTTTTGTGCCTCGCCACACCGTAAATTCTTTAAACACAAAATTCTACGACCTAAAAGGCGCGGGTTTATGAGTGGATTTTGGTGATGCGAAGCACATAAGGCTGTCGCCTATGAGCGACAAAGAGCCAAAAGACGCCTTAAACCCGCCCTTTTAGGCAGGTTCGGGTTTAAGTGCTTTGGCTAATACATTTAAAAACAATGTCAATCATACATTCTTTTTGATTTTTTAAAGTGTTTAAATACAAATTGTCGGCGCTGTTTCCCGCGTCGTCGGAAATTTCCCTAATTGATAAAAAAGGAATACCGAAAAGGTTTGCAACCGACGCAATTGCAGCGGTTTCCATATCACACGAAACTGCCGAAAATTCTTTGGCTAAATAGTTTCTTTTATTATCATCGCAAATAAAAGAATCTCCACAAACTGCCCTGCCGTATTTAAGGTTTGGAAATTTATTTTTGCAAAATTCAATAACCCTTTGGTCTGCGTTATAAATGTATTCCTGACCGGGTTTTTCGCAAGGAGAATAACCAATAGCGGTTAAATCAAAATCGTGTTCTAAAAAACTGTCGGCAACAACAATATCGCCTTTTTGAACATTTGATACACCGCCCGAATAACCGTAGTTTAAAAAGTAATTATAGCCCTGTGCCGCAAAATAAGTGGCGGCGGTGGCAGCATTTACCTTGCCAATGCCGAAACAAACACTTGTTATTATTTGTTTTTCGGTTTCTAATTGGTGTGAAACTTTAAAAACGCTGTTTATTTGTTTTGCACCAAGTTCTAAAAACCTTTGTTGAAAATTTATATACTCGTCTATATCTGCAACAAGTATTACTGTTTTTTGTTTATTCATTTTTACTTCTCTTTAATAATTATTTTTCTTCAAAAGACGCGCCGCAAAAACTGCAAAAAGCAGAATCGGTTGCAACGGCTGCACCGCAAGCGGCACAAACTTTATTTTCTTTTTCTTCGGCCAATGCTTTTTTAGCCATTTTTAATTCTTCTATACGTTCTTTAACAGTTTCTACCGCTGTTTCTAATTCTTCCTTATTTTCTTTGTTTAAAGATTCATAATAAACCTTTCCCAAAGTTTCATATTCTTTTGCCAATTTATTTTTTATTGAAACAATATTTATTTTCTTTTTTTGCACATTTACTGCCTTTTCGGCGGTTTCAGCCGCAACATCAATAATATCCTTTGCTTTTGATACAACATCGTTAATATTAAATTCCATACTAAATCCTCCTAAAAATTTATACACCGTATTTTTTATAAAACTCATTTATTCCATTTTTGCGGTTTAAAATTTCAGTAAAGTTATTTATATACTCATACGGATATTTATAGTTAAAAATGCGTTCAATGTAACTGCCGTTTGGCTGACGCAGTTTTGTTACTGCCGAAGCACCGCAAGCCAAAATTGTGTGAGTTTCATCCATTATATAAACGTTATAAAGACATTCTTTACCTTGTTTGGCATACCCAACGTTTTCAAGGTTGCCTACGGTTTTGCTTTGACGGTACATATAGTAAGGCAAAATACCGTTTTCAGCAAGTCGGTTTCTTGCCAAACTTACAAAAGAATCAACCTGTTCATAGGTTTTGGCAACTTCTTTATCGTTCTTTTGGCTTAGTTCAGACGAGCGTTTAAAGGCAAGAGAATGAACTGTAATTGATTCAGGCGAAAGTTTTAAAATTTCTTCTATGGTATTTAGGAAACTTTCATAAGTATCACTAGGTAGCCCTGCAATTAAATCTGTATTTATATTGTTAAATCCAATATCCCTTGCCAAATTAAAAGCGTTTATAAACTGTTCTTTAGTGTGTGCTCTGCCAATTACCTTTAAAACTTCGTTGTTTAAAGTTTGCGGGTTAATGCTTATTCGGCTAACGCCGTGGTCTTTTAGTACCTGTAATTTTTCGGCAGTTACGGTATCGGGTCTGCCCGCTTCCACCGTAAATTCCAAAAGAAAAGATAAATCAAAACTTTCCTTAATACATTTTATTACTTCATCAAGTTGTTGGGCACTTAAAGTTGTGGGTGTACCGCCGCCAATATAAATAGTTTTAAGCTTTAATTTGTTTTGCTTGGCATATTTTGCGGTTTCTTTAATTTCTTTGCAAAGCAAAGGCACGTACTGCTCTATTAATTTACCCGCCTTTTCAACCGAATGCGAAACAAAGGAACAATACGAGCACCTTGTTGGGCAAAACGGAACCGAAACGTAAAGACTAAACGAATCACTACTGTTTAGCGAAATAATTTTTTCTTCGGTTATATGGCTTTCTTTACAAAGCGAAATTTTTTCTTTTGACACAAAAAGTTTATTGCTAAAATAATTTTCAGTATATTCTTCGCCAAACCGTTCGCTTAACCTTGCAAAAAGTTTTGCGGGGCGCACGCCGGTTAAAAGCCCCCATTTTGGAAAATAACCTGTTAGTTTAACTAAGCATTTAAAAAGCGCGGTGGCGACCAAAAGTTCGGTTTCTTTTTCATTTGCGTTTTCTTTTATTTCTAAAGAAAACTCTGACTTTTCGCCATTTATTTCTAAACTTGCAAAACAAACATTTTCGTTAAGCGAAGTAACTGCAACTTTACTGTCTTGTTCTATTTCGTTTGTTATTTTAATCTTTTCAAAAGGAAAGAAAAGACGGCAAAGTTTTTCGGTTTCGTAATTAAAACTGTGGCCTTTGTTACATAAAATCATACTAAAAATACCTTTTATATGGGTTATGCTGTTTTTCGTGGGCTATTGTTGTTGGCTGACCATGGCCTGCATAAACCTTTATATCATCGTTAAGCAATAAAAGTTTATCAATAGACGAAACTAATTCATCTTTATTACCGCTTGGTAAATCTACCCTGCCGAAAGTTTCGTAAAAAAGCGTATCACCGCTAAAAAGTAAATCTCCTAAAAGAAAGCAAAGCGAACCTTTTGTGTGTCCGGGGGTTGCAATTACGTTAAAAGTTAAATCACCAATTTTAACCGTTTCGCCGTCGTTTAAAAGTTTATCGGCACAAAAACATTCTTGGTTAAACCTAAAATGTTTGCTAAGACTTAATTCATCGCCAATTAACCCCTCATTGTCTTCGTGGCTAATATAAACTTTATAGCCAAAATTATCGCGTATTTTCTTTGCACCTAAAATATGGTCAAAGTGGCAATGGGTTAAAAGTATTACTTTTTCTTTTTCGATATTTTCTTGGCAAAATTTTTCTATTTCGGAATTACATTCGCTGGGGTCAATAATTACTGCACTTTTTTCGCTACACAGCAAATAGCAGTTTTCTTTAAACCTACCGTTTACAACAGTTTTGAATTTCATTTTTTGCACCACGTATCTGTATCTAAAACAATAGTTATTGGGCCTTCGTTAATTAAACTTACCTGCATTTCGCTTTTAAACCTGCCTGTTTCTACCTTTTTAACACCGTTTAACAAAAGTTGTTCGCAATAATACTTATAAAGGCGGTCGGCTTCAACCGGCTCTTTTGCATTTATAAACGAAGGACGATTGCCCTTTTTGGTATCGGCGCAAAGTGTAAAGTTAGAAACAACCAACGCTTCGCCCGAAACATCTAAAAGCGATAAATTCATTTTATCTTCACTATCGCAAAACACGCGAAGTTTTGCGGTTTTTGCTGCCAAAACTTCGGCTTCTTTTTCGGTGTCTGTTTCACTAACGCCAAGCAGTACCATAAAACCGCTTTGTATTTCGCCAACGGTTTCACCGCTTACCGTAACTTTTGCGCTTGAGACCCTTTGTATTACTGCTTTCATAAAAAACTCCTACTGATTTGTTCTTTCTACGTGGAATACACCCTGTATTTTTTCGATTCTTGCCTTAATGCTTTTTAAATGTTCAAGGCCCTCGGTGCTTACTGTTATTATTACCACGCAATTTCCGTCTTTTGTTTTACGTGCGTTTATGCCGCTTAAAGATACGCGCATATTGTAAAGCACCTGAGAAATATCAACAATTAAGCCCTCGCGGTCTATTGAAGATATTTGAAGCGAAGCCAAGAAATTTGTTTTTTGCGTTGCTTCCCAATATGCCGTTACCCAGCGTTCTTTTTCTTCTGCCTCGTTAATGTTTTTAGGAACATTTGGACAGTCGCACTTATGAATTGAAACACCGTGTCCGCGGGTTATAAAGCCAATAATATCATCACCCGGAAGCGGTGCACAACATTTTGAAAAGCGAATTAAACAGTTATCAATTCCTTCAACAATTACACCGCCGTGCGCTTTGGTGGGTTTAATTACGGGAACAGTTTCAGGCATTGCACCCGCCTTTAACTGTTTTGCAAGTTTTGTGTAATGCTCTTTAATGTTAGGCAGCATTTTTGAAAGACTTATTCCACCGTAACCAATTGCTGCATAAAAATCATCAATACTTGAAAAATGTTGCCGTTTTGCAATATCTTCAATAAATTTGCAAAATTCCTCAACCGTTTGGAAGGTAATATTATTGCGTTTAAATTCGCGTTCAATATCTTCTTTGCCTTGTGCAATGTTTTCGGTGCGTTTTTCTTTTTTAAACCAACCCCTAATTTTGCTTTTGGCTTGGTTTGTAACCGCAATGTTTATCCAATCTCGGCTTGGGCCCCTACCCGCTTGGTTAGAGGTTAAAATTTCAATAACTTCACCTGTTTTTATTTGGTGGTTAAGCTGAACAATTTTGCCGTCTACCTTTGCGCCAACCATTTTTATACCAACGGCTGAATGTATTGCAAAAGCAAAGTCAACAACAGTTGCGCCAACAGGCAGATTTATAACATCGCCGCGCGGGGTTACGGCAAAAACGTCCTCCTGCGCTAAATCAACCTTAATTGTTCGTAAAATTTCAGAAGCATCACCGTTTTCGCTTTGGGTTTCAAGAATTTGGCGTATCCAAGCAAGACTTTCTTCCATTTTGTTATCGTTTACATTTAAGCCAACTTTATATTTCCAATGCGCCGCAATTCCGTATTCGGCGGTTTCGTGCATTTCTTCGGTTCGTATTTGAATTTCAAAAGGCACACATTCCCTGCCAATTACCGTTGTGTGAAGCGACTGGTAACGGTTGGGCTTTGGTGTAGAAATATAATCTTTAAACCTGTTGGGCAAAGGGCGGAACATATCGTGCACAACGCCTAAAACGTTATAGCAGTTTGCCACCGTATCAGTAATAATTCTAATTGCGTAAATATCGTAAATTTCTTCAAAATCTTTGTTTTGCATATACATTTTACGGTATATGCCATTAATTGATTTAACGCGCGACTGAAATTCAATATGAACGCCTGGCATATCTTTATTTAAACGTTCTTCAATTCGGTCGCGAACAGTTGATAAAAAGCGTTCGCGAAATTCTTGTTTTACGTTTAATTGATTTTCAATTTCCTTATATGCAATTGGGTCAAGCTGGGCAATTGAAAGGTCTTCAAGTTCTTCTTTAATTCCCCTAATACCAAGGCGGTGAGCAATTGGAGCATAAACTTCAATAGTTTCAAGCGCCTTATCCCTACGTTTTTGTTCGGGCACGAAATCAATTGTGCGCATATTGTGAAGACGGTCGGCAAGTTTAATTAAAATAACGCGGATATCTTTACCCATAGCAATAAGCATTTTTCTTATTGTTTCAGCTTGCTGTTCTTCTTTTGAAACAAAAGAAAGTTTGCCAATTTTCGTTACTCCGTCAACCAACAGTGCAACTTCATCACCAAATTCTTTTTTTATGGTTTCAATGGTTATTTGGGTATCTTCAACCGTATCGTGCAAAAGCGAAGCCACAACGGCATCGGCATCAAGCCCTAACTGTGCAACAATTTTAGCAACGTTAAGAGGGTGGATATAATATTCATCGTTTGAACAACGCAGTTGACCTTTATGGAGTTGTACGCAGTATTCAAATGCCTTTTTAATTTTATCTTCATTAAAAGTTAAGTTTTGTGTTTTTAAAAAAGACAAAAATTCTTTAAGTTGTTTTTCATAACATTGTTCCATATAATCCCCCTCCTTTACTAATTTTCAAAACGCTTAATAATTTCGGCTTCTGATAAATCAACCTTATTATTGGTTGGAATAATTTTAATAAAATCTTCTTCAGTTTTAGCAAGGCCCAATTCTTTTAACGCCTTTAAAACCACCATTGTTTTTGCAGGCGATATTTTATTTGCAAAATAAAGACAAACACCGTTTTGTGTGCACGGTTTTTTGGTTAAATATTTATATATTAAAACAAATTCCTCACGCGTGGGTTTAATTGCCGAAAAGTCACCGCTATTACCCACACAAAAATCATCGTACAAAGTGTAGTGTTCCATAATTTTTTCATCGTTTACACCGCTTGGTCTTATATCTTTAATTACAACCGAAAAATATTCTTTGCCGTCGCGCACATTTATATCAAGCGTAACCGCAATATCAACAATGTTTCCCTCTTCAAAGCAAAATGCTTCTTTAGAAGTACCGAAATAAACTGCGCTAAAACTTACTTCGCCCTTTGAAAACATAATGCGGATATGCTTATTATTACCAATAGAATTAACGCGTTCAACCTTAACGCCAAAAATGCCGAAAACAGGCATTGGGTTAGCGTGGCCATACGGTTCAAGTTGTTTAAGTTCATAAGCCAAATCAACTGTTAGCGCAACAGGGTTAAGTTTGCAATCTAAATTAAGCACCTGATACACAGGGGTTTCGTTTTGGGCATAAGCGTTAATTTCGTTTCTAAAAGCAACCAAATTTTCTTCTTTTAAAGTAACGCCTGCAGCCAATTCGTGTCCGCCGAATTTGTGCAAAAGCCAATCGCACTCTCTTACAGCATTAAAAAGCGAAAAGCCCTTTAAACTTCTGCCCGAACCGCAATAAAAATCACCGCAGGAAGACAGCACAACCGTTGGTTTTGCATATTTATCGCAAATTCTTGCGGCAACAATGCCTAAAACGCCCAAATGCCAATCTTTTCCCCACACCACTATTACGCGGTTATGGTATAATTCTTCTTTTTCTATAATTTCGGTTGCTTCTAAATAAATTTCCTTTTCAATTTGCTGGCGGCGAACGTTTTCTTCACAAATTTCGGTTGCAAGCGCTTCGGCCTTAACGCTGTCATCACAAATTAGCAAATCAAAAGCGCGCATTGCATTGCCAACACGGCCTGCCGCATTTATTCTTGGTACAATACCAAAAGCAATTTTTTGCTCATCAATTTCATTAGTTTTAAGACCTGCCGCCTGAGCCAAAGCAATAAGACCAATTACCTTCGTTTTCTTTATAACAGGTAAAACCGATTTTACCATTGCGCGGTTTTCATAAAGCAAGGGCATAACATCGGCAATGGTGCCAACAACGGCAAGTTCGCCAAAATAGTTAAGCATTTCTTCGGGTTCGGCTTCTGCCAAAGCGCAAACCAAACGAAAAGCCACCATAGAGCCCGAAATATCTTTAAATTCACAACAACTTGTAACCAAGTGCGGATTTACAATTGCTTCTGCCACGGGTAATTCGATTGACGGCAAATGGTGGTCAGTTATAACAACCTTTATGCCCTTTTGCCTTGCATACTGCACTTCGTTTATGCAAGAAATACCATTATCAACCGTAATTATAAGTTTAACGCCAAGCGAAGCCAATTTATCAATTCCTTCGTTTGTCATTCCGTAACCCTCATTTATGCGGTCAGGAATATAAACTGTAATATCGGCCCCATTTTCTTTTAAAAAGCGGTAAACAATTGCGCTGGCAGTAATTCCGTCACAATCGTAATCGCCGTAAACAGCAATTTTTTCACCATTATTTAAACTATTTTTAATAACGCCAACTGCACGTTCCATATCAGGCAAATCGTAAATTTCACCCAAAAAGCATTCTTCACCCAAATATTCAAGCAAAGAAACAGGGTCACAATACCCCCTTGACGCCGAAATAAGAGCAACAAACGGGTCAATATCGCATTCTTCGGCAAGTTCTTTTGCCGACTCTTTATCAATGCCCAAAGTTTTCCATTTTTTTAAAGCCATTTGTCACCCTCACCCCCCCATATAGGCAATATATAATATATAATATCATAAAATATATATATTTGCAATAAAAAAAGACAGAAAGCCAAGTTTGGCTTTCTGCCCGTTTTTAGTTAATTATTTATTTAACGCAATAGCTGTTTTTGCCTTTTCAACAATATCTTTAGCGCGCAAGCCAAACTCATCAAGAAGTTGGTTTGCAGGGCCCGATGTTCCATATTTATCGTAAACACCGAGTTTTACAACCGGAACAGGATAATTTTCAGAAAGGAATTCACTAACAGCACCGCCAAGACCGCCAATAACAGAATGTTCTTCAGCGGTAACAATTGCGCCTGTTTCTTTTGCAGCTTTAAGCACAAGTTCGGTATCAAGAGGTTTAATTGTTGCAATATTTATAATTCTTGCGCTAATTCCCTCTGCTTTTAATAGTTCATACGCTTCCATTGCTTCGGCAACCATAAGACCCGTTGCAATAATGGTTACATCGCTGCCATCTTTAAGCACATTGCCTTTGCCGATTACAAATTCGGCGTTTTCATCGCTTACTACCGGAACAGCAAGACGGCCAAAACGCAAATAAACGGGGCCATCGTGGTTGTAAGCCGCAAAAATTGCTTTTTCTGCTTCAACAACGTCGGCAGGGTTAATAATTGTCATGCCGGGAATTGTACGCATTAAAGCAATATCTTCACAGCACTGGTGTGTTGCACCGTCTTCACCAACCGAAATACCTGCGTGTGTTGCGCCTATAACAACGTTAAGGTGAGGATAACCAATAGAGTTTCTTACCTGTTCAAAAGCACGGCCTGCTGCAAACATTGCAAAAGAACTGCAAAATACTTTTTTGCCTGTTGCAGCAATACCTGCCGCAATGCTTACCATATTTTGTTCAGCAATACCGCAATCGTAAAAACGTTCGGGGAATGCTTTTTTAAACATACCTGTTTTGGTTGCTTCTGCAAGGTCAGCATCCATAACAATAAAATCATTATATTTTTCACCAAGTTTAACCAGTGTGGCACCATAGCCCTCACGGGTTGCCTTTTTAATTACATCTGCCATTATAGTTTCCCTCCTTAATTAAAAGCACTTAATGCGGTGTTAAGTTCGCCAATTGCAACAACAAATTCTTCATCGTTAGGAGCTTTGCCGTGCCAGCCGCATTTGTTTTCCATAAAGGAAACGCCTTTACCTTTAACAGTTTTAGCAACAATACAAACGGGTTTACCCTTAATTTCGCGGGCCTTTGCAAATGCCTCTTCAATTTCTTCGAAATTATGGCCGTCAATTGTTAAAACTTCCCAACCAAATGCCATAAACTTCTGGTCAATTGGCGAAGGTGAGTTTACTTCATCGCAAGTACCGTCAATTTGAAGGTTGTTAAAATCAACAACTGCAACAAGATTATCAAGCTTTTTATTAGCGGCAAACATTGCTGCTTCCCAAACTTGACCTTCTTCACATTCGCCATCGCCTAATACGGTGTAAACGCGGAAAGAATCGCCAAAGTGTTTAGCCGAAAGGGCCATACCAACAGCGGCAGAAATACCTTGTCCCAACGAACCGGATGACATATCAACACCGGGGATTTTAACCATATCGGGATGTCCCTGAAGTCTTGCGCCAAAGTGGCGAAGAGTGATAAGTTCATCTACCGGGAAAAAACCGCGGTTTGCAAGTGTTGAGTAAAGCACAGGAGCAGCATGGCCTTTAGAAAGCACAAAACGGTCACGCTCTGGCATATCGGGGTTTTGAGGGTCGATATTAAGTTCTTTGTAGTACAAATATGTTAAAATATCTGCACAAGAAAGCGAACCGCCCGGATGGCCGGCTTTTGCACTATGTACCCCTTCAATAATTCCAATTCTTACCTTGACTGCTTCTTTTTCAAGGAATTTTTTTGTTGCATTATCCATTATATGCACCCTTTCTTTTTAAGATTATAAAGATAACCTATAAAATCCGCCACCGCACCGTCTTTGCAGCCCACCGTAACATAATTAGCACACGCTTTTACTTCATCGGGGGCTTCCTTTACCGCTGCAGAAACATCGGCAAGTTGCAACATGGAGACATCGTTAAAATGGTCTCCAATGGCAAAAATCTTTCCGTTTTGCAGATTATTATACTGAATAAATTTTTGCAAAGCATTGCCTTTAGATACACCGTTTGGATGAACTTCCATAAAGTTATTCGCTCTGCCGTTAAACATACATTTTGTGGGTTCTAAATAAGAATCGGTAAACCCAAATTCTTTGCCAAGTTTAATTAAATTTTTAGCATCGTTTTCGTTATTTAATATAATAACAATTTTATACCAAGCGTTTTCTTTTGCAAACTTGAAATCACATAAAATTTTAGTTAATTTTTCGTATTCAAGATGTTCACGCAAAATTTTACCATCTTTAAGTATATAAACAATGTTATCGCTGTGAACTTCAATTTCCAAATTTGGAAATTGTTCCATTACCAATTTTGCATACAATTTATCATTATCAGATATTGGTTGTTCAAAAAGAGCGCGTTTGTTAAAAAAATCGTAAACAACACCACCGCCACAAACAATGCTAACAGGAAGTTTACCAAGGTCTTCTTCTAAAACATAAAGTGCTTCGGCACTTCTGCCACTCGCAATAACAAACATTCCACCATCGTTTTCAAACTGACGTATCATTTTAACATTATCTGGGTGCAAAAAATTGCCTGACACCAGCGTACCGTCAACATCGCATACCAACATGCACCCGCTAAATAATTTATTCAAAAGTTTCGCACTCCTTTAAAAATGCCGTAAAATATTCAGGAAGTTCACTTTCAAACTCCAAATATTGTTTTGTTATTGGGTGAATAAAACCAATTTTTTTAGCATGTAAACACTGCCCACCAAGTTTGGTTATAGCTTTTTTGGGGCCGTAAACAGTATCGCCCGCAACAGCGTGTCCAATATACGACATATGAACCCTTATTTGGTGGGTTCTGCCCGTTTCAAGGCGTAATCTAACATAAGAAAAGCCGTTATATTCTTTTAAAACTGTGTAATGAGTTACTGCAAATTTTGAATTATAATCGGTAACTGCCATTTGTTTGCGTTTTATGGGATGACGACCAATAGGCGCATTTATTGTGCCGTTTTTTTCTTTAAAACTACCGTAAACAACCGCTTCGTATTCACGGGTAAAGGAATGTTCTTTAATTTGTTCGGCAAGTCCTATATGCGCTTCATCACTTTTTGCAACAATTAAAAGACCGCTTGTATCTTTATCTATTCGGTGCACAATACCGGGGCGTAAAACACCGTTTATGCCCGAAAGCGAATCTTTACAGTGGTGCAAAAGCGCATTTACAAGCGTATTTTCGCTATTGCCATTCGCCGGGTGAACAACCATTCCTTTGGGTTTACTTACAACCAAAAGGTAATTATCTTCATATACAATTTCAAGCGGTATGTTTTGCGCCACAACATTAAGCGGTGTGGGGTCGGGTATATTTACCACCAAAACATTGCCGTTTTTAAGTTTTGTGTTTTTAGAAATACTTTTTCCGCCAAGCAACACGTTGTTGTTTGCAAAAAGCGTTGCCGCGTGGCTTCGGGTTATTTCCAGTTCGTTTGCCACAAAAATATCGGCACGAACACTTTCGCCTATAACACTAAGTTCTTTAATTTGCATCGTTTCGGTTTTCTTCTTTACTTTCTTTATACATATCAACCACAAAGTAAAGCACAAGCAAAATTGCACCAACAACAATAGCACAATCTGCAACGTTAAACACAGGAAAATCTATAAATTCAAAATGCAAAAAGTCAATAACCTTACCGCCGCGGAAAACACGGTCAATCATATTGCCTGTACCGCCCGAAAGAATTAAGGTAATTGACCAAAACATAAGTTTATTTCTTATGCCGAATTTTAAAAGCATTGCAACGCAAATAATCATAATAAGAATTGTTAAAGACAACAATATCCAAGTATATCCCTCTAAAAAACCCCACGCACCACCTTGGTTATGAATATACCAAAAATTCATAAAGCCAGGCAAAAATTCGGACGAAGAATTAAGAGCCATATTACTTACCACAATATATTTTGTAATTTGGTCAGCCGCAATTAAAACAAAAAAGCTAACAATTGCCAAAACATAAGAAATCACAAAATCACTCCAAAATTATATATGCTTACTAAATTTAAGAATATTTCTGCCGCTTTTGGTTTGCCCTGCGCAACCCAAAATATTAAAACGCCCAAAGCCCTTAACAGAAACGCTGTCACCGTTTTTTACGGTGGCTGTAATTTTGGTTTCGGGCACTGAGCAATGCTTAACAAAACCGCTTTCAATTAAGGTTTGCGCCTTTAACCTTGAACAGTTTGTAATTGCCGAAACAATGTTATCAAGGCGCATTGACGCAACACTTGCAGTTTGTGTAACAACCTGCCCTGCGGTTGGTAAAGTGCCCGTATAACCGTTGGTTATAATAACGCCAACGTTACCAACCTTTGTTATTTGTTGCTTAATGTATTCAGCAACTTCGGGCAAACAAAACACAACCGCCCTACCGCTTTCGGTTAAAATATCGCCAATGCTTTCACGGGTTAAACCAACCGACATTAACGCGCCCAAAAAATCGCGGTGGGCAAGTGTGTATTCTTTTTTAAAACTAAATGTCAGTGCCGAAACAACATTAAAATCTTCGGCACTTTCTGCCCATTCGGGCAAAGCAACAAAAAGTTTGCGTTTTGCGCCAACATAACCTCCAAAAAAACAAAATTTTGCCTTTTGGTTTACGGCAATATTGTTGCAAATTTCTGTTTCCTCTTCGCTTAAAAAGCCAAAGCGTTTATACAAAGAGGTTTTATTGCAAATATCAATTGTATCGTGTACTCTTGCTTTAAGCAGGTCAATATCCATTAATACATACGGCTTTCGTCGTAATCACTAATTGCAGATTCACCGCTTACGTCAACATCAGCAGGTGCAATAACAAAGGTATTAACTGCAGCTTTACGAAGACTGCCGCCCTTTGCATAAGCAACGCCACTCATAAAATCTATAATTCTTCTTGATAAATCTCTATCAGCTTTTTCAAGGTTTAAAACAACAGTACGTCTTGCGCAGTATTGGTCGGCAATAGCAGTAACATCTTCAAAACGTTCAGGTTTAGCAAGGAAAAGTTTCATACTTTCGCCACCGTTAAACGGCACAGTTTTGCTTTTGCGGTCAAGAGAGAAACGGTTTACTTCCTTTTTAGGAGCAGTTTCACGTTTTTGAGGAACTTCTTCTACTTCTTCCTCTTCTTCAAATGTTTCTTCTTCGTATTCGTCGTCAGAAACACCCATAATATTTTTAATTCCGTCCCACAAGCTCATATTTATATCTCCTTTAATAATAATTTCTTTTTCCAAACAGTACGGTGCCAAGCCGTACAAGGTTTGCCCCGCACTCTATTGCTTCGCAATAGGAATCGGACATACCCATAGACAATATATCCATACTAATATTATCTATGTTTTTCTCTTTAATGTCAATAGACAGTTTCTGCATTAAGGTAAAATATTTGATTTTTTCTTCCCTTTTTTGACAAACGGGCGGAATACACATCAAGCCCTTTACCTTAACACCCGGAAGCACGGCAATTTCTTTTAACGCTTCTTCTAATTCCTGCGGTGAAAAGCCCGATTTGCTTTCTTCACCGCCGATATTAACTTCCACCAAAATATCCATAACCTTTTGGTTTTTTACGGCGCATTTGCTTATTTCGTTTGCAAGGCGCAAAGAATCAACCGATTCTATCATTTCTACCCTGTTTATAACATCTTTAACCTTATTAGTTTGCAAATGACCAATAAAATGTTTGTGCACATTATTGGTTACTTCGTTTTCTTTTTCTTTAAGTTCTTGCACACGGTTATCACCAATATATTCAATTCCGCTTTTAATTGCGTAATTTATTAGTTCGGGAGAAACGGTTTTTACTGCTGCAAGCAAAATAATATCTTCTTCGTTTCTGCCCGAAAGAACGGCAGATTTTTTTATATTTTCTTTAACTATTTTATAATTTATATCAAAATTTTCAGTTAATGATTTTTCCGTCATATAAGTTCTTTCCTTTTACAACAACCTTATCATAAAGCCGTAAAACCGTAGAATTGGGGTTATCGGCCTTTTCGCAAATGGCGTAATCAAGTTCTTCTTTTGAATATATAACCGTTACTTTTACAAATTTAAGTTCCATACCCGAAACAACAAACACACCGCGTTCGCCGTCTACAACCCTTAAGGCACTTTTTTTAACCTTTAAGCCCTCGTAAATGCCATCAACTACCGAAACCGAAAGTGTGCGCATTGAAGCCAATTCTTCATTCATTTCTTGGCAGGAAAAAATTATAATAACGCGGTCGTTATTTTGGCTTTTATTTACCGCCACCACAACAACCGATAAATCGGCATTGTTTTTAAGCGAAGTGTGAAGATGAACCCTATCGCCTATTTTGAATTTAAGCGACTGTTCATCGTTGATTTCTGCGGCAAAATACCAAGTGTAATCTGAAACAATTTTGCCAACGTTACTGTTACTTACGCTTTCGCTTTTAACCGAATCTAAAAATTCCGGCGTGTAAACCGAAAAGTCATCGGTTGTAAGCAGGTTTTCATAGCCATCGGCATGGGGCACAAAAAAGCCCGAAGATTCAGCCGTAACCTTTGAAACGGGAGTTCCCAAAGAGCTTTCTAAACTGCTTAATTCTTGTTTTAAATTATTAAGTTCCGCCGTAAAATCGTAACTTTCACCGGTTATCATTGTTTTACGGTTAAGCATTGCAAGAAAATCATCGGTGCTGTTATAAGCCGTTTGAAGTTCACCCTTTGAAGATGCAAATAAAATTGACGAAAACGAGGTGTTGATTTTTTGGTCCAGCAAATTTATATCAACTGCGGCAATATCGTTATAGCCCTCAATTCTTTCAATGTTTGCAATTTTCTTTTTAAGGGCTTCTATTTTATTTACCTTAACCGAATCATCTTGGGTTGAATAAATATCGGCAACAACACCGCCTTTTGCCACCCTTGAGCCATTGGGAATGCGAAAGTGCATAACACCGTCTGACGGGCGGTCAATAAGTTTTTCACTTCTTATAATTATTCCGTTTGCCTTAATGCCATCGGTAAGTGAAATAAACTGTGCCGATTCGCTTTTTATGGGATTATAAAGAGAAGAATAAAGTTGATGTAACAAAAATACTGCAAGCAGCACGCCCAAGGAAATTTTTATTATTTTGTTATTCATTCCCTTTAATTCTCCTTTCCACAATTCGTTCGGCTTCGCTTTTAATATCACACTCATCGGCGTAAAGCCAATTTATGTTATTGTTTCTTCTAAACCAAGTTAATTGGCGCTTTGCAAGGCGACGGGTTTCCCTTTTAATATTTTCAACCGCTTCTTCATAAGAAATTTCACCACTGAAAAACGGCATAAACTCTTTATGCCCTATTGCTTGTTTTGCGGTGGCAGACATATTATAAAAGTTTTTGGCTTCTTCAACTAAGCCCTGCCCAAGCATTTTTTCAACCCTTAAATTTATGCGGTCATACAGTTTTTCGCGGTCTTTATAAGTTATGCCAATATAAAGTGTATCGTATGGGGTTGGGTTTTGCCTTGAAATTAAGTTTTGTTCACTTAAAGTAACACCCGAAGTTCTATAAACTTCAAACGCCCTTACTATACGTTTTGTATCGTTTTCGTGAAGGCGATAAGCCGTTTCGCTATCTATTTGGGCAAGTTCTTCAAGCATTTGTTTTGCGCCTTTTTCGCGTAATTCTTCTTCAATTTGGTGCCTTATTTCTTGGTTGGATTTTTGGGCAGTAAACTCAATATTTTCAAGCAAAGAATCAACATAAAGCCCTGTTCCGCCCGCAATTATGGGAAGTTTGTTTAAAGCGGCAACTTCGGATATTTCACGTTTTGCTTTTTCGGTGTAATCTGCCACCGAAAATGTTTCGTTTGGCTGTAAAAATTCAACCAAGCGGTGAGGTGCCTGTGCCTTTTCTTCGTCGGTTGGACAAGCCGAAGCAATGGGCATACCTTTATAAATTTGCATTGAATCGGCCGAAATAATTTCACCGCCGAATTTTTTTGCCAAATGAATTGCCAAAGTTGTTTTTCCCGAAGCGGTAGGACCTACCACCGCAACGGTAAATATTTTATTGTTTAGCATTATTGTATTCTTCCAAACTGTTTTTCAAAATCGCGGCGTTTAATTTCATACGCCACAGGTCTGCCGTGAGGGCAATACATAATATCTTTATTATTAAGCACCTGTTCGGCCAAATAAAGTTGTTCTTTTTCGCTTGTTATATACCCTGCTTTTATCGCCGCTTTGCAAGCAACTGTGTGGTAAATATTATCAAGCCGTTCGTTTGTAATGCCAACACCGTTTTTAAGGCCGTCGGCCGCTTCCACCAAAACACCTGCCGCGTCTTCCCCGCTAAGTGTTGCGGGTACGGCGCGTAAAATCACGTTCATATTGCCGAAATCTTCAACCTCAAAACCGCTTTTTAAAAGCAATTCACTATTTTCAAGCACGGCATTATACTGTTCGGCATCAAGCCGTACGGTAACAGGCAATAAAAGTGCTTGGCTTTGGGGCTCTTCACTTTTTTTAAGTTTTTCAAAAATAATTCTTTCGTGAGCGGCGTGTTTATCTATAAAGAAAATACTGTCACCGCTTTCAACAATTATATAAGTTTTAAACGCTTCGCCAACATAACGGATATCGTTATTTATTGGTTTTTCTTCCACCAATTTTGGTGTTTCTTTTACTTTGGGAACTTTAATTGGCTCCGGTTTTTTTGCTTCCCTAATGTAATTAAAATCATTTAAAACGGTTTTTACAACCGGTTCTTCTGCCTTTATTTTTGTTTCTTTTGGCAGTGCAACCGGTTCGGTTATAACGCTTTGGCGGTAGTCTTCCGCTGTCATACGCTGAAAAGCCGAAAATTTAAGTTGCTTTTGTTCATTAAACTGCGGACGTGTATCGCCCTTTAGGATAGCGTTTTTAACCGCAACGTAAACCGCTTCAAATACCGGTTTTTCGTTTGAAAACCGCACCTGTGTTTTTGTGGGGTGAACGTTTACGTCAACACTGTCAAAAGGCATTTCTATATGCAAAACGCACGACGGGAATTTACCCACCATTGCCGAATTTTTATAAGCCGCTTCAAGTGCCTGTGCGGCGGTAACGCTTTTAACACTTCTGCCGTTTAAAAAGAAGTACTGCGCATTTCTTTTAGGGCGGCAATAAATAGGTTTGCAAACAAAACCCGTAACTTTAATGTTTTCAACACCTCCGTTAACCTCAATAAAACCAGATGCGATTTCCCTGCCAAGCACGGTATAAACGGCAGAAGAAAGTTTACCGTCGCCGTTTGTAGCAAAAACAGTTTTGCTGTCCCTTATAAACTTAACGGCAATTTCGGGGTGAGACAGTGCAATTTTTTCAACCACGTCGGCAATAACGTTGCCTTCATACACGTCTTTATGCAAAAACTTCATTCTTGCGGGGGTGTTATAAAACAAATCCCTTACAATAAAGGTTGTGCCAACTGCGCAACCCGCATCATCGAAAAAGGTTTCTTCTCCGCCCGCTATTTTATAACAAGTGCCAAGTTGGTCATCTTCTCTGCGTGTTAAAAGTTCAATCTTTGAAACGGCGCAAATTGCCGCCAATGCTTCACCGCGGAAACCAAGAGTAGCAATACTATCAAGGTCGTTTTCGTTTACAATTTTACTGGTTGCGTGGCGCAAAAACGCGGTTTTTACTTCGTCTTTTTTAATGCCGCAACCGTTGTCTGTTACGCGCATATACAGTATTCCGCCGCCTTTAATTTCAACCGTAATGGCGGTTGCGCCTGCATCTATTGAGTTTTCGGTTAATTCTTTAATAACCGAAGCGGGACGCTCAACAACTTCACCCGCGGCAATAAGTTCAGCAATTTGTTTTGGCAAAACACTGATTTTTGGCATAACAAGACCTCCTTTTTTATTCTTTTGCTTTTTGCACTAAATCGTATAAAATTTTGGCAGATTCAATTGGTGTTAAGGTTTCAACATCAATTATTTTAAGTTCTTCAAGTATTTCGCTTGCTTGTTTCATTTCTATTGGCATAAAAGCGTTCGAGGGTCTTTCTTGCTTATAAGAAACTACTTTGCCCTCTTCTGCTTCGGTTAAAATTTCTTTTGCGCGTTTAATTACACCGCCTGGCAAGCCAGCAAGTTTAGCAACTTCAACACCGTAACTTTCATCGGCACCGCCTTTTACAATACGGCGCAGGAAAATTATGTCGTCACCGCGCTTTTTAACCGCAATATTATAGTTTTTAACACCCGAAATTTCAAATTCCATGGCTGTTAGTTCGTGGTAATGGGTTGCAAAAAGTGTTTTTGCGCCAATTTTGTTTTTATTGGCAATATATTCAAGCACACTTCTGGCAATTGCCATACCGTCAAAGGTTGAAGTACCCCTGCCAATTTCATCAAGTATAAGCAAACTGTCTTTAGTTGCATAGTTTAAAATATCCGACACTTCACTCATTTCCACCATAAATGTTGAACGGCCCGAAGATAAATCATCTGACGCGCCGACTCGGGTGAATATAGCATCGCAAATACAAAGGTCGGCCGATTGCGCGGGCACAAAACTGCCGATTTGCGCCATTAAAGCAATTATTGCAACTTGGCGCATATAGGTTGATTTACCCGCCATATTAGGACCTGTAATAATTGCGCAACGGTTTTCACTGCGGTCTAAACAGGTATCGTTTGCAACAAAGGGCGAATTTGAAAGTTTTTCAACAACAGGGTGTCTGCCCGCCGTTATTTTAATTGCGCCTTCGTTATTAAAACGGGGTCTTACGTAATCGTTTTCGAGTGCCGTTTCGGTAAAGGAACAAAGAACATCAAGCCGAGCAAGTGCGGCGGCAGTTTTTTGCAAACGTTCTTTTTGCGAAGATATATGTTGCCGTATTTTATCAAAAATAGCATATTCCAAGGCATAACACCTATCTTTTGCGCCAATAAGTTTGCCTTCAAGTTCTTTAAGTTCGGGGGTTATAAAACGTTCGCCGCCCGTTAGGGTTTGTTTGCGCATATAGTCATCGGGCACCAAATCTAAAAATGAATTTGTAACCTCAATATAATAACCGAACACGCGGTTATATTTAACTTTAAGATTTTTAATGCCGGTTCTTTCGCGCTCACGCATTTCAATAGAAGCAATTATACCGGTGCCGTTTTCCATAATTTCGCGAAGCGAATCAATTTCGCTATCGTACCCTGCTTTAATAATTCCGCCCTCTTTAACGGTTATGGGCGGTTCGTCAGATATTGCGCTGTCAATAAGTTCGGCAATATCGTAAAGCGGGTCAATGTTGTTATCAATTTCTTTAAGCATACGGCAAGATGCGTTTTGCAAAATTTGCTTTATGTACGGCAGTTTAGAAAGCGTAAACCAAAGCAAACGTAAGTCACGGGCATTGGCTTTATTATAAATTATTGCGCTTATAATACGCTCAATATCCTTTATTCCCGCAAGCATTTCTAAAAGTTCGCCGCGCATAACGGTATCGCCAAACAGTTCTTCAACCGCATTATGCCTTAAATTTATTTCGTTTAATGACATAAGGGGTTGTTCTATCCACGATTTTATAAGGCGTTTACCCATTGCAGTTTTGGTTTTATCAAGCACCCAAAGCAAAGTGCCCTTTTTAGATTTTGCGCGTATAGTTTCAACTATTTCAAGGTTTCGTACCGCTGTCATATCAAGACGCATAAATTTATTGCGCGCATAAAAATCAACACTGCTAACCGCAATATTACCCGTAATACCCGTTTCGTAAAGGTATTCAATTACCGCGCCAAGCGAGGCAAAGGCAATGCTTTTTGCACCCTGAACAATATTTTCGGTGCTTACCACCTTAAAATGCGAAAGCAAAAGCGGTTCGGTTTTTAAAAGGTTAAAACTTTCCTTTTGCCTTATTGTTTTCATACCTTCGTATTTTGTGTTAAGAAAACCTGAAAGTTCGTTAAATTCATTGTAGTTTTCGGGCAAAAGAATTTCGCACGGAGAAAACCTGCCTATTTCACCCACGGCAAAGGAAAACATATCTTCTCCCGATGTTTCGGTAATATGGGTTTCACCGGTTGAAGCATCACAAAAGCAAAGGCCAATATTGTTATCGCTAACTGCAACGGCACAAAGGTAATTACTTCTGCCCTCTTCAAGCATTGAGTTTTCAATAACCGTACCCGGCGTTATAATGCGCACAACTTCGCGTTTTACAAGGCCTTTTGCTAATGCCGGGTCTTCAACCTGTTCACAAATGGCAACCTTATAACCCTTTTCAACAAGTTTTGCAATATAATTTTCGGCGCTGTGAAAAGGAACACCGCACATTGGGGCGCGTTCACTTAAACCGCACTCTTTACCTGTTAAAACCAAATCAAGTTCGCTTGAAACGGTTTTGGCATCTTCAAAAAACATTTCGTAAAAGTCGCCCAAGCGAAAAAAGAGTATGCAGTCCTTATTATTTTCTTTAATTTGCAAATACTGCGCCATCATTGGTGAAAGCCCTGCCATTTGTTATCCCCCTTTTTAAGAATTTTTAAAAAAATCAGTTGCAACCGGAACAAGTAGCGCAACTACCGCTGCATCCGCCTTCCGGGAGAGTGCAAGTTTCGGGGTCTTGTCCTTCAAAGCACATATTTATAATTCCCATAACCTCATTCATAAGCTTGTCTACTTCGGCTTTTGCGGAATTATATTCTTTCATTGCTTCATCTTCCATAATGGCAGTATAAATGTTTCTAAGTTCTTCGTTTAATGAAGAAACTTCGTTTTCATCTCTATCTTCTTTTTCAAGCAATCTTTCAAGGTTCATTCTGCAAATATTAAATTCGCCTATTTTTGCATTTAATTCGTTATTATTTTCAAGGGAAAGTTTTGCTTTTGCATAAGCAATAAAGCGGCTATCCTTTTGAATTTCTTTTCCTAATTCTCTTGTTGCTGAAATAATGTCCATTTTTTATTCTCCTCTTATAACTTTAAACGAATCGCCGTCTTTTACGGTTATTACATTTACAAATTTACCTAAATCAGTGTGGTCGCCCAAAAACTCAAGCACAAGCGTACCGTTTGTGTGGCCTGCCATATAGCCATCATTCCTGCCAAAATCATCGCAAAGCAAACGGTATTCTTTGCCAATAATGTTCTTTTCGTTTTCTTTTGCAATTTCTTCTTGGGTTTTTAAAAGTTCATTAAACCATTTGCCTTTTTCTTCTCTGCTAATATTATCTTCCATTTCGGCGGCAGGTGTGCCCCCGCGCGGTGAATAAATGAAAGTAAACAGCGAAGAAAAGCCAACTTCTTTTATAAGCGACAGTGTTTCTTTAAAATCTTCATAGGTTTCACCGGGAAAACCAACAATAATATCGGAAGTTAAGGAAACTTCAGGTATACGCTCTTTCGCCGCCTTAATTAAAGCAAGGTAATCTTCCCTTGTGTAGTGGCGATTCATTGCCTTTAATATACGGTTAGAACCGCTTTGGAAAGGCAGGTGCAAATGCCTGGTTACCTTTTTGCAATCTTTAATGGTGTCTAAAAGTTCCGTTGTGCAGTCTTTGGGGTGCGATGTCATAAACCTAATTACGAAATCGCCCTCTATATCGTTTATCATTCTTAAAAGTTTTGCAAAGTTTACACCATGTGAACAACCCTTGCCGTAGGAATTTACATTTTGACCAAGCAAGGTTATATCTTTATAACCGTTTTTAATAAGGTGCTTTGCTTCTTTTAAAATTTCCTGCGGGTCCCTTGAGCGTTCTCGCCCGCGAACATAAGGAACAATACAATATGTGCAAAAATTATTGCAACCGTACATAATGGGAAGCCATGCTTTAAAATCGGATTCGCGGTGAACAGGAATACCCTCAACAATTTCAGTTTCTTCTTGTGACAGTTCAAAAATTCGCGGCCCACCCGACAGTCGTTTATACAAAAATTCGGGCAAACGGTGACGCAAAAATGTACCAAAAACAATATCAACATAAGGGTAACTTTTTTTAATTCTTTCAGCAACCTTTTCCTGCTGGCTCATACAACCGCAAACGGCAATTATGAGCGACGGGTTACGGCGCTTATTGTGCTTAAGCGCGCCAAGGTTACCCCACACCCTGTCTTCTGCGTGTTCGCGCACGGCACAGGTGTTGTAAAGAATAAAATCAGCTTCATCGGTGCTGTCACACAGTTCGTAGCCCATATTCTTAAGCATACCTTTTATTTGCTGTGAATCACTAACATTTTGCTGACAACCGTAAGTAACTACACACGCCTTAGGTGTTTTTTTATAAGTTTTATTAACAAGGTTTTTTACGGGCTCAAAATACTCCTGCCCTGCAAAAAAATTACTACCAGACAACACAAAAATCCTTTCTCCCCATTTTAACTATTTTATTATATAATAAAATATATATTATTTCAAGACAAAAAACAAAAAAAGAACTGCCACATTGTGACAGTTCTTGGTTTTATTATAATGCTTTTTTAAGTTCTTCGGCTTTGTCGGTTTTTTCCCAGCTTAAATCAAGTTCTTCCCTGCCAAAATGGCCGTATGCCGCAAGATTTTTATAAATAGGACGGCGAAGTTTAAGGGTATCTATAATTGCTGCAGGGCGCAAATCAAACACCTTTTCTACGGCTTTTGCAATGCGTTCGTCATCACACACACCAGTACCAAAAGTATCAACCAAAAGCGAAACCGGTTTAGCAACACCAATAGCATAAGCAAGTTGCACTTCACAGCGTTTTGCAAGGCCTGCCGCAACAATATTTTTAGCAACATAACGGGCAGCGTAAGCCGCGCTTCTGTCAACTTTTGTAGGGTCTTTACCCGAAAATGCACCGCCGCCGTGACGCGCCATACCGCCGTATGTATCAACAATAATTTTTCTGCCGGTAAGGCCAGTATCGCCTTGCGGCCCGCCAATAACAAAACGGCCTGTGGGGTTAATGAAAAACTTGGTATTTTCATCTAACAAATTTTTATCTAATGTGGCGTAAATAACCTTTTCTAAAACATCTTTACGAAGTGTTTCAAGGTCTATTTCGTCAGAATGTTGGGTGGATACAACCACTGCTTCAATTCGGGTTGGTACACCGCCGTTATATTCAACCGTAACCTGTGTTTTACCGTCGGGATAAAGGTAAGGCAAAGTTCCGTTTTCACGCACTTCGGTAAGTTTTAAAGCCATTTTGTGCGCCAAATAAATTGGCAAAGGCATTAAAACATCGGTTTCATCGCACGCGTAGCCAAACATCATACCCTGGTCGCCCGCACCGTTAAGGTTGTAAGCATCTTCTTCGCCCTGTTTCATTTCCTGCGATTTATCAACGCCCATAGCAATATCGGTTGATTGCTTATCAAGTGTTGTAATAACCTTGCAAGTGTTACCGTTAAAGCCGGTTTTTTCGCTGTTATAACCAATTGAACAAACCACTTCGCGCACAATTTTTTCAATATCAACCGAAGCATTTGCCGATATTTCGCCCATTACGTTTACAACACCTGTGGTTGCAAAACTTTCGCAAGCAACACGCGCGTTTGGGTCTTGCCCGAGAAAAGCGTCTAAAACCGCGTCAGATATTTGGTCACACACTTTATCGGGGTGACCCTTTGTTACAGATTCAGATGTAAATAAAACTTTTGACATTAAAATTCCCCCAAAAAAATTCGCCCCCAAAAAAGGAAGCGAAGTAAAAACCTCATCTTCCGGAAAACCGCAGGATTTAGCACCTTAAAAAAATTCAGGTTGCCGGGCTTCACAGGGCCTGTCCCCTCCGCCGCTCTTGATAAGGAAAAATATTAAATTAGTGCTCTATGATTATATGATATGTAAGTAAAATTGTCAAGATATATATTTTTACCAATTAAGAAATTCAAACACACCGTTAAGTTTTAAAGTTATAAAAAGTACCGTTAATACAATCACGAGTATAGATACTATCGCCAATACTACCGAACGAATAGAATTTGATTTATTTTCGTTTTTTGGCAACAAATTCATTTTTTTAAGCACCGAAGTTAACGGCTTATATAGAAGTAATGTGGATGAAGCGTTCATAACAATTTTTGCCGTATTAAACGGTAAAAGCAACGGTAAAATCATTGGAATTATACTTGAACGCGGAACACCCATATAAAAAGGTGTAATAAAAATATTAGCAGTAATCATAACCGCCACAACCGAAATTGCCGCAAAAACAAGCGATAAAATTGCGCCCGAAAAGGTTCTTTTATATTTATAAATAATACCGCAAACAAAAGCAAAAGTACCGCTTGACAAAAAATTCATAATAAGCCCATAAATACCCGTATCGCTAACCGTAAAAAACTCAAGCAATGCGGCAATTAGAGCTGATGAAACACCATAAATTGGACCATACATAAGTGACAATAACGCAATAAACGCATCTTTAAAATCAAAGGTTAAAAACGAAACCTTAAAACGAAAAACAAAGGTAATTAAAAATGCAACTGCAGTAATCATACCTGTTATGGCTATTGACCTAATTTTATCTTTTTTCATAAAATTTGCCTCCTAAAAAAATAACGCCCAACAATATGGGCGTAAAATAACTTCTCTCATCCGGACTATACCGTCGGCTTTGGAATTTCACCAAATCAACCAAAGTGGCTCGCGGGCTGTACCGCCGGTGGGGAATTTCACCCCGCCCCGAATATTTAATTTAAAATAAGTAAAGCCAAAATTACTTGCACTACTGACAAAACCGGCATTAAAAACGCAAAAGAAAAATGTTTTGCTTTATGGCGAACGGCAAGCATTGCTAAATAACCGAAAGTTGCACCGCCAAGCAGTGAAAACAGCCACAAAACCCGTTCTGGTATGCGGTATTCCCCATTTTTTGCACGGCGTTTATCTTCACAAAAAAGCACCGCCGTAATAAAATTTACAAAAAGTAAATACCACAAAAGCACTGTATCCATTAGTTTCACCTTTATTATACTATCACAACTGCCATATTTTTGCAACATAATATTGATTTAAAAACAAATATATTATAAAATAGTCACATATTAAAAAAAGGAGGTTTTGGCATGAACGGCAAATTTAAGGTTTTTATATTTCTTTTGCTTTGTTTTGTTCTTTTTGGCTGTTCGGGAAAAGAAGTGCCCAAAAGCAATCAAGCACTTGAAGTTTTGCCTGTAAGTAACGGCTTTATTGCCGAAGTTGTTAGTTTTAACGCCGAAACCTTTGACGGAAAAACAACTGATGATATATCAAATCCAGCTAACAGTTATTTACCCATTGGCACGGTTGATTATTGCGCAGAAAGTTCGGTTATTAACAACAGCGTAAAAAAAGAATATCGGCTTTTGCGGTGCGGTAAGCGTACATACGAACACGCAGTTAAGGTGTATAAAGGCAATTTGCCAAAAACCAACAAAATTATTGCCGACAGTTTTAGCGATGACAAAAAATATACCGTTTTAAGTTTGTTGCCCGATTACAAAGCGCCGTTTTTTGTTGAGTTCAGAGATGAAAATTTAACAAAATTAACCGATTTTAAGATTGAAAAAAACACCGCGGCATATTTAGATATAACATTTTGTTACTGCAACGAATTTGTAAATAATTTTACCTTTGAAGACAATTATTTGTTTGAAAGTTACGAAAGTATAAAAGGCGAAAACAGCACTGTTTTGCGGTTTAAACTAAAAAATATTGGCTCGTTTTACGGTTGGTATGCCGAATACGATGAAGAAGATTATTTAAATTTTTATTTTCTTAAACCAACAAAAGTTTATTCTTTTAACAACCGCTATGGTTATGCCATTCCCGATGCCACTATTGTAATTGATGCCGGTCACGGTGGTATTGACAGCGGCGCCGTTGGCGGTAATTTAAAAGAATCTGACGTAAATTTAAGTTTTTCTAAAATATTGGCAAACAAATTTGGCGAAGTGGGCGCAAAGGTTATTTTAACACGCGATGGGTTTGATGAACCGGGTATTCAAAACCGAATATTAACGGCATATAATGCAAAACCCGATATGGTAATTTCTATTCACCGAAATGCAGGTTCAAGCAACGGTTTTAGTTCTTATTACTACAACAGTTATTCATTTAACGCCGCAAACGAAATATATAAAGCAACAAAAAATTCTTCGCTTTACAGAACTTACCACGAAACAAATTTCCATTATTTCTTTTTTAACCGCATATCTTTCTGCCCAGCCGTTTTAACCGAAAATGGTTTTATTACAAACATTGGCGACCGCGAAAATATGACCAGTTTGTTTCATATGGAAAAAAGCGCCGAAGCAATAGTAAAAGGCGTTATAAACTTTTACATAAGCGCCCCTAATATAGAATAAAAGGTTTCAGAAAAAACTCTGAAACCTTTTAATTTTAGTCAAGACACAGAACCGTCCCCTGTCTTACCTATTGATGACAGTAATAAATTTTTTAAAAATTTTTTTCAAACCAACTCATTCCCTTGATACTTAACAATTTAATTTTATTCTTGTGTTTGTCCTATTGGTAAAATTACTATCTTCCCCAAATCTTCCAATATTTCTAATAAGTCAGTCATATGTCCGTGATAGCCGTCAAAACGCATTTTACTAATCCAAGGGAAACAAAAAACTTGTTTATCATAAGCGTATGCAATAGCAGACATTGCCCTAAACACTTCATTTCCTACGGCTTTAAGCGGCCGTTCAAATCTGTCATTAGACATATGAAACATGTCTTTGATATCGTTAGGTGATAAAGGTAATTTGCTTTCTTTTAAACCTTGTATTATAAGTTTTTTTACAGAAATGTTTTTAGAAAACAAAGGATATATTTTGTCCATATAGCAAGTGAATTTTGAAAACTCATTTAATGAAATATTTTTATCATCTACAATAACGCTCGGTTGTTCAAACAAAATGAAATCCTTAGGGCGATATTTATACATTGATAATAAATAACTTGTCGCCCAAATACCCGAGTCTATTTCGCCAATTAACTTATTTATTCCAACTGTAAAGTTATACTCCTTGTTGTTTAGGATATCTTTAACTGAGTAAAAATTAGACATACAATCTACATAACCATCATTCGTTATGTTTATATTATTTATTTTCATCAAATCACCCCGCAATTTTCAAACTTATAAGACAATCAGAACTATACCCTGTGTTTACCAATCAACTATCCCTGTAATGCTAAATATTATACTAAGGATTCCAATAAGGAAAAATATAATGAAATTTACAATAGTAAATTTACGATATTTTTCAAGCTTACCTCTAACTCGGTAGTAATTTTTCATTGGATTATATGAAAAAATTTCCTTAGAAGTGTTAAGAGCATTTTTTGTTTCAATAATAAATAATACAGAGATTAAAAAACAGGCAGTGGCAATTCCATAAGAGAACAATAGCGAAATAACAAACAATAATAGCGTCACTAATAATGTTGCAATAAATACTTTTTTATTCATTATTAAATGCCTCCTACCAATTACTCATTCTTAACTTGTGCTTCTCTACTTCTATTGTAATGATTTTTGGGTGTTTTTGCAAGATTTTTATGAAAAGCAGTGTTTTTGATTAAAAGAAAAACGCCGTCTGTGGAGTTTCACAGACGGCGTTTTATTTAAGGTTTAATTATTTTACCATTGAAGCAACTTCGGCTGCGAAGTCGTCAACGCGTTTTTCAATACCTTCGCCTTTTTCAAAACGAACGTAAGAAGCGATTTTAAGGTTTTTGCCAATTTTCTTAGCAACACTTTCAACATATTTGCCAACAGTTAAATCACCGTCAACAACATATTGCTGTTCAACAAGGCAGTTTTCTTTATAGTATTTGCCCAATTTACCTTCAACAATTTTAGCAAGAACAAAATCGGGTTTGCCTGCCATTTTGGGGTCTTCTTTCATTTGAGCAACCATAATTGCCTTTTCTTTTTCAATTACTTCGGCAGGAACGCTTGCTTGGTCTAAATATGCGGGGTTCATTGCAGCAATTTGCATTGCAACGTTTTTACCGCAAGCAATAACTTCAGCATCGTCTGCTGCAGCGTCGGTATCAAATTTAACCATAACGCCGATTTTACCGCCACCGTGAACGTAAGAAACAACATTGCCTTCGTAACGAACGAAACGGCGAACTTTAATGTTTTCACGGATAGCAAGGAAGAGTTCCTGAACCTTTGCTTCAACTGTCATACCGTCTTTTTCGGTTGCCAACAAAGCATCTAAATCAGCAGGGTTAGCATCTGCTACAATGCCTGCGATTTCTTCTGCCAATGCTTTAAAGCTTTCGCCGTTAGCAACGAAGTCGGTTTCAGAGTTCATTTCAACCATTGCACCAACGCCATCTTTAACAATAGCGCAAACGGTACCTTCGGCAGCAATTCTGCCTGCTTTTTTAGCTTGGGAAGCCAAGCCCTTTTCTCTTAAATAGTCAACAGCTGCGTCCATATTGCCGTCGCACTCAACAAGTGCTTTTTTGCAGTCCATCATACCGCAACCGGTTTTTTCACGCAATGCCTGTACATCTTTTGCTGTAAAAGCCATTTTAATTCCCTCCGTATTAAATTATTCAGCTTCGATAGCTTCTACTTCAGCTACTTCTTCAGCAGTTTCTTCTGCTACTGCATCTTGTTCGCCCTGACGGCCTTCGATAACTGCAGCACCAATTGCTTCTGCAATCAATTTAACTGCGCGGATAGCGTCATCGTTACCGGGGATAACTGCATCAATTTCATCGGGGTCGCAGTTGGTGTCAACAATAGCAATAATCGGAATACCGAGTTTCTTTGCTTCGGCAACTGCAATTCTTTCTTTGCGGGGGTCAACAATAAAGAGAGCGCCGGGGAGCTTCTTCATGTCTTTAATACCGCCAAGGTATTTTTCAAGTTTTTCAATTTCAAGTGCAAGGCCAACTGCTTCCTTTTTGGGAAGAAGGTCAAAAGTGCCGTCTGCTTCCATTTCACGAAGCTGTTTTAAACGGGCAATTCTTTTTTGGATTGTGGAGAAGTTTGTAAGCATACCGCCAAGCCAACGAGCGTTTACGTAAGGCATACCGCAGTTAATTGCTTCTTCTTTAACAGAATCCTGTGCCTGTTTTTTGGTGCCGACAAAAAGAATGTCGCCGCCTGCTGCAGAAATGTCACGAGCAAAAAGATATGCTTCGTTAAGTTTCTTTACTGTTTTTTGAAGGTCAATGATATAAATACCATTTCTTTCAGTAAAGATGTATTCTGCCATTTTGGGGTTCCAACGTCTTGTTTGATGTCCGAAATGAACACCTGCTTCAAGAAGCTGTTTCATAGATACTACTGCCATTTTAATTTCCTCCTGAGGTTTTTCCTCCACCTCGCCCAACGAACAGGAAAACCCGTAGTAATGGTCACCCCTTCTGTTTTTAAGAGCGAAATGTGTGTAATATTTGCCAAAGATAAAGCCATAAAAACCCAACTTTACACATTAGCCAAAGTATTATATCACACTTCATTTTTGTTTTCAACTGTTTTTTTGCATTTTTTGGATTATTTTTTGCCTAAATATATAATATATTTGTCAAATTTAAAAAATTTTGCATATTTTATGTTGACAAACCACCTCTTTTCGTGTGATAATATAGTAGAATAGATTTTTAAAATAAGGTGATTTTTTTAATGCGCGTTATAACCGGCTCTGCAAGGGGCAAAAAACTTATTACTTTACCGGGTAACGATGTTCGCCCCACCACAGACCGCGTTAAAGAAGCACTTTTTAGTTCCATTCATTTTGAAATTGAAGGCAGTACTGTGTTAGACCTTTTTGCCGGCAGCGGACAACTTGGTATTGAGGCATTAAGCCGCGGTGCCGCATATGCCGTTTTTTGCGACAAATCGGGTGATGCAGTAAACACTGTAAAGAAAAATCTTGCCGTGTGCGAGTTTAGTAAAGATTCTTACGAAGTAAACAATATTGATTTTTTAAGTTTTCTTTCGCGCACAAACAAGAAGTTTGATTTTTGCTTTTTAGACCCGCCTTACGAAGCAGGGTTTTATAAAGATGCTTTAAAGGGTTTAGAAAATGTTATGAAAAACGGCGGTGCAGTTTTTTGCGAACACCCTACTGACGTTAAATTAAACGACAGTTACGGAAAATTCAAAAAGGTAAAAAATTACCGTTTTTCAAGAATTTTAATTTCAAAGTATGTCTTGGAGGGTACATTAAATGAACCGTGATATTGCTGTTTATCCCGGCAGTTTTGACCCTATTACCCTTGGGCACCTTGATATTATTAAACGTGCCTCTTCCCTTTTTGGAAAGTTAATTGTGGTAGTTATGGTTAACCCAAACAAAAAACATTCTTTTTCTGCTGAAGAAAGAGTTGAACTTATTAAAAAATCGGTTGCCGATTTAGATAACGTTGAAGTTGAATACTATAACGGTCTGCTTGCCGACTACGCAAAACAAAAAGGCGCAAAAGCCATTGTTAAAGGTCTTCGTGCTCTTTCAGATTTTGAATACGAATTTCAAATGGCACTTACAAACAAGCAGTTAAACCCAGAAGTTGAAACGGTGTTTTTAACAACAACATCGGATTATATGTATTTAAGTTCAAGTATGGTAAAGCAAATTGCTTCAATGGGCGGAAATATCAGCGGGTTTGTACCCGATGCTATTCATAAACAAATACTAAATAGATTGAAAGGATAGATAAATATGAATTTAGAAGAATTACTTGAACAGTTTGATGAAGCTCTTGACAGCGGAATCAAAATGCCCGGCAAAAAAACTTTGGTAGACATTGAAAGATTACGTGCAGTTGTTGACGATATTCGTTTGAACATTCCAAACGAAATCAAACAGGCACGCGGCATTGTTACCGACCGCGCAAACATTATTGCAGGCGCAAAGCAAGAAGCCGACAGTCTTATTCGTGCTGCCGAAGAACAAGCAAAAGCAAAGGTTGCTGAACAAGAAATTACCCGTTTAGCACAAGAAAAAGCACAGGAAATTATTTCTGTTGCCCAAGCAAAAAGCCGTGAAATGCGCAAAGCCGCACAAGATTTTGTTGACGACATTATGCGTCGCGCCGATGAAAACCTTACCGCAAATTTGGGTGAAGTTAGAAAAACCCGTGCTTCTTTAAAAGCACAGTCCGGCATTAAGAACGACTAATAAAAACTAAAACACCGAAACGCAAATGTCTGTTGTTCTTATCGGAGAATTTGAAAGTGTACTCATTTTCCGTCAAGAAGAACCAGCATCGCATTTGTATGTACAAATGCACTTGGACAATAGCCCAAACCCACTAACAACAAAAAAGAGAAGATTCGTTTATTACGATTCTTCTCTTTCTTTTTGTCTGTTAAGTGATATGCTGACTATCGTCAGCGTGATATTTTCTTTTGAAAAAACCTCGCCTGTTGCGAGATATTTCCAAAAGAAAGTGATATGAAACCTATCGGTTTCGTGATATTCTATTCGCCCTAAACTGTCCGCAGGAGAATATCACTATGCGTAGCATAATATCACTGCGAAGCAATACCACCCGCCGTCAGGCGAATAGAGTTGCGTGATACTCCGCTTGGAGTATCACGCTAACGCGTTTCGGTGTTTTTTTATGCGGTAATATTTCTTTTTTCTAAATCTTCTTTAATAATTCGGTAAA
>JAZOOT010000028.1:0-12650 GCA_045655165.1 Acutalibacteraceae bacterium
ATATGAAGGTTGGCCGGCAATTATCCGCGCCGTAAACACAAGTGACGCCATGACCGCCACAATAGAAGAAATACCATACGAAATACTTCACAAAATTACCAATAGAATCACCCACGAAGTAGACGGCATCAACCGCGTCCTCATGGACCTCACCCCCAAGCCCGTCGGCACAATAGAGTGGGAATGATTTTGCAAAGCAAAATCAACTATGATTGCCCGTTGGGCAAACTATGAGCTATGAGCGGCTTCGCCGTGTTATGATTTGCCTTGCGGCAAAGTTGTCTTTTAAAAAAGCAATCATATCATAACATTCGGCGAAGCCGAATTTATAACTCTAAACTCATAACTAAAAGGAGTTGGATTTTATGTCGGATAGTGCTTTAAGAACAAAATCAAAAGTTTTCGCAAAAAATATCATACTTCTTTGCCGCAAACTAAAGCAAGAGGGAATAGAATCCGCTTTAATAAATCAACTACTGCGTTCGGGCACTTCTGTTGGTGCTAACATTCATGAAGCACAATATGCACAGGGAACAAAGGACTTTATTTCAAAATTTGAAATTGCATTAAAAGAATGCAATGAAAGTGAATATTGGCTTGAATTATTGTTTGAAACAAGTTCTATTACTGAAAGTGAATATAAAAAGTTTCAAAACGATTGTATTGAAATTAGAAGAATGCTTGTTTCTTCGGTAACAACACTAAAGGAAAAACAACAATGATGGGGAAATTATAAAAAAGGAAAATCTATGTAGTACACAATTTTGTGCTGCATAGGTTTTTTAATTTTAGGGTTGACAAATGTATTACAAATGTAGTATAATACGAAATGTAGTATGATACTACATGTAATTTTTTCAAAAGGAGAAGAATCATGTCAAAAGAAAAACTTGTTATTTCTTCAAAAAAATACAGAGGTGATTCTACAGTGATTTCTATTCGTTTGCCCGATGAATTGGTTAAGAAACTTGACACAATTGCTGAGGAAACAGGAAGAACAAGAAATGAAGTTATTCAGAAGTGTCTTGCCTTTGCGGTAGATAATTTAGAAATCAAGGAATATTAAGGGGATTTAATCAATGGCAATTTTCAAATGCAAAATGTGCGGCGGTAGTTTAGAAATATCAGAGGGTATATCCGTTGCCACTTGTGAATATTGTGGCACGAAACAAACTGTTCCGAAATCAAGGGGCGAGATTGTTACCAACTTATTCAACCGCGCAAATAACCTGCGGCTTAAATGTGAGTTTGATAAAGCCGAGCAGGTATATGAGAAAATTTTAGATATAGATAACACTGACTCTGAAGCTCACTGGGGTATTGTTCTTTGTAAATACGGCATTGAGTATGTAGAGGACCCCAAAACATATTCAAGAATTCCCACCTGTCATAGAACTCTTTATGAGGCAGTTCTTACGGATGTAGATTATCTTGCCGCTACCCAAAATGCCGATGCTGAACAAAAGGAATTATACAAAGCAGAAGCAGAGCTCATTGATGACCTGCAAAAAAATATATTATCTATAGTTAATAACGAAGAACCATTTGATGTGTTCATCTGTTATAAGGAAACCGATGAGGATGGAAAAAGAACGGTTGACAGTACTATTGCAAATGATATTTATTACCAGCTTACTCAGGAAGGGTTTAAGGTTTTCTATGCCCCAATAACTCTTGAAAATAAACTCGGCCACGAATATGAGCCGTATATCTTTGCTGCGCTTAATTCCGCAAAGGTTATGCTTGTTGTTGGTACAAAACCGGAGTATTTTGACTCTGTTTGGGTGCGCAATGAATGGTCAAGGTTTATAAAACTTACAAAAACAGACCGTTCAAAAATGATTATTCCTTGTTACAGAAATATGGATGCTTATGAGTTGCCCGAAGAGTTTGCACATCTTCAAGCACAAGATATGGGCAAAATTGGTTTTATAACGGATGTTATAAGAGGATTAAAAAAGGTTTTTGAACGTGACGTTCAAGCACAACCTAAAATTGTTAAAAAGAAAGTTAAAAAACCATCTAAAATTAAACCCATTATTAAGAAGTTGAAACAAAAAATACAAGAATGTGCAAAAGGGCTTTTAATGCTTCTTTTAGAATCTTTTTCAAAAATATTCTATTTTATAAGTGTTGTTTTATATTTTTATTTTGGAATAAAAGTTTTAAAGAATCTCTCTAATCCAAAAGATGTAATAATGTTTTCGCTTTTAACAATAATGGGAATATTGGTAACTTCGTTAATTTCTTTTAAGGTTATTAAAGATAAACGTATTGCCATAATATTGCAAGGCATAGTTTCAATTTTATTTGTTCTAAGTTGCTTTGTTGGCGTTATGTATATGATTGAATATGGATTTTATCTATACGTAATTTTATCAACATTATTGACATTAATTTGGTTCATAATAATATGCTTTACAAAAAAATCTGAAGAAGAAAATATAAAAAGACCAAAAAAAGCAAGAAATGCCTTGATTTCGGTTCTCGTTTCGTTGTCTTTGATTTTTGCGTTTGAAATTATAGGAAAAAATTATTTTGACTACCAATTGGCAAATATGTTTAATTCCTTTGGTGCTCATAAATACGCAAGCGAATACTTTGTTTATCTTGGAGATTATAGGGATAGTGCAGATTTAGCCACAAAATTAAAATTGAATGAATTAAAAAATGCTGAATTGTTAGATGATGTTTATTTGGGAGATTTGCGAAACGGGGATATCGATTTTAGAGGAAAAAACTCGGATTTATGGTGTGTAATCGCCAAGGAAGAGAATAAAGTATTGTTATTGAATTATTATGATGTAAGCGTTTCCAATAATTCAGACATTGTTGGTGGTTGGAAAAACAGCACCATAAGGCGTTATTTGAATGGGGAGTTTTATAGAAAATCATTTAATAGAGCAATAAAGGACTGTATTATTTCTACGGAATTAAAAAATTCTTCTTCTCCTAATGATATTACTACAGACAAGATTTTTATTTTGAGCATTGATGAATATAATTCATATCTGCGTTATGATGAAAATGGAAAAGCTCGTCAAGAATACGGAAATATTTGTCTACGAGATGTAGAGGACAATACATATACGTATGTTGACTATGAAGGACATTTTCAGTCCGTAATTTGTTCGTTGGATAAATCTGTTGTAGCAGATGCAAATGGAGATGGATATATTACATTTTCTGAATGGTCAAATTATGAACAATATGACACTAAAGGTTTAAACGAAATAAAAACATTAAGTTATTGTCCTGCTATGTGGATAGATTTAAACAAAATTAGTAATTAGGAGGAAATTAGTATGGCAAAAACAGCAGAAATAATTAAATACGAAGGTGATAATAGCGCCTTTATTTGGAAACACCCCTGTGAGGACTTTAATTATCTTACACAGTTAATCGTTCACGAGAACCAAGAGGCAATCTTCTTTATGAACGGTCAGGCACTTGATATGTTTGGTGCAGGTCGATACACCCTTGAAACACAGAATATTCCACTTATCAGTAGGGCTCTTAACAAGGGTATTAACGATAAGAGTCCCTTCCACTGCGAAGTTTATTTCATCAACAAGACCGAGCAGATGAACATTAAATGGGGCACTGACTCCCGCGTTGAGTACATAGAACCCACTTATGGGTTCCCGCTTTCTATCGGGGCTTCGGGTGAAATGACTCTCCGTGCCGAAGACAGCAGAAAATTGCTTTTGAAATTAGTTGGTACAGAGAATTATCTTGGTCAACATCAGTTGGTAGGATACTTCCGTTCTTTCCTTATGGCCCGTGTGAAGACCTATATTGCACAGGTTATGAAGACAAATAACATTAACATTTTTGAAATTGATGAAAACCTTACTATGTTCTCAAATGCTATTAAGAATCTTCTTATTGGTGACTTCGCAGAGTATGGTGTATCTCTCGAGCAGTTTTTTGTAACCACAATCTCGAAACCCAATGGCGAACTTCAGTACGAGAAGTTCAAAGAACTTCACTTCCGTCAGTATGCAGACATTGCCGAGGCAAAACTTCGTCAACAGACCGAGATTATCAATGCTGAAACAGAGGCGCAGAAGACCGTTATCGATTCCAAAGCACAGGCAACCAAACGAGCACAGGAAGGTTATACCTACCAGCAAGAACGTGGATTTGACGTTGCTGAAAAGGTTGCCCAAAACGAAGCTGTTGGCGAGTTTACCAATATGGGAGTTGGATTTGGAACGATGGCTGGTGTCGGCGGTGCTGTTGGTGGTATGGTTGGCGGAATGATGAACGATGCTATGGGTGCTGCAACTGTTCCTGCTACTTCTGACAATGATATGGCAACGTTTAAAGCAAAAGTTGATAAACTTACAATGATGAAGGATGCAGGAATGCTTTCGGAAGAAGAATTCAACAGCATGAAAGCAAAACTGCTTTCCGAGATTTTATAAGAGGTGACAATAATGAAGGCAAAAAAACTATCTGTAAGTATTTTCTTAGTAATATTTATTCTTTTTAGCACTATTTCTGCTATTATTTATGACAAGTCTAACAGTGTGGATATTATATGTTATGACGGTTCTTATGCAGAAGAATACGCCCAGAAACACAATATTGATTATGAGATAATCTCGGATTCAGATGCTTATATAGGTATATTGAACCTTGAGAATTTTGATTACAACAATGACGGTACTATCGTTGCTTATAAGGGCGAAAGCGAAAAAATCGCTATCCCTGCTGATATTAAAGGCACAAAAATCATTAAAATTGCTGAGAAAGCATTTGAAAACGCCAAAAACTTAAAGAGCATTTATCTTCCCAAAGAATTAAAAACTTTCGAGCCAAAAACACTTGAAAATGTTACTGTTTATATGTACGAAGATACCGATTTGTATAAGAAATTCTCTAAAGATGAAAAAATAAAGTTTGAAATCAAAACCATTCCGGATTCATACTATGTTGATTTCTATTCCGCTAACATTCCTTTCTCTTATAACAACATTTCAGATAAGAGCATCGATATCAATCGTTATCACGCAGAAAATGAGTTGGTTTTAATTCCTGAAAGCATTGATGGTAAAATTGTTACCACCATTTCGTTTGATGCATTAGACGACGGTGTTGAGACATTAGTTATTCCTAAGAGTGTTACCAGCATTAAGGGTGAATTGTATAGCAACCGTTATGACCTTACCTTCCTCATCGGTATGTTGATTGCTTTTGTTGGAACAGCTATTGCTATTGTTTTTGTGCTTACTTTGAAAATCGAAACAAAAGAAAAAATATTCCTCACTGTTTCGCAGTTTAGAACGGCTTATATTGTTGCTGTTCTTTCTGTAATCTTGTCAAGCGTTTATATTTTTGTTGCAGCAGTTCCTAATACAGTAGTATATATTGGAGTTGCTTTGGTTTATGGTCTTGCTGTTATTTACATTATTAAGGCAAAAGTTGCTGTAAATGTTGTAGGAGGTATTGATGAAAAAATTAAGGTACAGACCTTATTTATAAAGTCAATTACAGTAGATGCGGAACATCTTATGAACACATCCAACACCGCAGAACTTAAAGGACTTACAAAAAAGGTTTATGAAGCGGTTCGCTATTCCGACCCGATGTCAAATGCAGCCCTTGTTGAGGTTGAAGATAAAATTAAAAAAGGTTTTGTTGACTTTGAGAATGCTGTTAACGGAGAAGACTTTGAATTAGCTTTAGCAACTGCTAATGAATTGCTCTCCCTTATTGATATAAGAAACAAAAAATGTAAATTGTTAAAATAAATATTAATATCCCTGCCGTACTCTGAAAAAATGAGAGAATTTGTATAAATGAGAATATTTGGGTTTACACCTGAATACTTAAAATAACACATTATATAAAAACAGCGAAGTTAATCATGATTTATGATTTGCTTCGCTGTTTTATTATTTGTTTTTTGTGCGCGGGTAGGGTTCTTTTTGGTCGGTAAGGCCAACAAGATAATCCATACTGGTATTAAGAACGGTTGCAATTTTTATGCATTGTTCTAAACTTAAATATCTTTTTCCCGTTTCAATTTTAGAATAATCACTTTGGTCAATACCTGTAAGCATTTGCATTTTAATTTGTGTATATCCGCGTTCTTTTCGTAGTTCTTTTAATCTGCTCATAATATCACCTATTTATATTATGGCAAATTGACCTATTGACAATAGGGTAAAATTGACCTATAATTACGTTAAAGGGGTGAAAAGGTATGCCGGATTATAAACAAATGTATTTAACTTTACTTGATGCAACCGAAAAAATAAAGAATGAACTTGTTTCAGCGCAGATCGCTTGTGAAGAACTTTACATACTTTCGGGAGAAGAGGAAGAAAAAGAGAATAAGAATAGAACTTAATAAAAAAGCACCCGTGTGGGTGCTTTTTTATTTGTTGTTTTCTGCGGTGTTACTGCTGTCGCCAATAAGTCCTAATTCCTTTGCGGCTTGTTCGCGCATTTTATATTTTAATATTTTGCCTGCGGCATTCATTGGGAAACTTTCAACAAACGAAATATATTTTGGCACCTTGTGTCTTGCCATACTGGCCTTAATATATTCGCTCATTTCGGTAGTTGTTATGCTGTTTTCCTCTTTAAGAATAATACAAGCCATAATTTCTTCGCCGTACTTCTTATCGGGTACGCCAATAACCTGAACGTCTTTAACAGCAGGGTGGGTGTAAATAAATTCTTCAATTTCTTTGGGGTAAATATTTTCACCGCCGCGAATAATCATATCTTTTAGGCGGCCTGTAATGCGGTAGTTACCCGCTTCATCTTTACAAGCCAAATCGCCCGAATGAAGCCAACCGTCACTATCAACTGTGTCGGCGGTTGCTTGGGGCATTTTATAATAGCCCTTCATTGTGTTATAACCCTTAGAACAAAATTCGCCGTTTACACCTGCGGGAAGTTCTTCGCATGTTTCGGGGTCAACAATTTTGCAACGAACGTGGGGGAATGCATAACCAACAGTGTCGGTTCTAACCTCTAAACTATCTGTCCAAGCCGACATTGTAGAACCGGGGGCGGATTCTGTTTGTCCGTAAACGCTAACAATACCCGTCATATTCATTTCATTTGGTTGTGCGGCGCGGCACATAAGTTCGGGCGGACAACCCGCACCTGCCATAATACCTGTTCGCATGTGCGAAAAATCGGTATTTTTATAATCGGGGTGGTTGAACATTGCTATAAACATTGTGGGCACACCGTTAAAGCAGGTTATTTTTTCTTGGTTAATACAAGCAAGTGATTGCTTTGCCGAAAAATATGGAAGCGGACAAATGGTGGCGCCGTGGGTTAATGACGAAGTCATTGAAAGCACCATTCCAAAGCAGTGGAACATTGGCACCTGAATCATCATGCGGTCGGCGGTGGAAAGCCCCATTCTGTCGCCAATACATTTGCCGTTGTTTACCACGTTATAATGGGTTAGCATAACGCCTTTGGGGAAGCCCGTAGTGCCCGAAGTGTATTGCATATTGCAAACGTCATCGGGGCGAACGGCGGCTGCCATTTGGGCAACTGTTTCTTTGCTTACCAAATTTGCGCGTGCCATAGCACCGCTAAAGGTTAAGCAACCCTCCATTTTAAAGCCAACAGTAATAACATTTCGCAAAAAGGGAAGCCGCTTGCAATGAAGTGGCTCACCCGGTTTGGCAGTTTTCATTTCGGGGCAAAGTTCACTAATAATGTTTTTGTAATTTGAATCAAGGCAACTTTCTATCATAACCAAGGTATGCGTATCTGACTGCCTTAACAAATATTCCGCTTCGTGAATTTTATAAGCGGTGTTTACCGTTACCAAAACCGCGCCAATTTTTGTGGTAGCCCAAAAAGAAATAAACCATTCGGGCACATTAGTAGCCCAAACTGCCACTTTACTGCCTGCCTTTACGCCCAAAGAAACAAGAGCGCGTGCAAAGGTGTCCACATCTTCGCGGAATTCGCGGTAGGTGCGGGTGTAATCAAGGGTAGTATACTTAATGGCATATTGGTCGGGAAATTCTTCGGCCATGCGGTCTAACACCTGTGAAAAGGTTAAATCAATAAGTTCATCTTTTTTCCAAACATACTGGCCTGTGCCGTCGTGGTTAAAATACAAACTTTTCTTTTTACCGCGCGGGTTTTCAAAACGGTTCATATAGTTAATAAAATAGGGGAATATAACTTCAATGTCACTTAAATCAGCAATCCATTCGGGTTTCCATTCAAGCGAAATAAAACCGTTATAGTTTACCGAAGACAAAGCCAACATAAAGTCTTTAATAGGGGCAGTACCTTCGCCTATTAAATTGTATTCACCACTTTCATCTGAATCGCGCAAATGAACATGGCGCACATAGTCGCCCAAGTTTTTTATTGTGGTGTCGGCGTTTTCACCGTAGTCGCGCAAAGGGTGGTGCACGTCCCACAAAACTGCCAATTCATCACTTGCAAATTCATCAAGCAGTTTGCGTAAACGCGCAGTATTTGCATAAATACCGCTTGTTTTAATTAAAATGGTTACCTCTTTTTCGCGCGCTTCGGCTATAAGTCGGGTAAGGTTTTCCTTTACTGCAGTTTCGTTTTCGGTTAATGCAACAACCGAAATATAAGGCACGCGCGTGTTCTTAGCGGTTTCCATTAAGGTTTGCAAAAAAGGAATACAGCCATAGTCACTTGAAATATCGCAAGAAGTATCAAAACAGGGAATAGTTAAATTCTTTTCTTTTAACTGTCTAACCGTTGCTGCAGCATTGTATTTATGAAAAGGGCCGCTGCGGTCTAACATTGGGTCAAATTTGGGTAAATTATAAACTTCAATACCGCTAAAACCCATTTCTTCGGCAATATTAACAGTGTCTTCCCAATTTAAGTTATACCAGCCGCGTGTAGAAAAGGAAAGTTTCATATTTCCTCCTCCTCGTAAACAATTTTATTTAATGCGCTTAAATATGCGTTAATACCGGCGCAAACAATATCGGTAGAAATACCGCGGCCCGAATATAATTTTCCGCCGCTGCGCAAACGCACAATGGTTTGGCCCATTGCTTCTCGACCCTCGGTTACGGCTTTTAACTGGAAGTCATCAAGTTCATAGTGTCTGCCGGTAATGCTTTCAATAGCAAGGAAAGCCGCATCAATAGGGCCGTCGCCAATACAAACGCCCTCTAAAATTTGTCCGTTCTTCTTTAGTTTCATATGGGCAGTAGAAGAAATGGTGTTGCCCGAATTTATAACAAAGGTTTCTAATTGGTAGGTTGGGGGCACCTGCATTGCCGCAGAAGCCACAATGGCATCTAATTCGCGAATGCTAAGTTGTTCTTTTTTAGCGGCTATACGGCGAAATTCTTCAACCACTTTTGGTGCATCTTCTTCTGACAGGTCGTAACCCAAGTCGGCAACCGCCTTTAAAACGGAATCAGCGTCATCGTGCACCGTTAAATAAACGCCTTCATCATCACTTCTAACACCGCTGTCAAAGGGCGATGTTTTTTTACGCTCGGTTTGGCACATTAGGGTAATTTGCTGTATACTGCGGCCAAGTTGCGCAACCGAAATTCCGGTTGTAACACCCATAGTGGCAGTTCGTGTGTTAAGAATTTTTGTAACATTAGCCAAAGAAGCACTGCCTTGGCGGTAGGCAGCCGCCTTAATTTCGGTGGCGCCTTTTTCAACAGCGGCAATAGCACAAGCATCGGCTAAAAATATTTCATCATTTAAATTTACACCCAAATCAACTTCTTTTAAAGCAGGGGTGGTGTTAATTAAATTTTCAATAAAATCAGCAAACTCGTTAGGAAGCATTGTGCCTGCCGAATCGCAAACAGTTATAGTGGTAGCACCTGCTTTTACTGCGGTAGTAATAACGCTGCTTAAAAATGCGCCGTCGCTTCTTGTGGCGTCTTCTGCCACAAATTCAACATCACTGCACAAATTTTTACAAGCAGAAATACTTTCTTTAATATCGTTTATAACGGCTTCGGGCTTTTTGTGGTATAAATATTCCATTTGCACCGAAGAAACAGGTGCAAAAACCTGCAAACGAGGGTGTTTTGCATTTTTAAGAGCATTCCAAACAGTTTCAATATTTTCACCGTTTAATGCAACAGGAACAGCCAAGGTGCTGTTTTTAACGGCAGATGCAATAGATTTAACGCGCAAAGCATCGGTGCGTGACTCACCAACACCCTCAAGTTCAATTACCGAAGTGCCAAGAGAATCAAGTAGTTTTGCTAATTCAATTTTTTCACGGAAAGAAAGCGAAAAACCATCTGCCGTGTTTTTCATTGTAATGTCACTAATTTTAATTTGTTTCATAACTTGTCACCTCTAAATAAAATAAAAAAAACCTGAGGCCAAACTTGGCCTCAGGGACGAAAATACATTTCGCGGTACCACCCTGCTTACCTTAACTTTAAACAAAAGTAAGGTCACTCATAAACTTCTAACAAAGTCTTGCCCGTAACGGAGGCAGCCGTGTTCCATTACTAACTGTTGCTTTTACAGAACCAACTCGGGAATGAGACTGCTTTTTTTCTTGCACCGATTCGCACCAACCATCGGCTCTCTGACGCAGTTTTAAAAGAAGCAGATTTTCCGTCAACGTCATTTTTAAAGTATATGTGAAGATTTAACCATAAAAAAACGCGTTTGTCAAGAAAAATTTAAAAAAATGTTTGACAAATGAAGAAAAGTGTGTTAAAGTATGAAAAAAGTTATTTAAAGGCAGCGACGAAGACGGTTAGGTTTTCGGGTCTTCAGAGAGTCGGCGGTTGGTGTAAGCCGATGACCAGTTTTCCAAAATACCCATCACTTCCGAGCCGGCAAGCCGAGTATTTTTACCAGGTTTGCCCGTTTGCCCGCGTTAAGGGATAGGGCTTGTTAGAGTCCGAAGTGACGGCAGTATTGCCGTAATTTGAGTGGTACCGCGGGTGTAAATTTTACTCGTCTCAAGATTTTTTCTTGAGACGGGTTTTTTGTTTTCCTGAAAGGATGATATTTATGAATAATATGAATTCTGCAACACAGTTAATGGACATTGCTGCGCGTATACGCGATATGCGCGATATTTTGGGTTACAGTACTCAAAAAATGGCGGAGCTTACCGAAGTTAGCGAAACAGATTACAGAACCTATGAAACAGGTACTGTTGATTTGCCGTTTACTTTTTTACATAAATGTGCCGCCGCGTTTGGTGTTGAAATTACCGTATTGTTAGAAGGTAAAAGCGCAAAACTTTCGGGCTATACCGTAACCCGAAAAGGCAAAGGTCTTGTTACCGCAAGTGAAGACGGCATTACCATTCAAGATATGGCACCAATGTTTAGAAAAAAACTTGCAACACCTTATTGGGTTACATATAAGTATTCCGATGATTTGCAAAATAAACCCATTCATACCGTTACCCACGCAGGCCAAGAGTTTGATATGGTTATAAAAGGCAGTTTGCGTATTCGCGTTGGCGACCACGAAGAAATTTTGCATGAAGGCGACAGTATTTTTTACAAATCTTCAAACCCCCACGGTATGATTGCCGTTGACGGTCAAGATTGTGTTTTCCTTGCTATTATTATGGCAAGCGATATAACCGACCAAAAAATGTTTATTGGCTCGGGCAAAAAGGCAGAACAAGAAAGTTTGCTTTGCCATAAATATATTAAAACCGAAGAAGACGAAAACGGCGCACTTAAAAACATTGCTTTTGAAGACGCCGATACCTATAACTTTGCCTTTGATACGGTAGATGCTATTGCAAGAAGCACCCCCGACAAACTTGCTATGCTTCATATAGCGAACGATATGACTGAACGCAGGTTTACCTTTAAAGATATTAAAGATGCTTCTTCGCAAAGCGCAAACTATTTTAAGTCGCTTGGTATTAAGTGTGGCGACCGCGTTATGTTGGTACTTAAAAGGCACTACCAATTTTGGCCCTGTATACTTGGTTTGCACAAACTTGGCGCTGTGGCAATTCCCGCCACAAACCAACTTGTTGAAAAAGATTTTACATACCGTTTTAAAGCCGCAGGCGTTAGCGCTGTTATTTGCACTGCCGACGGCGATACCGCCAACCAAATTGAACTTGCCGAAAAGCAAGCAGGAACAACCCTTACAAAACTTATTGTGGGCGGCGAAAAACAGGGTTGGCATAATTACGATAATGAATTTTCTTTGTTTTCGCGCAGATATGTTCGTGAAGCCGATGCTCCTTGCGGAAATGACCCAATGTTAATGTTCTTTACTTCTGGCACAACGGGTTATCCCAAAATTGCTATGCATAGTTATAAATATGCTTTGGGTCATTATGTAACCGCAAAATATTGGCATATGGCCGAAAAAGAGGGCTTGCACTTCACAATTTCTGAAACTGGCTGGGGTAAAGCGCTTTGGGGCAAACTTTACGGCCAATGGCTGTGCGAAGGCGCGGTGTTTACTTACGACTTTGACCGTTTTGATGCAGAAAAGATTTTGCCAATGTTTAAAAAATATAATATTACTACATTCTGTGCACCGCCAACAATGTACCGTATGCTAATAAAACAAGATTTAAGCCGTTTTGATTTATCTTCAATTCACCACGCTACAACGGCAGGCGAAGCCCTTAACCCCGAGGTGTTCTACCAGTTTAAAAAGGCAACCGGTTTAAGTATTGCCGAGGG
>JAZOOT010000029.1:0-9138 GCA_045655165.1 Acutalibacteraceae bacterium
AATACTGCTTGTTAGTAACACACATGGAGACGTATCGAAGTGGTCATAACGGACATGACTCGAAATCATGATGCCCCTTGAGGGACGAGGGTTCGAATCCCTCCGTCTCCGCCAAAAAGCAAAGCCACCCTTTATGGGTGGCTTTTGTTTTTTTGTTCTATTCTCTTTTCACTCATTTCTAAAATTGTCATTTTCAGAGAAAAGATAAAAGAGAAGAGGGAAACGGTGTTGGATTTTCTGACATACGCCAGCAATACATTATTGAAAACACAACAAAAATATGGTATAATTAGTTAAATAAATTCCAATTTAACAAAGAGAGTTCTGCCGCATGAGAATTATACTTCTAATTTGTTTCTGTTTAATGATGGTAGCTTGTGCCGTTATGACAATAAAACTAATCAAAGAGAAAAAACCCAATACAACCCCATATTTAATATTGTCAATTATTACATTTTTAATTGCTTTGTTGATGTTTTGCAATATGTTGGGAAATTAAATTTTAATAAAAAACACCAACCGTTTGGTTGGTGTTTTGTTTTATTCTGCTGTGTAGTTATCGAAGTAACCTTGGATGTAAACGAAAGGTGTGCCTTTATCGCCCGAGCCCGAGGTTAAGTCGCAAAGTGAACCGATTAAATCGGTAATGCGGCGGGGGGTTGTACCCTGTGCTGCCATGTTGCCCACAAGACTTGAACCGTCTTTTTGTGCAATTTTATCTTTAATTGCGGCCTTTAATTCATCTCCCGAAAGGTCAACGAAATCGTTATCGGCAAGGTATTTAAGTTTAAGTTCGTTAGGCGAGCCCTCAAGACCTTTTGTATATGCAGGCGAAACAACAGGGTCAGCAAGTTCCCAAATTTTACCAACAGGGTCTTTAAATGCGCCGTCGCCGTAAACCATTACTTCAACGTGTTTGCCTGTTGCTTTATATAAACGTGCCTGAATATCTTCAACAAGGTCTTGGCAATCTCTTGGGAAGAGTTTAATTTTATCTTCGGTAGATTTATTAGAGCCAAGCAAACCGTATTTTTCGTTATAACCGCTATCGCCTTGGGGAGCGCTCATAATTTGGTCCATACCGTAAACAATTTCAGCGCCGGCTTCTTTTAACAACTGTCTTGTTCTAAACCTTGTGTGAATATCACAGTTTAAAACGTTTTTGGTGTAGTTAAGAATAACACGCGGGTCGTTAGCAAAAACGAATTCAACTTCGGCACCGCTTTCTTTTATAAGCTGAGTATAATACTCAACATAGTCCATACCTGTAAAAAGGTGTTTTTCATAACCAAAAAGTTCACGGTATTTCTTTTCATCAAGCACATCGCTGTATGGATTAACGTCAATATTATCAAGGCGTTCCGGAGTAACTAAAGCATTACCAACTTCATCGGTTGGATAGCTAAGCATCATAACAACTTTTTTACAACCCTTAGCAATACCGCGAAGGCAAATTGAAAAACGGTTACGACTTAAAATTGGGAAAATTACGCCCACAGTTTCGCCGCCGAATTTTGCCCTTACATCGTTAGCGATATTATCAACAGTAACATAGTTACCCTGAATTCTTGCAACAATAGATTCTGTTATTGCAACAACGTCTTTATCGCGCACTTTAAAATCGCCGTTTTCAACTGCTTCTAAAATGCAGTCTACAACAATTTGCGCAAGGTCTTCGTTTTCACGGATAATGGGGGCGCGAAGGCCCATTGCAACCGTACCAATCATTCTACTCATAATTAGCCCTACTTTACAATAAATTTTTACCTTATTATTTTGCCATAAAATGATTAAAATTTCAAGAAAAAATTTTAAACTTTTATTACTTTTTGTATTTTATTGACTTTACTGCTTTTTTATTGTAACATTTAATATAACAAAACAGCAAAGGAGAATGCTTTGTGAAATATTATGTTGGACACCCGCTTCAAACACGCGGTGCTGAAATTTACACCTTAAACGGTGGCAAAGGCGAAGGTATGCGCTTTGTTTATGCACGCAACGGAAAAGGGCTTGAACTTTGGATTTCGCTTGACCGATGCGCCGATATGACACGCGTTATTTATGACGGCAAAAATATGGGTTACCTTTCACCTTGCGGTAATGTTGCCCCCGCTTTTTATGACCACCAAGGAACAGGCTTTTTAAAATCTTTTTCGGCAGGTTTCTTTACAACCTGCGGTTTTAACGGTGTTGGAGGACCTTGCCACGACGAAGGGGAAGATGTTCCGCTTCACGGCACCATTGGTAATATGCCTGCAGAATTAAACGGAATTGAAGAAAGTGATGACGGTTTAACTATTAAAGCAACAGTTCGCGACTGTGTTATTTTTGGCAGAAAATTGGTTTTAAAAAGAACTTACTTTGTTTCTTACTTAAATAATGAGTTCACCGTTAACGATACAGTTACCAACGAGGGTGACACAACTTCCCCGTACTTAATTTTATACCACTGCAACATGGGGTACCCGTTACTTAGCGAAAACAGTATTGTTCGTTTCCCAAATGAAAGTTACTGGGCTGCCACAGACAACGCAAAAGAAACCATTGACACTGCGCTTATTATGGAAAAGCCGCAACAAAATTTTGCCGAAAGATGCTATTTCTTTGACAGTTCTATTGGCAAGGACAAAAAGGCACACGCAGGTATTTATAACCCCGAAATTGATGCTGGTGTTGTGCTTTCTTACGATAAAGAGCAACTTCCCTGCCTTACCGAATGGAAAATGATGGGCAGACGCGATTACGTTTTGGGTATTGAACCGGGCAACTGCTTCCCCTGCCCAAGAAATGAAATGCGCAAAAATGGTGTTATTAAATACTTAGAGTCCGAACAAAGCAACACCACAAGCGTAACATTTACATTTACCGATACGCTTGACGGGTTTGATAGCGAATTTTAAAGAAACAAAAAACTCCTCGTTTCCGAGGAGTTTTTTCTTTTATTTTGCGTAATCTACGGCGCGGTTTTCGCGGATAAGATTTACTTTAATTTGGCCGGGGTATTCAAGTTCCTGTTCAATGCGGTTTGCAATATCACGAGCAACCAATACCATTTGGTCATCAGAAATAACTTCGGGTTTAACCACAATTCTGATTTCCCTACCTGCTTGAATAGCGAAAGAATTTTCTACGCCGCTAAAGGAATTGGCGATTTCCTCAAGTTTTTCAAGACGTTTAATGTAATTTTCAATATTTTCTCTTCTTGCACCGGGACGTGCGGCAGAAATTGCATCGGCCGCCTGTACAATGCAAGCAATTGTTGTTTTGGCTTCAACTTCGCCGTGGTGAGCGTGAATAGCGTGAACAACCGTTTCGCTTTCTTTATATTTCTTAGCAACCTCAACACCAAGTTGAATGTGTGAGCCCTCTTGTTCGTGGTCAAGTGCTTTACCAATATCGTGAAGCAAACCTGCACGTTTTGCCAAAGACACATCAACACCCATTTCGGCGGCAAGCAAGCCCGAAATATGACAAACTTCCAAAGCGTGATTAAGCACGTTTTGACCGTAACTTGTGCGGTAATGAAGTTTACCCAAAAGTTTAACAAGTTCGGGGTGCAAATTATGAACGCCCGAATCAATTAAAGCGCGTTCGCCCTGCTGTTTAATTACAGCGTTAACGTCGGCGGTTGCCTTTGCAACCATTTCTTCAATTCTTGCGGGGTGAATTCTACCGTCTAAAATAAGTTTTTCAAGTGTAATTCGCGCAATTTCGCGGCGGATTGGGTCAAAACTTGAAACGGTAATTGCTTCGGGGGTATCGTCAATAATTAAATCAACACCCGTTGCGGTTTCCAAGGCGCGAATGTTACGGCCTTCACGACCGATAATTCTGCCCTTCATTTCATCGTTAGGAAGAGCCACAACCGAAACGGTGGTTTCGGAAGAATGGTCTGCCGCGCAACGCTGAATTGCGTGGGCAACAAGTTCGCGTGCCAAATTATCGGCTTCTTCTTTTGTTCTTTGTTCGTACTCAAGAATTTTGGTTGCCTTTTCGTGAGCCAATTCGCCATCAAGCATTGAAAGCAAATGCTGTTTTGCCTGTTCGGTTGAAAAACCCGAAATGCGTTCAAGCAAATCCAACTGACTTTTTTTGATTTTTTCACATTCTTCAAGTTTTTCGTCAATTTCACGGGAACGAATTGCAAGTTTTTCTTCTTTTGCTTCTAAGTTATCAATTTTTCTGTCAAGGTTCTCTTCTTTTTGTTGAAGTCGGTTTTCTTGGCGAACAATGTCGCTTCTGCGTTCACGAAGTTCGCGGTCGTTTTCCTGACGTAGCTGCAATACTTCATCCCTGGCTTCAACTAACATTTCTTTTTTCTTTGTTTCTGCCGTTTTAATTGCATCGTTTAATATTCTTTTTGCTTCTTCTTTGGCCGAGCCAACAGTAATACTATCTGACTTGCGGCGGTATGACATACCAATAAAAAAGCCGATTATAGCCAGAACCAATGCAATTACACCGACAATAATGTAGTCTGTAATTGTCATTTAAGGATATTCCTCTCTATATATTAAATGCGTTTTGGTTTGTTATCCGAGGTCGCACTTTAAGCCCCGGTATAAAGTTAAAGCAGTTAATATGGTAATTTCGCCACTAATTGCCACAATTAACCAGTGTAACCTACTGCTAATATTCTACCACCAATGCCCCACTATGTCAAGGAATATAACAACATATAGTAAAAAAATAAGTCTTCCAAATTGCTTTGGAAGACCTTTATTTAGAATAAATTTTTAATAAATTTTTGTGTGTAATCGTTTAATAAATCATAATTCATTGCCTTAATGTAACAGTTTTCAAGTTGGTCGTGGGTTTGTTTTGCTTCGGCTAACAACCTGTGTGTTTGGGTTAAGAAAGTGCTCTCAAGTTTTTTGTTAAGCGCAATTCGGTTTGCACTTTTCTTTACCATTTCTTTATTGTAAAACCGTTCGGTTCGTGTTCGGCGAACAGTATCGCTAAAATGCAATTGTTCGTTTTCGGTACAAAAAGCAATATTTGCTTCTTTGACAATTACGTGGTCTATTTTTTCTTCGCCTAAAATATGGTTTTTGGCGGTTATTATTGTGTAACCGCAGTTTAGCGCAATATCGCGTATTACCGACATTATAATACTGCTAACAGCCGAAGTGGTATCATTAATAATTACCTTTTTTTCGCATAATTGGTTTATTGTATCTTCATAAAAAACGGTTTTTTGCGGTGTTTCACCGCTTAAAAAACAAATTCTTTCTTTTGGCTTTTTTCCTGTTTTTATTAAGTATTTATTGGCAAGTTGCGCGGCAAAATGGGCGGCTTTTTTTATATCGGTTGCGGCAAGATAAATGCTAAAGTTATCTCTTTTTACCCTACCAAGCGCGTTTAAGCAAACCGACGCTTTTTTATGCAGTGTTTTGTTTTTATCGGTTAAATTTATTATTTCTTCGCTTTGTTCTTTTAATATTTCGCTGTTCCAAAATTCGCCAAAGTTAATTATTTCTTCTTTTACACCCGGGTAAACAGGGTCAATAACGTGTGGTGAGGTCCCGTCTAAAATCATTATTTTTTGGGTTGGTAAAATAACCGCATCAAGCGAATTCGGGTCACTGCTGCATGGGGCGGTTATTAGCGGTTGGTTTAGTTCAGTTGCCCTTTTGGCAACCGCTTTCATAAAGGAAGATTTACCGCAGCCGGGACCGCCTTTAATTATGTAGGTGTATAAATCTTCGCCTTTTATATAAAACCTGTTCAAAAAGCCATCGGCGGAATTTGCGCCCAAAAATACGTTTGGAATTTTATTTTGCATATTTAATTCCCCTTTATTATATTCTTATATATTTTATGTAATTAAATTGTTTTTGACACCAACACTTTTTTGTGTTAAAATACCATTGCGAGTTTGCCAAACGGCTGCGCATACTTTTTGTGTGTGAGGAAAGTCCGAGCCCCACAGAGCAGGATAGCGGCTAACCGCCGCCGAGGGCGACCTTAGAGATAGTGCAACAGAGATATACCGCCGTTTTTACGGTAAGGGTGGAAAGGCGAGGTAAGAGCTCACCGGATTTGTGGAGACACAAATGCCCTGTAAACCTTATCCGGAGCAACACTGACTGCGACAATACACTTGCTCGGTGTGTCGCGAAAAGTGGCTTGAGCGTATAAGCAATTATACGTCGAGATAGATAGTCGTTTAAAACAGAACTCGGCTTACAGACAAACTCGCAAACATAAAAATAAATTTTCATTTTGGGGGAATAAAAATGAGAATAGTTATAAAGGTGGGCACTTCTACTTTGGCTCATTCAACAGGGCTTATAAACATTCGCCACATTGAGTCACTTTGCAAAGTTATTTCCGACATTAAAAATATGGGTAACGAAATTGTGTTTGTTTCTTCGGGCGCAATTGGTATGGGTGTTGGTAAACTTAAACTAAAAAAACGTCCCGATGATTTGGCCGGCAAACAAGCAGCCGCCGCAGTTGGCCAATGTGAACTTATGTATACATACGATAAACTTTTTTCGCAGTACAACCACACTTCTGCCCAACTTTTAATTACCGATGACGACGTTGCGGTAAATGAACGCAAACAAAACTTTGTTAATACCCTTTCGCGCCTTTTGGAACTTGATGTTATTCCCATTATTAACGAAAACGACACCGTTGCCACTCACCAAATTGTTTTGGGTGACAACGATACTTTAAGCGCAATTGTTGCATCTGCCGTAAATGCCGATTTGCTTATTATACTTTCGGACATTGATGGTTTATACGATGCCGACCCAAGAAAGAACGAAGGCGCAAAACTTATTCCCATTGTAGAAGAAATTGATGAAAACATTGTGGCTTTAGGCGGTTCTGCCGGCTCATGCCTTGGCACAGGCGGTATGGCAACAAAAATTAAGGCCGCGCAAATTGCAACAAAAATTGGTTGCGATACAATTATTGCTTCGGGTGAAGACAGCAACATTCTTTACGATATTGTTGAAGGCAAACAAATTGGTACTAAATTTTTAGGAAAGCGTTGATTTTATGACAACCTTAGAAATTTTAAGCGCGGCAAAAAACTGTTGCGCAGACATAATGACAGCAACAAGCAAAAAAAAGAACCTTGCCCTTAAATATATGGCAGAGGCATTGCTTAACAATGCTGACAGCATTTTGGTTGCAAACAAAGAGGATATGCAAAATGCCAAAGGCGTTATAAGTGACGTTATGTTAGACCGTTTATGTTTAACAAAAGAACGCATAACTGCTATGGCAAACGGTATTTTAGAGGTAGCAAAACTTTCAGACCCTGTAGGCAGAGTTATTGAAGAAATTAAGCGCGAAAACGGTCTTGTAATTAAAAAGACAAGTGTTCCGCTCGGGGTTATTGCAATTATTTACGAATCGCGCCCGAATGTTACATCCGATGCCGCCGCGCTTTGTATTAAAAGCGGTAATGCTTGTGTTTTAAGGTGCGGAAAAGAAGCCCACAAAAGCGCGGTTGCTATTGTTAATGCACTTAAAGAGGGTTTAATTAAGGCAGGTCTTTCGGAAAATACCGTTATGATTGTTGAAGACACTACGCGTGATTCGGCAAATGTTTTAATGACTGCAAACGGACTTGTTGATTTACTTATTCCGCGCGGTGGAAAGGGTTTAATTGACGCGTGTGTTAAAAACGCTACTGTTCCCTGCATTGAAACAGGCACCGGTATTTGCCACATTTACGTTGATGAATATGCCGATTTTAATAAGGCATTGGCAATAATAGAAAACGCAAAGACTTCACGCCCTTCGGTTTGCAATGCCGCCGAACAACTCATTGTGCACCAAAGTATTGCTAACGAATTTTTACCGTTATTAAAAGCAAAAATTGGTGACAAGGTAGAGTTTAGAACAGACGCTACCGCTTCGCTAATTCTTGGTGTAAACAAGGCGAATAACATTGATTTTAAAACCGAATTTTTAGATTATATTTTGGGTGTACAGGTAGTTGATAGTCTTAATAATGCAATTAAAATTATTAGTAAAAATTCCACCCACCACAGCGATGCTATTATTACGGAAAACAATGATAACGCGCAAAAATTTGTGTTAAGCGTTGATTCTGCCGCGGTTTATGTTAATGCTTCTACCCGCTTTACCGACGGCGGAGAGTTTGGTTTGGGTTGTGAAATGGGTATTTCCACCCAAAAACTTCACGCAAGGGGTCCTATGGGTTTAAACGAACTTAACACCTATAAATATGTTATAACAGGAAACGGACAAACAAGGTGATTATATGTATAAATTGGGTTTTATTGGCGCAGGTAATATGGGCAGTACTCTTTTAGCCGCTGCTGCAAAAGGTGTTAATGCCAAAAAAATTGCAGTTTGCGACCACTTTACCGAAAAAGCCGAAAGCGTTGCTAACACTTACGGCGCAGTTGCTACCAATATTTTAGATATTGCAAAAAACAGCAAATTCATTTTCCTTGGCGTAAAACCGCAGGTAATGAAAGATATGCTTGGCGAAATAAAAGATATTTTAAAGGAACGAACTGACCGCCTTGTTTTGGTTTCAATGGCAGCAGGGCTTTCTTTAGAAAAATTATGCGGTTTTTGCGAAGCGGATTTACCAATTATAAGAATTATGCCAAACACACCCGTTTTGGTGGGTGAAGGTATGGTGCTTTACTGTGCAAACCAAAAGGTTGCTGCCGAAGAAACCGAAGAATTTTTGAGCATAATGAAAAACGGCGGTAAGTTTCAAGAATTAAATGAAGAACTTTTTGATTCCGGTTGTGCGGTTTCAGGTTGCGGTCCCGCCTTTGTTTATATGTTTATAAAAGCGCTAATTGATGGCGGTGAAAGTTGCGGATTAAATGGTGAAGTCGCAAAAAAACTTGCCTGCCAAACCCTTATTGGCGCAGCAAAAATGGTTATGAGTTCAGAAAAAACGCCAAACACTTTAAAAGAAGAAGTTTGCTCCCCTGGTGGTTGCACCATTGAAGGTGTAAAATCTTTAGAAAATGACTCTTTTGAAAAAGCGGTAAACAGCGCTGTTGTTGCGGCTTACGAAAAAAGCAAAAAAATGGGCAAATAAAAAAGGCACTCTTTCGGGAGTTGCGGTTAGGGATTAATTGGTTTTTCAGATAAATTTGTACTTTTTCTTGTTGCGAAAACTTG
>JAZOOT010000030.1:0-5977 GCA_045655165.1 Acutalibacteraceae bacterium
TTTATTTGTTTAAAATATAAATTCCAAGGTTTAAATATGCAGCGAATATAATCCACAACAAATAGGGTATTTGCAAAATTGCTGCGGGTTTTGATATGCTCCAATATTTATAAATTGTTAGTGCTACGCTTAAAATTAGCAAAAGTATCCAAATAAAAGCGAACAAGTACATTCTTGCATTAAAGAAAATTATACTCCACCAAAAGTTTAAAAACAAACTTATTGCGTATACCGATAAAGAAACAGAAACTTGGCTATAATTTACACCTCTTTTGTTATATACCAATGCGGCGCTTATGCCCATAAGCACATAAAGTATTGTCCATACAATAGGAAATAAAATGCTTGGCGGAGAAAGGGGAGGACGGTCAATTGTTTTGTAAATATCCATACTGTTTCTTGTAAAAAACGCCGCAAGACCGCCTACAGCCAACGCAATGGCAATAGAAATTATATAGGGCTTTAACTTTTTAAACATAGCATTCACCTCAAAAAATAATGTGCTTATATTTCTATTATATTTCACAAAACCGAGTGCTATACTTATTAGTAAAAAAAATTAAGTTTATGGTTGAAAAAAGTAAATATATATCGTATAATTGGTATGTTGAATTTATGGCACAGGGGTTAAAAGGTGGTATATATGATTAGGAAAGTTGGCTTTGATAACGAAAAGTATTTGGAACTTCAGTCTAAATACATTAAAGAAAGAATTGATAAATTTTCCGGTAAGTTGTATTTAGAACTTGGCGGTAAACTTTTTGACGACTTTCACGCCTCACGCGTACTACCCGGCTTTAAACCCGACAGCAAAATGAAAATGCTTTTAAACCTTAAAGAGTGCTCTGAAATTGTTATTTCCATTAGCGCTGTGGACATTGAAAAGAATAAAATTCGCGGTGATTTGGGTATTTCTTACGATACCGATTTATTGCGCCTTATTGATTCGTTCCGTTCGGTTGGACTTTATGTTAGCAGTGTTGTTATAACTAAATATGCAGGTCAGTACGCGGCTGATGTGTTTAAAAAGAAACTCGAAAATCTGGGACTTAATGTTTATATGCATTATGTAATTGACGGTTACCCCAACAACATTCCCTTTATTGTTAGCGAAGCCGGTTACGGCAGAAACGAATATATTGAAACCACTAAACCGCTTGTTATTGTAACCGCACCGGGTCCCGGAAGCGGTAAGTTGGCAACCTGTCTTTCGCAACTTTACCACGAACACAAACGCGGTGTTACAGCAGGTTATGCAAAGTTTGAAACATTCCCAATTTGGAATTTGCCTTTAAAACACCCCGTAAACCTTGCTTATGAAGCAGCTACTGCCGATTTAAACGACCTTAATATGATTGACCCGTATCACCTTGAGGCATACGGCGAAATGACGGTAAACTATAACCGCGACGTTGAAGCGTTCCCGCTTTTAAAGGCAATTTTGGAACAAATTTTGGGCGAAAGTCCTTATCAATCACCAACCGATATGGGTGTAAATATGGTGGGTAACTGCATAATTGATAACGATGTTGTTTGCGAAGCCGCCAAACAGGAAATTGTACGCCGTTACTATAAAGTTTTGTGCGATAAACTTATGGGCAGGGTTGGTGAATCTGCCGTAATTAAAGCCGATTCAATAATGAAACAGGCCGAAGTTACACTTGCTCAAAGGGCGGTTGTAAAACCTGCTTTAGACAAGGCGGAAAGTTCGGGCAAACACGCCGTTGCTATTGAACTTGATAACGGCGAAATTGTAACAGGTAAAAGCAGCGAACTGCTTGGCAGTGTTTCGGCAGCAATGCTTAATGCAATGAAAATTATGGCGGATATTGACGACGATGTGCCTTTGCTTGCACAGTCGTTTATTGAACCCATTGTTAAACTTAAAAGGGAAACTTTCCGTTCTAAAAACTCGCATCTTAATTCAAACGAAATGTTAATTGCGCTTTCAAGCAGTGCGGTGGTAAACCCGCAGGCAAGCAAAGCACTTGAAAAAATTAGCCGTTTACGCGGCGCAGAACTTCATTCTTCGGTAATGCTTAACGAAACCGATGAAATGGTGCTTAAAAAACTTGGTATAAATTACACAAGTGAGCCGGTGCGCAGAAACAAAAATTTATATCACTAATAAAAAACGCCCAAAAGGGCGTTTTTTTCTTGCAAAAATATATTTGCTGTTATATAATAAAATTAATTATAAATATTTAAAAGGGAGTCTTATAATTGCTTATTAGATTACTAAGTGGAAGCATGAATTTTTATCAGGTTATTGCATATGTAATTTCTGCTTTGGTTGTAATTTTTTTAACCTTGCCATTCCACGAATTTGCTCACGCATATATTGCCGATAAAATGGGCGATAGAACCGCGCGTTATATGGGTCGGCTTACAATTAACCCCATGGCACACATTGATTATTGGGGTGCGCTTGGTATTTTGTTTTTGGGATTTGGTTGGGCAAAACCCGTGCCCGTTAACCCGCAGAACTTTAAAAACCCAAAAGCAGGGATGGCAATAACCGCTTTTGCCGGCCCGCTAATGAACGTTTTGCTTGGCGGTGTTTCGTGGTTTTTTTATTACTGGGTTGCTTTTTTAAACGTTTCAAGAAACAGTGTGTGGCTTTTTTACATTTCGCTTTTCTTTGCTTTTTTCACACAAATAAATATAAGTTTGGCGGTATTTAATTTAATACCAATTCCTCCGCTTGACGGTTCGCGCCTTTTAAACGTTTTTTTGCCTTCAAAATATTATTTTTTAATAATGAAATATGAACGCTTTTTCACACTTTTCATTTTGCTTTTAATTTACACAGGCGTACTTGACGGACCAATGAATTTTGTTTCAAACTTTATTTATAAAATTATAAGCATTTTGCCAAGTTTAATTTTTGGCTTTTAAAAAATATAAAACAGACGGTGAATTATGGAAGTTATGCTTTCGTATAAGTTGGAAGATTTTGAGGGTCCCCTTGATTTGCTTTTACAACTTATTGCAAAAAACAAACTGAATATTAACGAAATTAAACTTACGGTTTTAATTGAGCAATATCTTTCTCACATTGAAAAAATGAATTTAGAGGAAGATATGGACGTTGCAAGTGATTTTCTGCAAATGGCTTCGCGTTTAATTTATATAAAAACAATTAGTTTGTTACCAAAACACGAAGAAATTGAAGAACTTAAAGAGCAACTTACAGGTGAACTTATTGAATATCAGCTTTGCCGTGAAACTGCCCAAAAACTTACCGAAATTTATGCAAAGTACGACCGCTTTGTGCGTGTGCCTGAAGAGGTTGAGGTTGATAAAACCTATGCCTTAACCCATAAGTCAAGCGTGCTTTACGAAGCATATTTGTCGGCGGTTGGTAAGGGGATGCGGAAAACACCTGTATCTACAGCGCCCTTTACCAAAATTGTTGCCAAAAAAATTGTTTCGGTTTCAACCAAAATAGTTTATGTTTTAAGAAACCTTGTGCGCGGCGGTACAAAGAAGTTAAGCGAACTTTATTCGGGTGCAAAAAGCCGTTCGGAACTTGTTGCAACCTTTCTTGCCGTTTTGGAACTTTGCAAGAATAACCGTGTAAAAATTGACGGTAAAAGCAGTGACACAAGAATTACTTTAATAAAGGAGAAAAACAATGAAAACTGATTTAACTGCGGCATTTGAAGCGGTGTTGTTTTCTTCGGGCGAAAGCGTTAGTATTGACCGCTTTGCCCTTGCTTTTGAAATAGAATTTGATGAAGTTGTTGAAACAATGGAAAAATTGGCAGAACAACTTGAGAACAGGGGCATTAAACTTATTCGCATTGAAAACGCATATCAACTTTGTTCAAAAAGCGAATATGGCACATACATTAGAAAGGTTGCCGATATGCGCCGTAAATCTCCGCTTTCTTCGGCAGGTATGGAGGTTTTGGCGGTGGTTGCATACAACCAACCCGTTACAAAAGCATTCATTGAACAGGTGCGCGGGGTAGATTGCTCTAGCACCGTAACAAATCTTTTAGAAAAGGGCTTAATCGAAGAAAAAGGCAGGTTAGAACTTCCCGGCAGACCGCTTTTATACGGTACAACCAAAAACTTTTTGCGTTGTTTCGGCATAAGCGATATAAAAGAACTTCCGCCAATTGAAAGAAACGAAACGGTGGAAATGCCTGTTCTTGCCGAACAACTTTCGGCTTTGGGTGATTTAGCTGAAGAAGAACAAGAAAAGGAATAATTAAAAAAAATTAGGAAAAATTCCTATAAAGGAAAGTGATAATATGGCAGAAAGCAGTATTAAAAACATTTTAGACGTTACAATGGAAAAATTACGCGCCGTTGTTGACGCAGATACCATTGTTGGAAAACCTATAGTAATTGGTGAAAACACCTTAATTCCCGTTTCTAAAATAACAATGGGTATTGCTTCAGGCGGTGCCGATATCCCCAATAAAAGCGCAAACGCGGCTTTTGGCGGCGGCGGTGGTGCCGGTTTAAGCGTTACTCCCGTTGCATTTTTATTGGTAACGGCAAACGGCGTAAGGGTACTTCCCATAACCACAGAATCTAATTCAATTGACCGCGCTATTGCGGCTGCCCCCGAAATTATTGATAAAGTAAAAGAAACCTTTAATAAAGCAAATTAAGAATAGATTATTACACCTTTTCATAACATTTTGTTAGCCAAAGCTTTTAAACCCGAACCAGCCTAAAAGGGCGGGTTTAAGGCGTCTTTTGGCTCTTTGTCGCCCATAGGCGACAGCCTTATGTGCTTTGCATCACCAAAATCCACTCATAAATCCGCGCCTTTTAGGTCACAGAATTTTGTGATTAAAGGATTTACGGTGTGGCAAGGCACAAAACACAGTTAATCCTAACGGATTAACGAGTATTTTAACAATGCCACAGCGTAAAAACCTTATCCCAAAATCTGATTTGCGTTTAAATGCTTTGGCTAAGGAGTACATAATGTACGCGAAATTTTTTAAAAGACCAATGGACTTCTGTCTGTCGCTTCTGGCACTTATCGTGCTCTCCCCTATTTTACTGATTTTAATGGTGCTGGGCGCAATAGTGATGAAGGGTAATCCGTTTTTCACACAAGCAAGACCCGGCAAGAATGAAAAGATATTTAAGCTTATCAAGTTCCGCACAATGACCTGCGAAACCGACAAGGACGGCAACCCCCTGCCCGACGAGAAAAGACTTACAAAATACGGCAGACTGCTTCGCAGCACCTCGCTCGACGAACTGCCCGAGCTTATAAACATCCTCAAAGGCGATATGTCGATAGTCGGCCCCAGACCGTTGCTTGTGAAATATCTGCCGCTTTATAACGAAAGGCAAAAGCATCGCCACGATGTAAGGCCCGGACTTACAGGTCGTGCACAGGTAAACGGAAGAAATGCTATCACCTGGGAAGCAAAGTTTGAAGAAGACATAGCGTACATAGAAAATGTTACTTTTTTGAATGATATTAAAATTATTCTTTCAACCGTACTAACGGTTTTCAAACGTGAGGGAATATCACAAGAAAACAACGCGACGATGGAAGAGTTTGAGGGAAATAAAACACATAAAGAATTGGTAAACATATGAAAGATTTAATAATTATTGGAGCAGGCGGTCACGGTCACGTCGTGGCGGACATTGCCAAATGCACCAACCGTTTCTCCACAATATCGTTTTTAGACGATAGAGAAATTAAGAATGTGGGCGTATATTCTGTAATCGGAAAAAGGGCTGACTTTGCCAAATATATAAAAAGCCACTCTTTCGTTGTTGCCATAGGCAACTCCGATATAAGGGAAAAATATCAAACCATTCTCGAACAAAATGCTGCAACCTTGGAAACGCTTATCCATACCAATGCAACCGTAAGTACAGAATCCTGTGTTGGTGCCGGAAGCGTGGTTATGGCAGGCGCTGTAATAAATCCCAATTCAACCATAGGTAAAGGTGTAATAATAAACACCTGCAGTTCGGTCGACCACGA
>JAZOOT010000031.1:0-5536 GCA_045655165.1 Acutalibacteraceae bacterium
AAATTTTGCAGGGTTACAAATGCAAGAATTGATATGCTGACTGCATTAAAATCGCGTATTACTTGTTTTTCGGTGGCTTCGGTGCTAAAGGTAAAAAGAATAAAAAACCAAAACGACATCCAAACAAGCGTTTTTATGCTTTCAAATATTGCGTATTTATAAAGGAAAAAAGATGAAATACAAAAGCTTAGCAAAAACAAAGCCAAAAACAAAACTTTTTTAACCTTTATATAAAGTTTTACTTTAAAAAGGCGGGTAAACAAAATAAACACGCCAATAAAAAGCGAACAAAAAGATGACACCAACATAACCCGTCTGCCCGTAAGGTAAACGGTTACCGACAACAGCAAATGCAAGATATATATTACTTTAAATATTGTTTCTATAATAAAAAAATCGAGCTTTGCCGTTTTTTTCGTAATACTTTGCATAAATAACACCTAACTAAAAAGCACTCTTAAGATTTCCTCTTTATTATTTTCGTACGAAAAATTTTTAAGCATTTTTTCGTTATACTTTTTTTCTTTAACAGTGGTAATTTTTAAAATTTCTTCTGCCCACAAAGTTGGGTTTTTAATGCTTAAAAACTTACAGCAGTCACTAATAGCGCAAAGGCGGTCAATTTTATTGCTTAACAAGCAAGGCACACCCGAAAATTGCGCTTCAACCGATACAATGGGAAGCCCTTCAAAACGCGACGGAAGCAAAAAAACATCCATTGCCTGCATAAGTTCGCTAACATCATTTCTTGCACCCAAAAACAAAACTTTTTCTTTAAGCCCCAACTTATTAAATTCTTCTGATATTGCTTGGCGTGTTTCGCCGTCGCCTATTAAAAGCAAAAGAACATTTTTATTTTTCTTTACGGTTTCGTTTAAAATTTTGGTTAAAAAGAAATTGTTTTTTTGGTATGAAAAACTTGCAACCGTGCCAAGCAAAAGCGTGTCTTCCTTAATACCAAGTTCTTCCCTTTTTTGCGTTCTCTTTTTTAAATCGGGTTTAAATTTACTGTTATCAACCGAATTAAAAATAATTTGGCATTTTTTCGCATTTCTTTTACCAAAAAGCCAGGCCGCCGCAGTGTAAGAACAAGCCAAAAACCTATCGGTGCATTTGCACAAAACAGGTCTTGCCAAAAAGTTAATTGCGCCGCGCAAAAACCTTTTTAAAGGGTTTTTAATATCCATTCCCGAACTGTGAGAATGAACAAAGGTAGGCAGTTTCATATCTTTTGCTGCTTTTACACCGGCAAAATTAAGGGGTTCAGAAATATTAAAATATGCACGGTCGTAGTTGCCGTTTTTTATAATTTCTTTTACATCGTTATAGTGTTTAAGCGGGTTTTTTAAACTGCTTACGGTAAACACGTTAAAGCCGTATTCATTAAGAAAATCTTTTGTTTTTTGATTTGGTCTGCTTGTTAAAAATTCTAAACAAACACCCTTTTCTTTGGCAATTTTAATTACATTTATTAAATATTTGTCTATTCCGCTAACAAGGAAATCAACCACATATCCAACTAAAACTTTCATTTTTACCTCTAAAAACTTTTTTTGTACTTTTTACCGCCAAACTTCGCCCACAAAAAACTAAAACCTTTTTTAACCCAATTAACCTTTTCCATATCTATAACCTTTACTTCGCTAAAGTTATAGCCATTGGTGTAAAGCCAAACGTCAAACAAAAGTTCAGAAACCCTGCCCAAATACCTTGCGTGGAAACTGTCGTACTGTTTTGGGTCTAATTTTTCTTTTAGTTCAAAAAGAATATTAAAAAGCCAAGTGCAATATTCACTTAAAAGTTCTTTTTTCATAACGAACATATTAAACATATGTGCGCTTTTTCGGGTTTTAAGATTATTAAATTCACTTAAATACTGCGGGTATTTTTCTTTAATAATTTCACCCGCCACATCAAGTGTTTCAATATGAAGTGTGTGGGCATAGTGACTGTATAAACTTTCAATATAATAGTTACGCTTTTTAGGAACAATTATATCGGCTTTTTTTAAAAGTTCACTTGCGGTTTTGCTGTCCAAAAGCCCTAAAAACTTATCTTTTTTAATGTTTTTATTGGCAAAATAGCGCCTGTAATGAGCAAGACCAATATAGTCATTACTTAAATTTTTCCAAGCCCAATAAAGCCCTGTAAGTTCACAAAAATACGGGTTTTGCGCCGAAATATTTTCACCAACATTATCGGGTTGAAACCCAATTCCCGCCTTACCTTCTGCCCCAACAAAAACGGGTAAATACATACTGCCTTTTGGCATTTTATATGGTTTATGAGCGGCAATAATAATTTTAATATCTTTCATTTTGCACCTACATGGAACCGTCTTTCTTAATAACTGATTTAACTGTTTCAAAAATAATTTTTAAATCAAGCCCCATACTCCAGTCACGTATATACTTGGTGTCAAGCTTAACAACCTCTTCAAAATCGGTAATATTACTGCGTCCGCTAACCTGCCAAAGCCCCGTTATACCCGGTTTTATGGCAAGACGCGCGCGGTGGTGAAGCTCATATTTATTCCATTCATCCTCTGTTGGGGGTCTTGTCCCACAAAGACTCATAGAGCCAATCAACACATTTAAAAACTGCGGAAATTCATCTAAACTGTAGTCCCTTATAAAGTTGCCAATTCCCTTTTTAACCCTGCCGTCGGGCAATTTTTTACAACCAATAATTCTTGGGTCATGTTCAAGTTTAAACATCATACCGTCTTTAACAATATTCTGTTCTTTAAGTTCCTCTTTTCTTTCTTCGGCATCAAGATACATACTTCTAAACTTATACATTTTAAATTTTTTGCCGTTTTTACCAATTCTGGTTTGTGAAAAGAAAATGGGACCCGGTGATTCTTTATAAATAAGCGGTCCTAAAATTATGGTTAAAAACAAGGTTGCAATACAGCCAAAAATACCCGCAACAATATCAAGCATACGTTTTAAAAACGCTTGGTTGGCAGAAGCAAAATTTATACCAATGGTTAAAACGTTTCTTCCTGCAACCTTTTCAATGGTTTGTTTGTTAAGTTCCTTTTCGGCGCCGTACTGAAATTCAAGATGAACAACAATGCCCATTTGAATTATTTTTTCAACAAGTTTATCAACCTTTTCATCGGCGGGAAGCGAAATAAAAACTTCGTCTACCCATTGTCTGCACAAGTAAGAAACAACATCTTCCGCGGTAGAGGTAACCTTCACACCCTCAATTGTTTCGCCTACTCTTTTTTTGTCAAAAATGCAAACACCCGAAATATGATGTTGCATTTTTTGTTTTGCGCAAAGCGTTGCAACAACATCTTCCGCCCTGTCGTTATTTGTAATAACATACATTGACGGCAAACGTTTTGCTGCACGGCGCGAAAGCAAAATTCGTTTCCAAACAAAGCGCGTAACAAGCGCAATAGCAACGTAAAATGCCGCTATTAAATATACAAAAATTCGGGAATAGTCTGCGCTTTTTTTAGCCGAAAACAAATAAAAGGCAACAATTAAAACTACAAGTATTGAATGTTTAACCGTTTGGGTTATTTCAACATAAAAATCACGTTTTAATACGCCGGTTAAAGAATTATAGCAAACTGTAACCAGCACATCGGCAAGGCAAAACACAAGCAAAATATCAATATAAATATCGTTTTGGTAAGGGTTAACCATACCAAAGCGGCCAATGAACGCCAAGATGTATGCAATATTAAGACTTAACACGTCAATTAAAAGAAAATCAAAGTGCTTTATCCAACCCTGCGCTTTAAGTCTATACATAAACAAACCCTTCCTGAATTATAAATATTTATATATAAATAATATTAACATATTTTACCTTAAATTGCAACTTAATAAAAAAAATAAAACGGCCTGTAAAAACAGACCGTTTTAATATTTTTTTAAATTAGTTGAGTGCTTTTTTAGAAGCAATTAAAGAAGCACCTGCAGCAAGAATAATTGCTGCCAAAACTGCTACAACCAAAACAGAAGCATCTGCTGTTGGGTCAGAAGTGGGAGGAGGTGTTACACCGGGTTCGTTGATTTCAATATTAACGCCTTCGAACGCCGAAGAAATAACCAATTTATCGGTAAGGGGTTTAACAACAACTGTTAAATATTTGCCGCCCACTGCAACGATACCGCCGGCTTCAATAGTATAGTCAACACCAACTACAGCAGCAGCGCCGTTTTCCAATTTAACTTCAACTACTTGGTAGTCAGTACCTGCAACAGCGGGAGTTTTATCAGCGTCTTTATAGAATTTCCAACCTTCGAATTCTAAGGTTTCGCTTTTGCCGGGTTCAACTATAATGTTGCCGCCGCTAACAACAGGAACTTTTTGAGCAACTTCGGAGTTAGAACCGGTGTTGGTTTGGTTAATAACAACCTCGCTGTACTCTGTACCGCCGGGGCTTTTTAACGCGAAAGCCGAAGCAGACAATGCAAATACTAATACAAATGCTAAAACAAGAGATAATACTTTTTTCATAATTATCCTCCTAAATAAAATTTTACATTATGATTATATCACCAAAAAAACAAAAAGTAAAGCATTTTTTAAATTTTTTCTTGAAGAGCGGCAGAAAAATTATTATAATTACAAAAAAGGAGTTGGTTAAGTGTGGGTTTCGACAGTTTACTTACTGTTAACAACAATTTATCGGTTACAGTTAAAGAAGAAACTGCTTCTACTAACGATGACGCGAAATTTTTTGGCGAAACCGATAGCCGCGACCGCTTAATTATTTCTTTACAGCAAACGGCAGGAAAAGGAAGAAAAGGAAGAACCTTTTTTTCGCCGGACGGCACCGGTATATATATGAGTATATTACTGCACCCGCAAATAAATGCCGAAGATATTGGTTTTTTAACCACCGCCGCCGCAGTTTATACCGCTAAAACACTTGAAAAATATTCCGGCAAAAAAGCCGAAATAAAATGGGTTAACGATATTTTTATAAATTCTAAAAAAGTATGCGGAATTCTTTGCGAATCGGCCTTTAAAGGAAAACAAAACCCCGAATACGTTGTAATTGGCATTGGAATAAACCTTTATGCCCCCAAAAACAGTTTTCCCGAAGAAATCAAAAATATTGCCGCAAGTGTTTTTGAAAACGAAGTTCCGAATGACATTATTAGGGCAAATATAATTTCAGAAATAACGAACACCATTTATGATATTCTTTACAACAACCGTTTAAAAGAACACGTGAAAGAATATAAACAAAAAAACTTTTTGCAAAACAAACTTGTTTCATTTGTTAAACAAAACAAAAAAATTAAAGGTACCGTAACGGGGCTTGATGACAAATTGAATTTATTGGTTGAAACCGAAGACGGACAAACCGTTACCCTTTTTGACGGTGAAGTTAAACTTGAATATTAAAAACCGCGGTAAAAAACTGAAGTGAACCCCAAAGTTTAGACAAAATTAAATATTAAATTGCAAGTGAATGAGTTCGGTATTGCACCGGGCTCATTCCTTTTAGTTTTAAGGAAATTCTTTCGTTATTGTAATAGTAAATATATTTCTTTAATTC